>CAMJDT010000010.1 GCA_946404495.1 uncultured Bacteroidales bacterium
CCATCTTCTTCTGCCTTCTTTCCGCATGCCGCGAACATCGTCGCAGCCAATGCAAAGATAATTAGTTTTTTCATATTAGTTGATTCAATTTGTCTTCTCTAATAATTTTCGGTGCACTTTTGCCTGCCAGCACCAGTATCTTTTTTCCGTCGCGGTAGATATGCAACTGCCGCGAACGAACTACGGCAGATAATGTCAGGTCTGCCTCTATTTGCTCCCGTATCGTTTTATACTCGCCTTCAAGCAACTTCCGCTGCAAATGGCTGCACATATTAGTGGTGTCGATGGTCATATCAACATTCTTGTTTGTTTACGGTATTCGGCATAGCCGGGTTTGTTGGCGAGTTGGCGCTTCTCCATGAGCGGAATAGAGATACCGAGGAAGAGTGCAGTCATGGCAATAGCGCCGCCGATATACATATCGATACCATTCAACGAAGCATACATAATCCATATGCCCCACCAGAATTGTATCTCGCCGAAGTAATTCGGATGACGACCATGTTTCCACAAGCCCACATTGCATACTTGACCGGGATGAGCGGCACGGAAATCATGGCTCTGCTTGTCCGCAATCAGTTGGATTGTAGCAGATGCCAAGCAGACGATGCAGCCGAAGACACAAATGATTGTTTGTGTTGCCGTTAGCTGTTGGCTATTAGCCATTAGCTTTAATCCGGGTAGCATGGCAGCAAAGACCACCAACGTCGGCATCATGTTCAGACCGAAGAGGTTGATGACGTGGAACACCAACGGATGACGGTCACGGTACTTGGTATAACGCCAATCCTCATGACCGATACCTTTGAATGTGATAGCCCAATTGCGTGTGAGACGCCAGCCCCAATACCACGAAGCGACAAGCAGCAGGATGACCGGAACTGACCACACGCCGGTATGAAAAGCCCACAGCAGAAAAGCGATTGGCGGAAAAACGCTCCAATACGGGTCATAGACGGACACGTTCTCATAGAGCAAACCGAATGCCCATACGACAATCGTTGCCAGCACATCGGCTAAGAGCAAAGCCGCAATAGGTTGCATAGCCTGCATCGTCAACCAATCAAACAACAGCCAACCGGCTACACCTGCAAGCGCGTATATAGCGGCTATCAGCGCCACACTGCACCATTTGGAATAATTTCGTTTCATAGTTGTCAAATATATTTTCGAGCAGCGCCTTCTGCAGGCGCTCGGGCATGTCGCGTTTGACCTTCGGTCGAGTCACCTCACGCTCGGAAGAGTTGATGCGAGCATCACTTTTCTCTCGCTCAATCGGTGACTTCATAAAGAAAGAAAAGGCGGCTCCGAGCATGGTGCCCAACAGAGGGATCAATAAACCTATTAAGAGCGTGGTCATTAGTTAGCCGGAGCCCATTTGCAGCGGACGGGCGAGATGATTGCACCTTCCTTCTTCAGTTCTGCAAACGCTTTGTCCACTTCCTTGCGGTCGATGCCTGTGATCTCCGCGATTTTGCCTGCGTTAACGGGTTGACCGAACTCACGCATAGCTTTTAAAACTTTTTCCTTCATAATCTTTTATCTTTTTTTATGGGGCCCCCGACGCAAACCAAGCCGTAGGCTGTTCGCGGTGGGGAGAGCGGAGGCAGGAGTCGTCCCGTCGATTTAGCAGAGCGGTATCGACATCACGATCTCCTTGCCGAACGCGAATTACATTTGGGTCATTAAGAAGTTATCGTATCCCAGACGGTCGATGAGTTTGAGGTACTGAGCCTCCCATTCCATGTGTTCTTTCTCGCCGTCGATCCATTTCTGTATGAGTTTCTGCGTGGGATAATCGTCTGCAAAAGCCTGTGCCAATTTGCTCATCTCCTCTACAGCGGTGGGCTGATAATCCGACTCGATCTGCTGTTTCGGATCGTCATAGAACGGGAACTCGATGGTTTTCATTGCCTCCTGGAGATCAGCGGGTTTGCAACCCAATTCAACGAGACGGTTGAGTACTTCTTCTGCCTCGTCCCACTCTTCCTCTGCTTCGGCTTTCCACTTGTCAGCCAACTTGTTCCAACCGTTCAGACGGTCGTACGCCGAGAAAGCGAAGTGTTGCTTACTGTTACCAAACCATACTGCGCCCAGATAGGCGAATCCTTTTAAAGCTTCTTCTTTTGTCATAATTTTAAAAATTTAAGGGTTAATATATTCATTTCTTTTGACTTTCGACTACTTCTCATTTATACGTCACCGTTTCGGTGAGGGGTTTGCGGGAGAAGTGCTTGTCGCTCGGCTTCGCATTCTCCGCTGCATAGCCGCAAGGCATCAGGAAGGACGGCTTGTGGTTCGTCGGCAACTCAAACGCCTCAGCTACTTCCGCCGGGTCGAAGTATTTCACCCAGCAGGTGCCGAGCCCGAGTTCGGTCGCTTCCATCATCATGTGTGTACCAACGATGGAGCAATCCATATCGCCGGAGTTGGTGCCGTCTTCTTTGGTCCATACCTGGTCTGCATCGTAGCAGACGAGGAACACCACCGGAGCGCCGTACGCGCAAGGAGTCAGCGCATTGATCTTAGCAATCGCCTCGGGGCTCTGCAGCACATAGATATGCTGCGGTTGTACATTCTTGGCAGTAGGAGCCAGACGTCCGGCTTCGAGGATGGAGTCCAACTTAAAGGCCTCTACCGGCGTGTCGGCATACTCGCGCACGGCATAACGCTCACGCGCCAAGTTCATAAAGCCATTTACCATTTGTTCATTTACCATTTTGTCATTTGAATTACTGCACGCAGCAAATCCGATTGCCGCCAATGCAAAGAAGATAAGTTTTTTCATAACGGCTGCAAAAGTACTGCTTTTTTCTGACATATGCAAATAAAATCGCCGTTTTTATGAAAAAAAACAGAAAAATCAAATATAAATTTTCATTTGTCAATTATTTTCCGTACCTTTGCCGCGGATTTACTATATGCCTACGATAGCGAACATAGTGCAAGCCTTTGAGCCGATCAGTCTCAGTGAGATGGAGAGCGTGAAGCTCATGAACCGTATCGACACCAAATATGCGGTGCCGAGGGCTGTGTTGCCGGCTATATTAGAGGCTGCGCAGGCGGATTACTATGTGCAGGAGATCGACGGCAAGCGCATCGCCACCTACGACACGATGTACTACGACACCGACTCGCTCGATATGTACATCCGTCACCACGACCGGCAACTCGTTCGCCAGAAGATACGCGTACGGCAGTACGTGGATAGCGACCTGACGTTCCTTGAAATCAAACGCAAGAACAATAAGGGACGCACCAGTAAGAAACGCATCACCGTGCCGGGATTTGACATCAGCGGCGACACCTTCGGGAACAGCAAGCGTTCGCTATGGAGCGTAGCGGAGTATGTAGCCGCCAAGAGCCGGTATCAGTGGAGCGAACTGAGTCCCAAACTATGGACCAAGTTTCACCGTATCACGCTGGTCAACAAGGCCAAGACCGAACGGCTGACCATTGACATGGACCTCGTATGGGACAATGTCGTGAGCGGCGAGAAGAAGACATTCGAGGAACTCGTCATCATCGAACTCAAGCGCGACGGCAACGTACCGTCCCGGATGACCGGTATCATGCTCCGGCTGCGTCAGCATCCGCTCAAGATCAGCAAATACTGCATCGGCACGGCGCTGACCACCCCCGGCCTGAAACGCAATCGTTTCAAGAAGAAGATTCGAGCCATCGAAAAAATGCTCGCTAATTTTTAATTTGTAATTTTTAATTTAATAGTATGCCTGATTTAGCCAATCCCACATTGGAGTTCCTGGAGAACGACCCCGATATCGCTGCACGCTTCGGCACGAGCGACAGCATCTCGTATCTGATGCACTCGATAGCCGACCTCATCGGCGTGAGCGAGAACCTCATCACGATGCCGCTGATGTTTCTATTCAACTTGTTGGTGACATGGACGCTCATCTACTGCATCTACTATCGCTATTCGCGTCGCCGCGATTACTACGTGCAGTTTATGCTGTTTGCAAGCGGTATGTTTCTGCTGCTGTGGCTGATGCAGATACTGGATATCCAGACGGGCTTCGTGCTCGGACTATTTGCCATCTTCGGCATGATCCGTTACCGCACCGAGACCGTACCTATCCGCGAGATGAACTATATGTTCCTTATCATCGCCATCTCGGTCATCAACTCGCTGAGCATGAAAGCGGACGGTTTGGCATGGTATTTGCTGCTGATTGCTAACATCTTGATGTTGGCCATGGCTTGGGGCTTTGAGCTTTGGAACGGACGCAAACGCACGTCCACCAAGATCATCCTCTACGAGAAGATCGAGAACATCCGTCCCGAGAACCGTGCCGCCCTCATTGCCGACTTAGAAGAGCGCACCGGATTGAAGGTGCTCGATCTCGAAATCGGACACATCGACTTCCTCCGCGACGTGGCGTATATCAACGTCACCTACCCGCTGGAGAAAGGCAAAACCAACAATAGTATTGACCAGATAACGAAGTTTAAATAATGGTGAGAGGTTATAGGTTAACGGTTATAGGCGTGCTGCTACTATGCAGTATCAGCACGTTTGCTTGGGACTACGAGAGTCAGGAGGCGGTCACGGGTCATGCGGCACAACTGCGTGTAGGAGCACAGTTCAATAAGAAATGGCACAACGGTCTGCGTCTCGGGATTGCCGAAGAACTGTATTTCGATGTCTATAACTCACTGGTAGGTCCCTCGTTCCACAAGTCATATACGACCCTCGATTTCGGCTACAAACCGATCGACTATGTCAAGTTCGACCTGGGCTACACGCTCAAGCTGCTCGGACCGGACAGCACTTGGTCGGACACCAAACGTTCCGACCCCAAGGAGTGGATCCGGCATCGCGTGTTCTTCAGCGTAACGGGTTCGTACACCTTTGACTACGCGAAGGTATACCTGCGCGAGCGCGTGCAACTGGATATGCGAACGGATAGCGTCAACCTCGCGGAGCAGAATCAGTATGCCCTGTTCCTGCGCAGCCGAATAGGTTCCGACTTCATCGTGCCGGGCAAACCCGTCAAACCCTACGTCTGGGTGGAACTGATCAATACCCTCAATGCGCCCGAATACCAGCAGAAAGACGGCCGTCAGTTCATCAGTTCCGTGCGCACCCAGGCCGGTGTTAAATGGCGCGTGAGCCGCTTGAGCAGCCTCGATTTCTACTACCGCTTCACCTACGGCTACGACCGCGATATCAACATCACCAAGAAGAAAGGCTATATCCAACTCACCGAAGAGACACTCTATATGCACTCCATTGGAATAGCGTATAATTTTGATTGGTAGGATGATAATTGACAATTGATAATTGATAATTGATATTTATGAAACAATTTTGGATACTAGTGCTCATGGCTATCGGGATGATGGCCTGCAGTACACAGAACGCACCGGATGACACCACCAACCAGCCAGGCGACACCACTACGGTCTCTCCGGGCGACACGACGATTGCAACCGTTGACACGATCGCGATCAGCTGGAGCGGTACCAACGTCACCGTCAGCGGTTCGCACGACAGCGTCAGCGTGACGACCTCCAACGGCTACGTCACCGTCAACTCCACCGTCAAGGATATCACCTACCTGCTCTCCGGTAGCGGACAGGGACAACTCTCCATCTACGGTACCAACCGCCATCAGTTGATCCTGAACGGCCTGACGCTGACCTGCTCCGACGGTCCGGCGATCAATAACCAGTGCAAGAAGAGTTGCTATGTCTTCCTGCGGGGCACCAGCAGCCTCACGGACGGCTCTTCCTATGCCTCATCCGACGAAGACCGCAAGGGTACCTTCTTCAGCGAAGGACAGATCATCATCTCCGGCGACGGAAGTCTAAATATCAAGGCCAACTACAAGAACGGCCTCTGCTCCGACGACTATATCCGCTTTGCCGAGAGCACCGGTCTGATCACGATCACCGCGGTCAACAAGGGCATCGAGGCCAATGAAGGTATCTACTTCGAGGGCGGAACCTTCGTCATCAATGCCTCATCGGAAGGTATCGAGAGCGACAGTGTCCTCGTCATCACCGGCGGCGAGATCTATGTGCAGTCCACCGACGATGCCATCAATTCGGGCGACAACCTCACCATCTCCGGCGGTCTCGTCTGCGCTTACTCCACGAGCAGCGACGGTATCGACGCCAACGGTAACTGCTATATCAAGGGCGGTCTCATCTATGCCATCGGCAGCCGCAGTCCCGAGGTGGCTATTGATGCCAACAGCGAGGAACAGAAGCAACTCTACGTCACCGGCGGAACGCTCGTCGCCGTCGGTTCGCTTGAAAGCGGCGCCAGCCTCACGCAGACCTGCTATCAGGCGTCCGTTTCGGCCAATACCTGGTACGCCATGACGGTATCAGACGCTACCTTTGCCTTTAAGACCCCAAGCACCAACGCCTCCACCCTCGTTGTCTCCGGCGCCTCGCAGCCTACGCTCATGAAGGGCGTGACGGCCTCCGGCACCGCTATCTTCAACGGCATGGGCTATTATCCGGCCTCCTACTCCGGCGGCAGCAGTGTCAGCCTCTCTACCTACTCCAACAACTCCGGTGGCCCCGGCGGTGGTGGCCCCGGTGGTGGTGGAAGACATTAAATGACTAAATGGTAAATGAATTTATGAAACGAATCATCAGTATATCAGTCTGTCTTCTGTATTCTGTACTCTGTATTCCCCTGATGGCGCAGAGCCTGCTCACGCCGGAGCAACTCGCCAAACGCGAGCGGCGCAAGAATCTGACGGTCAAGGAATGGAACACCGACGCCAAGACCAACACCCGCTGGCTCGACCGCGTCAAAGTGTACGACGAGCAGGGACGCTGCATCGAAGAGATCGAGTATGCCTCCTACGGCCAGAAATGGCGCGTTACCAGCAAGTACGACGACGTCACCGGCAAGGTCATCGAGGAAGTCGAATACAACGACCGCAATCGTCCCGTCCGTATCCGCAAATACGAGTGGAACGAAGACGGCACCAAAGCCAAACAGTACAATTATCTGCCGAACGGCAAACTCTATTCCGTCAAGGTGTACGAGTACATCTTCTCCGATAAATAAACAGAATCGCAGGAATTCAATCCTGCGATTCTTTGGCTTTGGCTATTGGCGTTGGCGTTCGAGCATAGATGCGGGCAACGATAGCGCCGCTGATGTTATGCCAGACGCTGAATACAGCACCGGGGATGGTAGCTAAGGGGAAGGCGGCAAAATGCATCACTGCCAACGAGGTTGCTAAGCCGGAGTTCTGCATCCCTACTTCGATGCTGAGTGCCACGCACTTATTTTGCTGCAGGCGCAACAGACGTCCGACCAGATAGCCGATGCCCAGTCCGAGCAGGTTGTGCAGCATCACCACGAGCAGAACGAGCAACCCTGCGGTCATCAACCGGTCGGCATTGTGCGCCACAACGATACCTACCGTCAGCGCTACCGCGATGGACGAGAAGGCAGGCAGGTACGGCGTGATGCGCTGCGTCATCCGGGGCAGGAACCGTTGGCAGATCAGTCCGCAGATGATAGGAAGAATGACGATATAGACGATGCTGAGCAGCATGGCTGATGTGTGCACATCAACCATCGTACCCGCCAACATCCAGATTAAGAGCGGCGTCAGCAGTGGAGCCAGCAGAGTGGATGCGGCAGTCATACCCACTGAAAGGGCAAGGTCGCCTTTCGCCAGATAGGTGATGACATTCGATGCCGTTCCGCCCGGACAGCAGCCGACCAGGATAACACCTATCGCCAGTTCTTGCGGAAGCGAGAAAGCCCACGTCAGAACCCATGCCAAGAGCGGCATGACGGTGAACTGCGTGAGACAACCGATCAGGATATCCTTGGGGCGGCTCAGCACTATCTTGAGGTCATTCGCAGAAAGCGTCAATCCCATGCCGAACATGATGATACCGAGCATAGGATTGATGACCCATGTGCCAAGCCATGCGAGCGATGCCGGCACAAAGAGGCTCAATGCTGCTACCACCAGCACCATCACCCCCATCCATTTTGCTATAAAATCACAGATTCGTTGCATGTTTCTATCATAGTATTCAGCACAAATTTTTCGCTGCAAAATTACTGCTTTTTTTCCACATATGCAAATCTTTTTTCATTTTTTCAGGGAAAACAGTCAAATACGCACATGCAATGACTCACACTTTCACGCAAAAATGTGGGTAAAATCGGAAAAGAATGATAAATGGCAGGAACAAGGACAAGTTATCAAGTTAGAACACGGTAAATATAAAAAAGTAGGATGACGGTTTGACGGTTTGACGGTTTCTAACGTAACTTATTGATAATCAACGAATTAGACGGATAAACACGTCGATTTATGCACTAGAAACCGTCAAACCGTCACGTTCTCGCAAAAATGCGAGAAAAATGCACAACAATCCTTTGCGAGGACATTTATAGTCTTCAGAACGAAATCAGGGTGAAGTTGGCTTGTGATTGGCTGAATGGAAGGACTAAAGTCTAGGATAGTCTCGTAATTATCCCGTAATCGACTCGACTTACTCCCGTCTTTCCCCCTGATAAATGTCTGAAAAAGAAAGTCATTAGTGTCCACTAAATTAAAAATTTAAAGTCAATAAACCTCTGTAACAACAATGGCTCACAAGAAGAAATGCCTCCGTGAGGTTATTTTTTGAGAAATCAAAACACGATGTCCAATTATTAAGATTACAAATCTATAACCGTTTCACGGACCTCGTCGTAACCCACTACTGCTAATTTCTGCCGTTACTTCAAGCGTGCCACCGCATCTATCCGCAGGCGTACAAAGAGGGGAAATAAAAATAAATAATGCAGGCATTTTGCATTTTCTTGGTTAAAATCTTGCATATATGGAAAAATTGTAGTAATTTTGCAGGATTTTTGATGCAGAGCGGTTCATGATCAATGAGAACGGTACCATCGAAGTGACGGGTGCGCGGGTGCATAACTTGAAGAATGTGTCCGTGTCGATTCCGAGGAGGAGTCTGACCGTCATCACCGGACTAAGCGGTTCGGGTAAGTCGTCGTTGGCTTTCGACACCATCTTTGCCGAGGGACAGCGCCGCTATATCGACACCTTCTCATCCTATGCCCGCGGGTATATCGGTACGATGCAGCGTCCGGACGTGGACCGCATCACCGGCCTCAGCCCCGTGATATCCATCGACCAGAAGACCACATCCCGCAATCCGCGTTCGACAGTAGGTACCGCCACCGAGATCAATGATTTTCTGCGTCTCTTGTACGCCCGCGCGGCTACGGCCTACTCCTATGTGACGGGGCAGGCGATGTCGAAGTTCACCGATGAACAGATCATCGAGCTCATCTGCCGCGAGTACAAAGGTCAGCGCGTGCTGCTGTTGGCACCGGTGGTGCGCGGCAGAAAGGGTCACTACCGCGAGCTCTTTGACTCCACAAGGCGCAAGGGTTTCTTTCAGGTGCGCGTGGACGGCGAACTGCGCGAGATCACGCAGGGGATGAAGCTGGACCGCTATGTCAACCACGACATCGAGGTCGTGATCGATAAATTAAAAATTCATTCCTCGGAAGCCGAAAGCGACGATGAGACCGCAGAGTTCCTGCATAGGTTGAGAAGGTCGGTGGACAAAGCCATGCAGGTGGGCAGCGGACTGATAATGGTGGTTGGCGAAGGGCGAACGGCGAACGGAAGCGAAGGGCGAGAGGCGAAGGATGTGCGCTTCTTCAGCCGCAACCTCATGGACGCCGAGTCGGGTCTGAGCTACTCGGAGCCGGCACCGCACTCGTTCTCATTCAATACGCCGCAAGGCTGGTGTCCGTGCTGCAAGGGATTGGGACGGATAAAGGTGAATGGTGATCGGTTATCGGTTAACGGATCGGTTAGCGGCGAGGAGTTGGACAGCATCGTACACGATGACGAAGACTGGTACAGCCGTCTGGTAGCCTTCACGCAGCGCGCGGAGGAGACGGACGAGGACGAGGAGAAGACAGACGAAGCCTATGAAGTGTGCCCGGAGTGTCACGGTCTCAGACTCAATAAGGAAGCGCTGAGTTACCGCTTCGGCGGCAAGTCGATCGCGGAGCTGTGTGCGATGGATCTGAGCGAGTTGGTACACTTCTTCGAAGAACTGCAGAAGAACGACTACGCAACGCTGAGTGAGACGCAAAGCCGCGTGGCGGAACCGCTGCTGAAGGAGATCATGACGCGGTTGAGGTTCATGCTGTCGGTAGGATTGGATTATTTGAGTCTGAGTCGTTCGTCAGACAGCCTCTCCGGCGGCGAGAGCCAACGTATCCGATTGGCCACGCAGATCGGTTCGAGGTTGGTGAATGTGCTGTATATACTGGACGAACCCTCTATCGGTCTGCACCAACGCGACAACGAGCGCCTGATCCAGTCGCTTCGCCAACTGCGCGACCTGGGCAACTCGGTCATCGTTGTAGAACACGACGAACAGATCATGCGGCAGGCCGATTATATCATCGACATCGGCCCGAAGGCCGGACGCCTGGGCGGCGAGATCGTGTTCCAAGGCACGCCCGAGGAACTGGTAAAAGCCGACACACTGACGGGTAAGTACCTGCGTGGAGAGGTGAAAGGGGAAGAAGTGAAAGGTGAAAGGTCAAAGGAAGAAGGTGAAAGGAGAGAGAACGAAGGTGAAAGGACTGCTATGCTGACCCTGAAAGGTTGCACGGGCAATAATTTGAAGAACGTAGACGTAGCCTTTCCGTTGGGACGGATGATCGCCGTGACGGGCGTAAGCGGCAGCGGCAAGAGTACGCTCATCAATCAGACGCTCTACCCTATCCTCTCGCAGAAGTTCTACCGCAGTCTCACCAAACCGCTGCCCTACGAGTCCATTGAGGGCGTAGAGATGATCGATAAGGTCATCGCCGTAGACCAGTCGCCGATCGGTCGTACGCCGCGCAGCAACCCCGCCACCTATACCAATGTCTTCACCGATATACGCGAACTCTTTGCCCAACTGCCGGAAGCGAGGATGCGTGCGTGGAAAGCCGGACGCTTCAGCTTCAACGCCAAAGGCGGACGCTGCGAGGAATGCGCCGGCAACGGCTATAAGACGCTGCGAATGCACTTCATGCCCGATGTATACGTGTCGTGCGAAGCCTGCGGCGGACAGCGTTACAACAAAGAGACCCTCGAGGTGCGCTTCAAAGGCAAGACCATCGCCGACGTACTGGATATGACGGTGAATCAGGCGGTGGAGTTCTTTGAGAGCCAACCCGCTATACTACGCAAGATCAAGACCATTCAGGAAGTAGGTCTCGGTTACGTTAAGTTAGGCCAAAGCAGCACAACGCTTTCGGGCGGCGAGAGTCAGCGCATGAAACTGGCTACCGAACTCTCACGACCGGCTACGGGACGCACCTTATATATATTAGACGAACCGACCACGGGTCTGCATTTCGAGGACATCCGCGTGCTGATGCGGGTGCTGAGAGAACTGGTCAACCGCGGCAATACCGTCGTCATCATCGAACACAGTCCCGACGTCATCCGCGCCTGCGATTATATCATTGACATGGGTCCGGAAGGCGGTCGCCGCGGCGGACAACTCGTCGCCGCCGGCACACTCGACGAGATCAGACAGAATCCTCTTTCCCTGACGGGAAAGTATATTTAAGATTTAAAATTTAAAATTTAAAATTTAAGATTTAAAATTTTTCGTTATGACGTGATCACGTTATGACGATTTCCATTTAGTTTTTCTATCCACAGCAGCCACATGAGGAACATGATGCCGTAGAAGAGGTATTTGAAGAGGTAGTCGTGGAGCATGTGGAACCACTCGGGGTGGAACTCGATAAAGAGGCTGATGAGGCTGATGCGGAGGATATTGAAGCCGTGGCAAATGAGCCAGCCGAGGGGGATATACCATAGTTTGCGCAACCAACTGCCGCGCGAGGTGAGCATCAGCGCCAGCCAAATCCACGCCTGCTTGATTCCCGAGCAACCCCAGGCCACCATCGAACCGTTTCCCGAATCGAACCATATACGCAAGCCGCTCTGATGCACCGTGTCGCGAAAGAGATGGACGAAGCCGTAGACGGCATCCGCCACGTGGTGGCACACCGCGCCAAACACCGGGCTCACGTCCAGTCCCAACCAGGTCACCACAGGAGAGTGGTCCTCACCGCTGACGGTGAGTTTCCACAGACCGTTGGCCGCAAACAGCGTCACGGCAAAGATGACCACGTCGTAGTAGGGTCCGAGCTTATATTGTAGTTTTTGCAAAAGGTACTTCATCGATTGGGCAGTATTGTCCGTCCAGGTACTTATAGTAACCCGCCTCGGCAATCATGGCGGCGTTGTCCGTGGTGAAAGGGAACGGCGGGATAAAGACCTCCCAATGCTGCTTCCGTCCGAGGATGATCATACCCTCACGCAGTCCGCTGTTGGCACTCACGCCTCCGGCTACGGCGATACGGCGTATACCGAGGTCGAGCGCTGCCCGCTTGAGTTTCTGCAGCAAGATATCAATGACCGTCTTCTGCAGCGAGGCGCAGAGGTCTTCCTTGAGGTGCGGGATCCGTTCGGCGAGCGCCTCAACACTATCCACACCCTCTTCCTTCATCCTATCGCGCAGGGTATAGAGGAACGAGGTCTTGAGACCGGAGAAGGAGTAGTCGTAGCCCGGCAGGTGGGGTTTGGCAAAGGGGAACGCATCGGGGTTGCCCTCCTTAGCGAGTCGGTCGATCCACGGACCACCCGGATACGGCAGCCCAATGACCTTGGCACACTTATCGAAAGCCTCACCGGCCGCGTCGTCGATGGTCTGACCGAGGATCGTCATCTGAGGCATATGCTTCCTTTCGCCATTCGCCATTTGCTCTTCGTCTTTTACCAGCACGATCTGGCTGTTGCCTCCGCTGACGAGCAGGCAGAGGAAAGGCAACTCGGGGTGGCGTATCTCGGCATTCTGCAGCGCAGGCACCGACTGACAAAGCTCCGGAGAGGGTTCCACGAAGTGGGCCATGATATGTCCCTGCAGGTGGTTGACATCTACGAGCGGAATACCCAGCGACAGCGCCAAGCCTTTGGCGAAGCTCGTACCGACGAGCAGACTGCCGAGCAGTCCGGGTCCGCGCGTGAAAGCAATCGCACTCAACTCTCGCTTATCCACCCCGGCACGACGAAGTGCCGTATCTACCACAGGCCATATGTTCTGCTGGTGCGCACGGCTGGCGAGTTCGGGTACTACGCCGCCGAACTCCTCATGCACCTTCTGCGAAGCCGTGACATTGCTCATGAGCACACCGTCCACGAGCACGGCAGCCGATGTGTCGTCACAACTGCTCTCAATGGCCAAAATGACTATTTTCTTCTGTTCTGCATTCATATCAGCCTGCAAAGGTACAAAAAATAATTGATAATTGAAAATTGAAAATTGAAATTTTGTTTTTTTTCGTGTTTTTCTTGCATAATTCAAAAAAAAGCAGTATCTTTGCAGTCCAAAACAAACAAAACGCACAACTATAGTTAAGTAAACAACCAAAAACTGATTAAGAAAATGTCATCCGTTAACAAAGTTATTTTGATCGGAAACGTGGGTTCAGACCCCGAAGTACGCTATTTAGACCGCGGCGTAGCAATCGCTAATTTCAACCTGGCTACCACCGAGCGCGGTTACACAATGCAAAACGGCACACAAGTACCCGACAAGACTGACTGGCACGCCATCGTACTGTGGCGCAACCTGGCCGAGTGGGCAGAGCGTTATGTGCGCAAAGGAATGAAACTCTACATCGAAGGCAAACTGCAGACCCGTACCTGGGAACGCGAAGGACAGATCCGCCGCAAGACGGAGGTCATTGCCGAAAACGTACAGATACTGTATCGTCCGGAGGAATATCGCAACTTAGGTCGCGAGCAACGGGATACGACTGAGGCTAACGAAGCCATCAACGACGCGCCTATGCAGGACGTTGTGGACGAGGAGCCCATTTTTTAGTAACGCCTTTGGCCGGTTTCTTAGCCGGCTTACCGGCAGAACGAAAACCGTCTGACTTGTTCGGACGGTTTTTCTTTTCCGTCTTCCACTCGTTCTTCTGCTGCTTCTTCTCTACCTTGCGCTCCGGTTTCTTCTCCGTAGGATGATCCTTGACGAACTGCTTACGCTCGCCGGCAAAGAGTTCGTACTTATTGAATAGGCAGTCCAACTCGCCGTTCATCAGGTGTATCTTCTCCGAAGGCTTGAGTCCGAGGCATTTCATCGCCTCCTCGTTGGACGAGATGATCCAAGCCGTCGCGCCGGTGAACTGATGCTTGAGTGCCGAACCGATATCCTGATAGAGTCGCAGTACATCCTTATCCTGACTGAGTCGTTCGCCGTAAGGCGGGTTCATCATCACAAGCGCCTTGGGCGCCGGCATGTCGGCATTGAGCGGCAGGTCGTGCAGATCCTGGATACGCACCTGACGTACCTCGATGACCTTGTTCTGACCCGCCGATTTGATGTTCTTGAGCGCAGCCTGCACGGCATAGAAACCGGCATCACTGCCGTAGATCTTATGTTCAAACGGCCGCTCCTGCGAGTCGTCGTTATAGACTTCCTCCCAGAGTTCTGCGTCGAAGTTATTCCATTTCTCGAAGGCAAACGCCTTGCGGAAGATACCCGGGGCGATGTTCTGCGCGATGAGTGCCGCCTCGATGAGCAGCGTACCCGAACCGCACATCGGGTCGTAGAAGTCACACTGTCCCTTCCATCCGGCCATCAGCAGCATACCTGCCGCCAAGGCCTCGTTGATAGGCGCCTCGGTGTTGGCTACGCGGTAACCGCGCTTGTGCAGGCTCTCGCCGCTGCTGTCCAACGAGAGCGTCACCTGCTTACCCGCTATATGCACATTGAGCAACAGATCGGGGTCGGTCACCCTTACATTGGGACGCTTACCCTCGCGCTCCGTCCACCAGTCGGCGATCGCATCCTTGACGCGGTAGGTGACGTACTTGGAGTGACGAAACTCCTCGCTATAGACCGTCGCATCGATGGCAAAACCCGTCTGCAGCGTCATATACTGCGACCAATCCACCTGTTTCACCTGCTCATAGACTGCGTCGGCATCCTCGGCCTTGAAACTAAGGATCGGCACCAACACGCGCGAGGCGGTTCTGAGATACAGATTCGCCCTATACATCAGCGCCAGATCACCCGTGAAGGACACCGCACGGCGCTCTTTTTGGATATTGTTGGCACCCAGCCGAACCAACTCCTCAGCCAGTACATCTTCCAGACCCTTGAAGGTCTTGGCTACCATCGAGAATTCTTTCATCCTTTAACCTTTCAATTTAACATCGTAACATCCACATGCGGATAAGCGAATTGGAAGCCTGCCTTCGGCAGTTCGGTATAGAAGCGTTGCTGCATATCGAAATAGAGGTCCCAATAGTCGGTCGAACGTACCCAGACACGCACGACGAAGGTGATATCGTTGGCATTGAGCGTGGAGAGTGCCACAAAAGGCGCAGGAATCGCATCCATGCGATAGCCGACGGTATGCAGTTGGTAGTCCGAGATATTGAGTTCGTGGTAGAGCGCATCCATGTCGGTATCCGCCTGCAGCACGCGTTTGTCCTCATTGAGCATAGCGAGTATCGTCTCTTTGCACGCCGCAGCGTCCGAACCGTACGCCACACTCACCTGCCATTCTACGCGGCGGAGCGGTCGAGCCGAGTAGTTATCGATCGTTCCGTTGCTGAGTGAACCGTTGGGCAGGATTACAACACGGTTGTCCAGCGTCAGGATCTTGGTAGACGTGATATTGACCTCCACCACCTTACCGCTGAAACCCTGCGCAGCGATGAAATCACCGGCCTTGAAGGGCTTGAACGTCAGTAACATAATACCTCCGGCAAAGTTCTGCACCGTGCCCGAAAGCGCCATACCAATCGCCATACCTCCGGCGGCCAGCAGGGCTGCCAACGAGGTCGTATCTACGCCCAGCGTGCTGACCGTCACGATGATTAGCAGTACCGTCAGGGCGATGCTGACAAACGAAGTGATGAACGAGGCTAAGGTGGTCTCCGTCTCGCGACGCTCGAAGATGCGCTTGAGCACTTTCTTCAGTCGTCCGATGAGCCATGCACCTACAAAATAGATAATCAGTGCGATGAGCACTTTCAAGCCGAAATGAAGCGCCTGCTGCAGAAACTCGTTCCAGAAAGCCTGGGGATCCGTCTGCATCTGGGTGATGGCATCGCGCGCCGCTTGCCGCACCGAATCCGCCGGCACGATCGGCACTTGCGGGATTGTTTGTAAGAGTATCATAATATTTACCATTTAGTCATTTCTTATTTCGGCTTTCAGCCTCAAACGATCGGCAAAGCCGTTTCCCATTTATTTGGGTAATTTGGTCATTTAGATTATTAACTTTTCAATTTTAGAATCCGAACACGAGCCAGACGGCGAGGACGAGGCAGACGCCGGCGAGGATGTGGTTCCACTGGATGTGCATATGGAACGCCAATATTGAGAAGATGATAAAGACCACAAGCGTGATGACCTCCTGAATGACCTTCAGCTGCATCAGCGAGAAGGGTCCGCCGTTGCCCTGAAAACCGATACGGTTAGCCGGCACCTGCAGGCAGTACTCAAAGAAGGCGATACCCCAACTGATAGCTATCACGCCGATCAGCGGCAGGGCTTTGAACCACGAAAACTCGGCCATCTTCAGATGACCGTACCAAGCCAAGGTCATAAAGACGTTAGAGCAAATTAGGAGTAATATTGTATAGAATCCGTTCATTGTAATTTGGGTAAATAGTCGGTTTTGATATTCTGCATCGCGTTCCAGAGGGAGGAGCGGATGTCGGGATTGAGTTTCTCCAGCTCGGCAAAGAGTTGACGTACGTCCGTGCGGGAGGAAGCGTGTTCAAAGGGGCAGAGGCGCATCTGCTTTTGGTAACCCCGGAGTTCGGCGTAACGCACAATATCCTTCTCATCAATCAGGCACAGCGGACGAATATGCGCGAGCGGCATCTTATCCAGCTTCAAGAGCGGCGGCATCGTGGCAAACGAGCCTTGGAAGGTCAGATTCATCAGCAAAGTGTGCAATATATCATCGCGGTGATGCCCGAGAGCAATCTTGTTGCAACCCAACTCCTGCGCTAATTCCAACAAAGCCTTGCGTCTGTACCACGCACAAACGAAGCAGGGGTCTTTCTCGCGAGCCTCTTCGGGTGTCTTTATTTCCGTATCGCGTACCACAAACGGCACACCCGCCTCGCGGCAGAACGACTCCAGATACGTGAGATCGGACTGATAATTGCGTTCCCTCACGCGGATATGCACGGCCGTCACCTCTATTAGCGGCACGAAGATGCGCGCCTGTCGACCTAAGAGTTCGGTCAATAGCAGTGAGTCCTTACCCCCGCTCAGACCAATCAACACCTTATCGCCGTCGGCCAATAGTCCGTACTGCTGACACGCCTGATGGAATCGCCGAAACAAGTGCTTCGACAACCGTTCCTGTTCTATCTGAGTAGCCGTTTTTTCCATTCAGGCTGCAAAAGTACAAAAAATATTTGAAAACTGAAAATGGTAAAAAGAAAATTTGCTTTTTTTTACGAATTATTTGCATAATTCAAAAAATAGTTGTAATTTTGTGGCCAAAAACTAAAGTATATCTAAAACAATGAAACGACTCGTATCTATCTCAGTGATTTGCCTGATGGCACTCACTATGCACGCACAGCGTTACGCCGTTATGGATTTCAATGCCGGCGCAGGTGTTTCCCAATTGGACATCGATGGTATATCGGCCATCTTTGCCACCTATTTCACCCCTGACGGTTATACCGCGGTGGATCATCTGACCATCGACCAGGCACTCGAGACCGAAGGCTACAACCGCAACCATATTACTCCGGGTGAGGCCGTTAAAGTGGGCGAGAAACTCAATGCCTCCAAGGTGGTTATCGGCGAAGTAAAGATGGTAAAGAAAATCTATCACGTCAAGGTGGCTATCCTCGATACCAAGACCGGCGACATGCGCTTCGAGAGCGAAACCAGTTTCGACGCTGCCGGCTACCGTACCTCTGTGGAGGAACTGGCGCTGCGTCTGAGTAAGAACATTGCCCTGCCGAAAGGATATATCGACCTCGGTCTGCCCAGCGGTACGCTCTGGAAAGAGGAGAACGAGGACAATCAATTCTACTCCTACGAGGCCATCGTTGCCAAGTACGGTAACGCCCTGCCCACCAAGGAGCAGTTCGACGAGTTGCGCCAACTCTGCACTTGGACATGGATCGGCTTCGGCTACAAGGTGGTAGGCCCCAACGGTGCCGTACTGATCATGCCCTCCTCCGGCTACCAACACTGCGATGGTACGATCCATTACGAGGGCGCTTACGGCAACTACTGGTCGTCCACGCTCGAGAAAGAGGACAATGCCTGGTTCCTCTATCTCGACCTCGAGGAAGCACGCGTATACAGCGGCGAGAACTGCAACGGTCGCTCCGCACGTCTCGTAATGAAACAATAAATTGTCTAACGACCAACGACTAACTACTAAATAATATACCATGAAACAACTGATTGAATGCGTGCCTAATTTCTCAGAGGGACGCAATAAGGACGTTATTGATCAAATCGTCAATGAAATAGCCGCTACCGAACTGAATGGCGAGCGTGTCAAAGTATTGGATGTGGATCCGGGTGAAGCGACCAACCGTACCGTGGTGACCTTTGTAGGGACACCCGAAGTGGTAGTAGAGGCTGCCTTCCGCGGTGCGAAGAAAGCCGGTGAACTCATCGACATGCGTCAGCACCACGGTGCCCACCCCCGCAGCGGTGCAACGGACGTTTGTCCGCTCATTCCCGTAGCCGGTATCACCTTGGAGGAATGTGCCGAACTGGCACGCGCGTTGGCTAAACGCTTGTACGAGGAACTAGGTATTCCCTGCTATTGCTACGAAGCGGCCGCCTTCACACCCGAACGTCGCAACCTCGCCGTCTGCCGTCAGGGCGAATACGAAGCACTGCCCGAGAAGATGAAAGACCCCGCACGCCGTCCGGACTTCGGTCCCGATAAATACGATGATCGCACGGCACAGGCCGGTGCTACCAATGTCGGTGCCCGCAATTTCCTCATCGCCGTGAACTTCAACCTCAATACCACCTCCACCCGCCGCGCGATGGCCGTTGCCTTCGACGTGCGCGAGAAAGGCCGCAAAGCCCGCGAGGGTGGCAAACTGACCGGTAAGATCCTCCGCGACGAGAAAGGTGAGGAGATATGGATCCCCGGTACACTCAAGGGCTGCAAAGCCATCGGTTGGTATATCGATGAATACGGTATCGCACAGGTATCGATGAATATCACCGACATCAACGTCACCCCGCTGCATATGGCCTTTGAGGAGGTATGCCGCGCTGCCGCAGCCCGCGGTATGCGCGTGACGGGCGCAGAGATAGTAGGTCTCGTACCCAAGTGCGCCCTCATCGATGCCGGCCGCTTCTACCTCACGCGCCAACAGCGCTCCCTCGGTATCAGCGAGGAGGAGATCATCCGCATGGCTGTCAAGTCGATGGGTCTGGATGAACTCAAGCCCTTCAACCCCAAGGAGAAGATCATCGAATACATGATCGAGGACGAGAAAGAACTCGCAGCCAAGGAGCGTCTTATCCGCATGACTTGCAAAGGCTTTGCCGTAGAGACCGCCAGCGAATCGCCCGCACCCGGCGGAGGATCCATCTCTGCCTATATGGGAGCCCTCGGCGCTGCACTCGGCACGATGGTCGCTAACCTCAGTTCGCACAAACGCGGCTGGGACGATCGTTGGGAAGAGTTCTCCAAGGTTGCCGAAGAGGGACAAATCGTCATGAACGAATTGCTCGCACTCGTGGACGAAGATACCGCCTCGTTCAACAAGATCATGGATGTCTTCGCCATGCCCAAAGGCACCGACGAGGAGAAAGCTGCCCGCGCCGAAGCGATGGAGGCCGCTACGCTCTACGCTACCCAAGTGCCCTTGCGCACCATGAAAGCCGCGATGCGTGCCATGCCCGTCATCCGCGCTATGGCCGAAAAGGGCAATCCCGCCAGTGCCAGCGATGCCGGCGTAGGTGCACTCGCTGCCCGCGCTGCCGTTCGCGGAGCCGACATGAACGTTCGTATCAACGCCGCCGGACTCAAAGATCGCGCTACCGCCGAACGCCTTATCGCCGAAGCCGCCGAACTCGTCCGCCAAGCCGAACAGGCCGAAACCGAGATCCTCACTTTTGTTAATGCCAACATCAATAAATAAGCCCTATGACTGATTTTCAAAAAGAGATATTGGCAGGTATTCCTGCCGAGTTGCCGGAGGTGAAACCTTACGATCCGGCAATCAATCATGCACCCAAGCGCAAAGACATCCTCACCAAGGAGGAGAAAGTGCTGGCGCTGAAGAACGCCTTGCGCTACTTCGACCCCAAGCATCACGCGGTGCTCGCACCCGAGTTTGCCGAGGAGTTGCGTAAGTACGGACGTATCTACATGTACCGTTTCCGTCCGTCGTACGAGATGTATGCCCGTCCGATTGACGAATATCCCGCTAAGTCGCGTCAGGCTGCGGCTATCATGGCGATGATACAGAACAACCTCGACCCGCGCGTAGCGCAACACCCGCACGAACTAATCATCTATGGGGGTAATGGTGCCATCTTCCAGAACTGGGCACAATACCGCCTGACGATGCAATACCTGGCTACGATGACCGACGAGCAGACCCTCGCGATGTATTCCGGTCTGCCCATGGGACTCTTCCCCAGCCACAAGGACGCGCCGCGCGTGGTAGTGACGAACGGTATGGTCATTCCTAACTACTCGAGTCAGGATCACTGGGAGCGGTTCAACGCCCTCGGCGTATCGCAATACGGCCAGATGACCGCCGGTTCGTACATGTACATCGGTCCCCAAGGCATCGTTCACGGCACAACCATCACCGTGATGAACGCCGCCCGCAAGCAGCTGCGCAAGCGCGGCCTCAGCGGTAGTCTGGAGGAGAGGAAAGGTATGCTCTTCGTGACAGCCGGACTCGGCGGTATGTCGGGCGCACAGCCTAAGGCAGGTAACATCGCCGGCGTGGTAAGCGTAACGGCTGAGATCAATCCCTTGGCTGCCGAGAAACGTCATGACCAAGGTTGGGTGGACGAACTGCACTACGACCTCGATGAACTCATCGCCCGTATCCGCAAGGCGCAGGCCAATAAGGAAATCGTCTCGCTGGCCTATGTCGGCAATATCGTGGACCTTTGGGAGCGTCTCGCCGACGAGAACTACCCCGTGGACCTTGGTTCGGACCAGACCTCGCTCCATAACCCCTGGGCTGGCGGATACTATCCCGTAGGCTACAGCCTCGAGGAATCGAAGCAAATGATGGCCGAGGAGCCCGAGCGATTCAAAGAGGCTGTTCGTGCCTCGCTTCGCCGCCACGTGGCAGCTATTAATCGCCTGAGCGACCGTGGTATGTATTTCTTCGACTACGGCAACGCCTTCCTCCTGGAGAGTTCGCGCGCCGGCGCCGACGTGATGAAAGCCGATGGCACCTTCCGATACCCGTCCTATGTACAGGATATTATGGGACCGATGTTTTTCGACTACGGCTTCGGTCCCTTCCGCTGGGTATGCATGTCAGAGGATCCGAAAGACCTGCAGAAGTCAGACGAACTGGCCGTCAAGGTGCTGAGCGAGATCGTCAAGGACGCTCCCGAAGAGATTCAAGGTCAGATGCACGATAATATCCATTGGATTGAGGAAGCAGGTCGCAACAAATTGGTTGTCGGTTCGCAGGCACGTATCCTCTATGCCGACTGCGAAGGTCGCACCAAGATTGCCTTGGCGTTCAACGATGCCATCCGTCGCGGCGAGATCACTGCACCTATCGTGCTCGGTCGTGACCACCACGATGTATCAGGTACCGACTCGCCCTTCCGCGAGACCAGCAATATCTACGACGGCAGTCAGTTCACCGCTGACATGGCTATCCAGAACGTCATCGGCGACGGATTCCGCGGCGCTACCTGGGTCAGCATTCATAACGGCGGCGGTGTAGGCTGGGGCGAAGTCATCAATGGCGGCTTCGGTATGGTAATCGACGGCAGCGAGGACTCGGAACGGCATATCAAAAACATGCTATTCTGGGACGTCAACAACGGTATCGCACGCCGCAGCTGGGCTCGTAACGAGGGTGCCAATCACGCTATTCTGCGCGAGATGAACCGCACACCCGAACTGCGCGTCACCATTCCTAATATGGCCGACGATGCACTCGTTCGCAATGCCCTGAAATAATTTTCAATTTTCAACTTTCAATTTTCAATTTAATTATGCATACCATAAACCATGAAAGACTGACGATCGAACGCGTCAAAGAAATACTCGACAAGCACGAGCAACTGCAACTCGGCGAAGAGGCCATCGCGGCCATCGAGAAATGCCGTAAGTACCTGGACAGCAAGATGGGTGATATCGGTCGCCCCGTTTACGGCGTAACCACCGGATTCGGTTCGCTCTGCAATATATCGATTCCCGAGAAAGAACTGAGCCAACTGCAGCACAACCTGGTCATGTCGCACGCCTGCGGCATGGGAGAAGAAGTAAGGCCGGAGATCGTGAAGATCATGCTGCTACTAAAAGCACAATCGCTCAGTTACGGTCACTCGGGTTCGCAACTGGTGACCGTACAACGCTTGGTGGATATGTTCAACAACGATATCCTGCCTATCGTTTATCAGCAAGGTTCGCTGGGTGCCTCGGGTGACCTGGCACCGCTGGCACATCTGAGTCTGCCGCTCATCGGTTTGGGCGAAGTGCTCTACAAGGGCGAACGTCGTCTCAGTGCCGATGTATGGAAAAAGTTAGGTTGGGAACCGATCCAACTGCAATCCAAAGAGGGTCTGGCGCTGCTGAACGGCACGCAGTTCATGTCGGCCAACGCCGTTTGGTCGCTCATCCAAGCCGAACGTCTCAGTCAGTGGGCCGATATGATCGGCGCTATCTCGCTGGAGGCATTTGACGGACGTATCGAACCCTTCTATCCGCACAGCCATCAGCTGCGTCGTCAGCCCGGTCAGTTGGTGACGGCCGAACGCTTCCTGCAACTGCTCGAGGGCTCCGAACTCATTGCCCGCAAGAAAGAGCACGTACAAGATCCCTACTCCTTCCGCTGCATCCCGCAGGTACACGGCGCCGTTAAGGACACCATCAAACATGTGCACGATGTCATTGAAAATGAGATCAACTCCGCCACCGACAATCCCAATATCTTCCCCGACGAGGATATGATCATCTCGGCCGGTAACTTCCACGGCGAACCAATCGCGCTGCCGATGGATATGCTGGCCATCGCGCTGAATGAGTTAGCCAGCATCTCCGAGAGACGTATCTACAAACTCATCTCCGGTCAACGCAACCTGCCGTCGTTCCTGGTGGCCAAACCGGGTCTAAACAGCGGCTTCATGATTCCGCAGTACACCGCTGCCAGCATTGTCAGCCAATCCAAGGGTCTCTGCTGGCCCGCCTCCTGCGACTCGATTCCGTCCTCACAGGGTCAGGAAGACCACGTCTCGATGGGAGCCAATGCCGCCACGAAGTTGGTACGCCTCGTGGAGAACACCGAGTCCGTCTTGGGTATCGAACTCATGAACGCTGCCCAAGCCCTCGAGTTCCGCCGCCCCGCTAAGTCGTCGCCCAAACTGGAGAAGATCATCAGTGAATACCGCAAAGTCGTGCCCTTCATCTACGTGGATCGCTATATGCACCCGCTGATGGTGGCCAGCAAAGAGTTTATCCGCCGTGAAGACCTGTATTAAGAATATCCGCGAGATCGTCGGTATCGTTCCCGCAGGCGTACTGCGCAAGCAAGGACGCGAGATGAATGAGACAGGTATGCTGAAAGATGCGTACCTGCTCATCGACGGCGACCGTATTGCCGCCTTCGGGCCAATGGCTGAGATGCCCGGCGATGCCGACACGTACCTCGATGCCGAGAGCGGATTGGTGATGCCCTCCTTCTGCGACTCGCACACGCATATCGTATATGCAGGTTCGCGCGAGGGTGAGTTCCTCGATAAGATCAACGGTCTCTCCTACGAGGAGATCGCCCGCCGCGGAGGAGGTATCCTCAATTCTGCCGACCGCCTACATGAGACCAGCGAAGACGAACTCTACCGCCAGTCGATGGAGCGCGTCAACGAGATGATCCAAAAGGGTACCGGCGCCATCGAGATCAAGAGCGGCTACGGACTGCGTACGGAGGACGAACTGAAGATGCTGCGCGTCATTCGGCGTATCCGTGAGAACTGCCCTGCCCTCATCCGTGCCACCTTCCTCGGTGCGCATGCCGTCGGACGCGGCTACGGACACGAGGAATATGTCAGCCTCGTTTGCGAGGAGATAATTCCCGCTGTGGCCAAGGAGCAGTTGGCTGACTTCGTGGACGTGTTCTGCGACGAAGGTTTCTTCACCGTAGAGGACACCGACCGCATCCTGACGGCCGGCCGTCAGTACGGACTGATCCCTAAGATTCATGCCAACGAACTGGCCGTCAGCGGCGGTGTACAGATAGGCGTCAAGCATCAGGCGCTGAGTGTGGACCACCTGGAGAAGACCACCGACGAGGAGATCGAAGCCCTGCGCAGCGCCATAACGATGCCTACGATGCTACCGGGTTCATCCTTCTTCCTCGGCCTACCCTACGGTCGCGCTAAGGACTATATCGAAGCCGGTCTGGGCGTAGCACTCGCCAGCGACTACAACCCGGGTTCATCCCCCAGCGGTGATATGCGCTTTGTCATGGCGATGGGTTGCATCCGCATGCGGCTGACCTCCGTACAGGCGCTCAATGCTGTGACGCTCAATAGCGCCTACGCCCTTGGCGTCAGCGACGAAGTGGGATCTATCACCATCGGCAAGCGTGCTAACATCATCGTCACACGGCCCCTGAACAGCCTGACGATGATACCCTATATGTATCAGACTCCCTTTATTAAGTACCACCTTTTATCCGGAAAGAGCATATGATTTTTGACGGAAAGAAACTGGCGGAGGAGATCAAATCTTCCCTTCGCGAAGAGATAAGCACTTATCCTGCCAAATACGGCCGTGTGCCGTGCCTGAGCGTGCTATTGGTAGGCGATGACTACGGCAGTCAGCGCTATGTAGCTTCCTGCGAGAAGCATGCCGCCTTAGCGGGCATTGACTGCCGCGTCGTTCGTTTGCCGCAAGAGAGTTCGGAAGACGATGTCCTACGCACGCTGGAGGAGTTGAACCAAGATGCGAACGTAGACGGCATTCTCATTCAGATGCCCTTGCCCAAGCAGGTATCACAGGCGAAGGTCGTAGAGGCGCTCGATCCCAAAAAGGACGTGGACGGCGTGACGGACACCAACGTGGCACAGCTCTGGAAACAGAAGAAGAGCGACTACTCGCGCTTCTCAGTCCCCTGCACACCACGCAGCGCCATGCGCATCCTAGAGGCCGCAGGTATCGAGTTAGACGGAAAGAATGCCGTAGTCGTAGGACGCAGTAATATCGTCGGTCTGCCTGTTACCAAACTGCTGATGAATCAGAACGCAACCGTCACCGTCGCGCACAGCCACACAAAAGACCTGCCGGCGCTGCTACGCAAAGCCGACATCATCGTAGCGGCCATCGGACAGCCGAAATTCATCACCGCCGACATGGTATCGGAAGGTGCCGTCATCGTAGATGTAGGTATCAACAGCGACCCCGCTACGGGTAAGATGTGCGGCGACGTGGACTACGAAAACGTCGCCGCCAAGTGCCGGATGATTACACCCGTACCCGGAGGCGTCGGTCCGTTGACGATCTGCTCGCTGATGGAGAATACCCGCGACTGTTTCCTGCGCAACCTATGACTTAGGTTGGCGGATATAATGCGGCATCTCGAACGGTATCTCCATAGATAGTTCGATAAGGCCGCTGAATACTCCCTCACGGTACCAAGGAACCTGATAGATGAGTTTCTTGATACCGTTTTTTTCGATCGTATAGACGTTCTTTTTCTCCTCACGATATAGACTGCGCAGGATCTCCGCCGCGCGGGGCGGATGGCAGTCATAGAGGTTCTGTCCGATGATTTTCTTGCCGTGCGAATTAACATCTGCCGAACGTTGGTTCATATCCACGATATTACCCTCCATGTCGGAGATGGTAATCGCGATTGGCAGTTCTTCAAAATAGGTTTCCATATTACTTGTTTGCAGGGGGATTGCCTATAGCATCCAGTCCGCCCGAGAGGGCAAAGAGGGTGACGTTCCAGTTGATGGTCACCTCGTTGGATGCATAGGAGGGTTGATAATCTAGATACGACTCATCTGCGGCTACATCATCCGGATAGATGACACCGTCAGTCTCTGCGTCCTGACGCATCGGATTGGGTCCGCCGCACAGGAATCCCGGGTGCGTACCCTTAGGATGCGAGAACGACAAACGATGATGCGGGTGCTTCACCGGTTTCGAGCCAAAGCCTGTCACATAGCAGTAGCCCGTTGCGTTCTGACCCAAGATGTAGTTCAGGCAGCGCTGCGCATTCACCAGGTAACGTTTGTCGCCCGT
The DNA here is from genome assembly GCA_946404495.1 of uncultured Bacteroidales bacterium. Classification (GTDB taxonomy): domain Bacteria; phylum Bacteroidota; class Bacteroidia; order Bacteroidales; family Paludibacteraceae; genus Colicola. The sequence continues at coordinate 26,549 of CAMJDT010000010.1, forward strand.
CAGATGATAGGCAAACAGCATCTCATCGCCTCGCCAGCAGCAGCCCTCCGAGTTGCAGCCCCAGAAGAAGTCCGACTCCCGGTTGCCATAGGGCGAACGATGCACAGAGATGTGCGTAGCCTCGTCGATAAAGGGTTGCAGGTACATGATCAGGTCGGCCTTGAGATCAATGGCAAAATGCGGATCATCCTCCTCGGGATGCAGCATCCATTCCATGTCGCCCAACTCCTGTACATCGCCCCAGACAGCGGGTCGATAGGTATCGATCTGCTTCTTGCGAAGTTTGACGGGTTTCTTGTATCGCTCGTCGCAGGTGGTCAGATACAACTCCGTAGCCGCCCAATAGAACTCATCTGTGACGTCCGTATCATCATAAGCGCCGGTCGTGATAGCTGGCGCAAACTCCTCGTTCATCGCATTCTGGTCATAATAGATAGCCGGATGTTGCTCTGCCCAAGCGTAGGCACGTTTGGCAGCATCCGTAGCAGCCTCTAAGAAACCCGGATAGGTCTCCTTATACGGTGCATACACGCGTGCAGCCAAGGCCATCGTGGCCGCAAAATCGAGCGTTGCAGCCGTAGTCTTCATCACTACGTAACGCGGTTTCTGGCATTGGTCTGGACGAATGAATCCCTCAAAATCGGGTTCGGTCAACTTATGGTACACACCTCCGTCCGCATCTTGCATCGTCAGCATCCAGCGCAGATTATACATCGCTTCCGACAGCATATCCGGCACCTGCAATGTGGACTCCGGGATATTGAGATGGAGCGTATCAAAGTACTGCTCATACAATTGATAGGTCAGCAACCAAACGCCCATCGTATAGCCTGAGTTGACGATATACTTATTGTAATCGCCGGCATCATACCAACCGCCGCGCGAGTCAATCTCCGTACCCTCGGGACGCTCTTCCGTAGCCGCCGACGAGTGAACGAGCACGCGGTTGTCGGGATGACCGGCCGGACGCGCATAGCCTTCCGCCCAGGGTTCGAGGATATCCATCGACGCCCGCTGGTAGTAGAACGCACGCAGCGCCTTGCGCGTCAACTCGCGATAGGGATTATCCGTGATCTGGAAACGAGACGAGATAACCTCCTGCCGGTGATGCTCACAGATGCGGAACGTACCGCGCTCCTTGAGGCTCGTGAAATCCACCACCTGACGATATTTCCGCGACACGGGATTCAGCATTGTCTCCGAAGCCGTACCTTGCCAGACGGTATCGCCTGCGGCATTGAGGATATACACATCGCAGGGTTTGGATTTGGCGGAGACCACATCGATGGTAGCCGTCTTCTCCTGCTCGGGTGCAAAACCCACTTGGTTCAGGCGAATCGCCGTACCGTTGTTATACCGGCTGCAGGCTGTCAATACCAGGCATGCGACAAGGGTAAAGGGTAAAACTACGTTTTTCATTTCCTTAAGGGGAACTTATAGGACAACACTGCCATAATAGCCGCTATCGTAGCCGGGAAGAGGGAGAACAGCGCCCACACCATGGTGCGAACAGACTCCTCGTCCTCGATTACCACCAGCGTCAAACCTGTCGACATATCGGTCTGCGACACCAATCCCGCGGCGCCCAATAGCAGAGCAATCAGGCTACCCGATATCGCACCGCCGAACTTCTGCGCCATCGTACCCGACGAGAAGATCAGTCCCGTGGAACTGGTACCGTTCACCTCCGTAGCGTAGTCGGCCACATCGGCATACATCGACCAGATCAGCGGCGAGTACAATCCCGCGCCTACCGAAGCCAGTACGGATACCACGATCATCAACCAGAAATAGGCGGCATTCATCGGGATGAAGAAATAGCCTACCGAGAAGACGCAGCAGATCACCGAAGCCCACACAAACGCCATCCTTTTCGAGCCTACCCAACGCGTAAACGCGGGACTCAGTGCACCGAAGATCATGCAGGTGACCTCGCTGAATGCCATAAAGGCGGTATAGTTGATGATAAAACGTCCGATGGTCACATCGCCGCCAATGCAGTAGGTGAACATATACGCCGCCACCGCATAACGGAAGCCGTTGAAGAAGTTGGTGCAGAACGCGATAGAGGTCATATATACCCACGGCCGGTTGCGGAATAGGTCTGCAAACTGCTTAAAGGAGAACTTCTCCGCGATAACGGGTTTATGCCGCTCCTTGGTCATCAGACCGCAGGTCAGCGTCATCAATGCGGCCACGATACCAAAGCCGGCTCCGAGCACCGCGTACTGATGTTGTTCCGTGCCGCCTACCATCTTTTGCAGATACGGGAAGGCAAACAGCGTGATAAAACCCATGGCATACGCACCTACCATACGGAAGGCCGAGAACTGGTTCTTCTCGTTGTCATCGGTGGTCATCACGCCGAGTAGCGAACCGTACGGCACATTGACCGCCGTATAGACCGCCATCATCAGCAGATAAAAACCGTACGCCCAGATACGCTTGCCTACAGGCCCGAGTTCGGGTGTGAAGAGCAACAGCGCAAAGACGATACCAAAGGGTATCGATCCGAAGATAAGCCACGGACGATAGGTTCCCCAACGCGTCTTGGTCCTATCCGCCAAACTTCCCATCAAGGGGTCGGTGAATACGTCAAAGATACGCGCTGTCAGCATCAGCGCCGCCGCGTCGGCAAACGTCAGTCCGAAGACGTGCGTAAAAAACATCGGAAAGGCTATCGACATAATTTTCCAGGTGATACCGCCCGAAGCGGCATCACCCAGAGCATATGCGATCTTTTCGCGTAATGGAGCCATGATACTACGATTTATTTGTAGGTAATCTTATTGATCATCAGTCCCCAACCGGCGATGGACAGGGCGTTCTGACCCTCTACCAGGTCTTTCATCGTCTGGTCGTAGGTAAACGAGTAGGGGCACGGGGTATCGTCGGTAACGTCAAACTCGGGGAAGAGATCGGTCCACCAAGCGGTCATGACCTTCATCTTCTGGTACTCTTTGTACTCTTCGCCCTCGTAGTATCCCTCGTGACCTGCCGGCAGTTTCTCCCAATAGATGATGATGGTCGCTCCGGCCGGAACTTGAGTCATCACATCGGACTCTACGCGTACGCGATTCTCGTTCCACTGGATATAGTTCGGTCCGGTCCAGAGCGTCGTCTCGTTGCTGACGATCGTCTTTACCTCGCTTACCGTACCCTCTGATGTCACGAAGAGCACGACCGAACCATCCTTATTGGTCATCGAGAGCGTGTGTTCACCCACCTCGGCAGCGGGAGCGGTCAGCGTAACACTGGTGGAGGTAACAGTGAGTGCCGTAACAACGGTCTCATCTACCTTCACGGAAGCTACGTTATCCAGGTTCACACCACTCATTACCCACGTATCACCCGGCACGAACTCTTCGTAGCCCTCAAGGATGACCGCACCGTTATGCACGCTGGCGTTACCCGAACCGAAGAGCAGTCCGGCAGGGTCGCGGAAGCGTACATAGTACGCACCATCCGCTACCTCAGGCAGGGTGAAAGTGATCTGCGAGTCATCCTGACTGCTCGGTGCACATGCGCATACCTCATCTACGGTATAGAAGTCATTCGACAGCACCACTTCGGCCACACGGCTCATATTCTGACCTGTCATCTGCATCGCCACACCAGGTACCAAATGGAATCCGCCGGCAGGAGCAGCTGCGTAGGGAGCATCGTTATAGGGACCTACGGTCACCGAACCCGAACGCGTAGTACGCTTGCCGGCATCCGTAACAGCCTCTATGAGCAGGGCATACGTACCCGTCATGAAGTTCATCTGAATCTTCGTTCCAGTGTGTACCAACACCTCATCGATATACCAATTCACCGTAGTATAATCCGAGGGCGTCACGGTAACGGAGTCCAAGAGGGGTACATCGGGGTTGGCCAGATTATAGGTAAACGAACCTGTACCCGACTCGTTGTAAGGCTTCAAAATCAGCGGAGCATCGTCCTTCGACTGCGTGTCAAACGGTTCGTCCTTTTTGCACGCTGTCATTGCCACCATCACCGCCAAAACGGCTATATATAAATATTTCGCTTTCATAACTTTTTACTTAAAAATGTCAACTATCAACTGTCAACTATCAACTTATTTCACGTCCCACCACAATCTTGCGTTCCAACTGTATCCGCCGGGTACGCGTGATTTGGCTGCGTCGTAGGCGTCCTTGCTATAGGTCTCTTCCTTGATGGGATAGAGCAGACGTACAGGAATCTGATCACCATTGATGAGGGGGTTCTTGCCATTGGGGTCAGGAGGCGTCAACTCGGGATAGTCCGAGCGACGGAGATTGGCCCAAGCCTCAGCAGGGTTGTGGAAATGCAAAATCCAAGCCTGCGTATTGATCTGACTCTTCTGCTGTGCAGGCAAGGTACCGAAAGCAATAGTGGGTTCAAGCAGGTAGGCCTGATACTCGGCATCGGTAATCTTGTCGCAGTCATAGTAATCAGCCAACAGATCCATCGCGGCACGGATACCATCCTCGTACTGACTCTTGGCAGCATCGGCAGTCCATCCGTTGATGGCAGCCTCAGCACGCAGGAAGCAAACCTCAGCATAAGTCATCAGCACACCCGGGTTGTCGCTGCGCAGGAAGTTATTGGCCAACTTCGGCTTCATCCAACGGGGATTGGTCGACGGGCTGTAGTCGGGATGCATGGCCTGTATCTCAGCGATCTTATCAGCCAACGGACTACCGGGTATGTCGGTATAGCTGGGCCAGTTGTCCCACGAGAACTCACCGGGTTTGGTGTCCGTGATCAGCACGATGGCCGGATTGGCCACTTGGGTAGCAATCATCTCGTCCGTCACATCGATACGTCCGTCAGCACTCGAGAGCGACATATAATCATCGATATAGAAACGGAACAGACGCGTGGTACGCGGGTCGTTGTTGGTATAGAGTTGATCCCAGAATGTCTTGCAGATATAGGTCGGGTTGTTGGCAGGGTCGTTGCCATAGAAGTACTTCGACAGCGCATTGCCACGGAAGTCCTTATACGACTCCTGACCGAAGCTGTAGCTCACCTCCATGTGCTTGACGCATGCATTATCTGCCGCCGAACTCATCACACCATCGTTGAGGGCGGCTACGAACTCATCTTTCGCTACATCGGGCAGAATATCCGATAGACGCATCGCATAACGCAGCCGAAGCGAGTTGGCAAACGTTTTCCATTGCTCGATATTACCATTGAAGACCGGGTCGCTGGTGATGGCATCCGCCTTTACATCGAAGAGGGCAACAGCCTCTTTCAGTTCCTTGAAGAACGAGAGATAGATATCCTTCTGCGTGTCATAAGCAGGTTGCATCTCACCCGTGATATAGCCCAGTCCGGCATCAAAATAAGGCACGTCGCCATAGTAGTCGGTCAGCAGACCGCCTACATATACACGGAAGATACGCAGCGCCGCATTCAGGTTCACACAGGCAGAGTCATCTTTGGTCTTGTCGATGCCGTCCGTCAGGTTGCGAATAGATGCCGAGTAGAGGTTGATCCATGGACGAGCCATCTCGTTGTCGTCCTGACGATGCTGACCTCCGTAATTGGTCGTATTCCAGCATCCCATCAGGTGCTGCGTAAAGGCATAGATATACAGACGATGTACATCCACATAGTTCATATCACCATAGATCTGCAGCGCCGCATAACTCAACTGCGATGCAGGATTGATGTGGTCGGCCTTGGTGGGGTCGGTATTGATCTCCTCGTAAATCTTGTCAGAGCAAGAAGTGAAGGCGAGGGCTAAAGCCATAATATAAAATATCTTTTTCATAACTTTTCTCCTTTCAATTTATTCCTTTCAATTTTCACCTTTCATTTACGAGTTAAAACTTGATATTAAAGTTAAGACCGTAACTTCTGCGGCTGGGCAGCGATCCGTACTCCAGTCCCAGACCCGACGTGTTGTACTGTGCATCGGGGTCGATATCCTTGATGTTCTTCCAAACGATGAAGGGGTTGCGGGCTACGAAACTGATACCCACATGTTTCACCACGCCCTTCTTGTCGAGCCAGTTCTTGGGGAAGTCCAAGGTCAGTGTCAACTCACGGCACTTGATATACGAGTTGTCGTAGATAAACAGCTCCGGCGACTTACGCGACACCTCATACCAGTAGTCTTCGGGGTTGATATAGATATCGTTCTCGCGGTAGGTACCATCACCGTTGTCAATCACACCGTCTACCAGGTAACCACCCGTTGCTACCCATCCGCTGGTAACGCCGGCTGCCTTGCGGGCTTCCTCGCTGGCGTACCACTCTTCACGGCCTACCAATGTCTCTACGGCCTTACCGGTCTCGAAGGCAGAACGCTCAGACATCGAGAAGATGTCGGCACCCACTTTCACGTCGAACAAAGCAGTCAGGCTGACCATCTTATAGCGCAGGGTCGTATTTAGACCGCCCGTCCATTTCCACTGGGCATTACCTAACACTTGGTTCGTCTCAGTGAACGTAGGCAGACCGGTCTTACCGTCCACGATGACGCGACCGTCATCCGTGCGTGCCAGAGCCGGACCGCAGATCGTACCGTACTCCTCACCCTCGCGAGCGGATACATATACATTACACCAGGTGGCCTTTGCCAACTCCAGCTCACTTACACCGGGAGCCAGCTCCAGCACCTTATTGAAGTTCTTCGACCAGTTGATACCCAGATCCCAGGTGAAGTCCTTCACCGACACGAGACGGGCGCCGAAGGTGATCTCAAAACCTTGGTTCAGTATCTCACCAGCATTGATCATCCGGTACTCATAGCCGCTCGTCGGCGAGGTAGCCATACTGATGATCTGGTCGCGCGATTTTTGATGATAGAACGTGAAGTCCAAGCTGATACGATGGTTGCACCACTTGGTCTCAAAACCGGTCTCCACCGAACGCGTACGGGTCGGTTTCAACTCCGCATTAGGCATCGTATTGCCGTATACATAGCCGATGGTATAACCCGGATAACCGAACTGCGACTTGGTATAACGCAGATTCAGCATATACGGATCGGTATCACTACCTACCTCGGCCCAACTCAAGCGTACCTTACCGTAAGGCAGCACCTTGCGGTTGGTCTTGATCAGTTCCGAGAATACCCACGAACCGCTGACCGAAGGATATACATACAGGTTCTTGCCGCTGGCGAGCGTGGACGACTTGTCACCGCGCACCGTAGCGTCCAGGTACAACATATGGCGCCAACCTAAGTTAGCCGAAGCAAACACCGAGACGATACGTTTCTTATACGCAGCCTCTTCTACCGCCTGCTCCTCAAAGCTGTTCATTGCCACCACCTCGCGGATACCCATGTCCGTGCCGGTGTTGATAACGGTGTGGTTGTTCACGTCATAGACGTTGGCACCGGCTGTGGCCGTAAAGTCAAAGTCACCCCAACTGTCCTGATAGATAGCCAGGAACTCGGCATTGATCATTCGGTTGTTCCAATAGGTATTCTGCAGACGACCGGACTCATAACCCGGAGTGGTCGGATACTTGAAATCGGAGAACTCAAAGCGGTTCAACTCAGCACCGACGGTAGCTTGCAACTTCAATTGCGGAATCACATTGTATACGATCTTACCGTTCATACGCAGCAGATCTTTATATGACTGGTTCTTGTTCTTATAGATATCCCAGTAGGGGTTCACATTATAGGGATCCATACCGTTCCAGTTCTGGTACTCACCCAGCTCGTTCTCGTAGTTCTTGAGCCAAGCCTGGTCGTAGGTGGTCGACAGCGTCATCAGGTTCTTACCTACGTTCGACTTATCGTCACCCAAGGCCGGACGATTCTGCACATCCTCATGCGTATAGTTCACCATGAAATCCAGATCCACGGGACCAATGCTCGTGTTGGCACGCAGGTTCAGCACATTACGGCTCATCTTGGAGTTGGGCAGAATGTCCTTATTACGCATATCCGAATAGGTGAAGCGGATACCCGTCTTGCCGGTCTGCATCGAGATGACAGCCGTGTTGGTGGCCGTCAGACCGAGTTCGAAGAAGTGCGCCGTGTTGTTCGGGATGATATTGAAGGGATGCTCCTGACCGTCGTAGTAACGCAGAATCAAGCCCTTGTCGGCTTTCGGTCCCCACGACTTATTGGTGTTGCTGACGGCATCCACGTTGTATTGACCGTCCGAACCCATACCATACACTTGCTGCACGTTGTCCCACTTACTGAGTTGGTCGTCCAGCGTGATCGTACCGTTGTACTCTACGCTCCACTTGGAATCGCCCGTGTTGGCTTTCTTCGTGGTAATGAGAATCACACCATGGCTGGCGCGGCTACCGTATAGGGCGGCCGCTGCAGGACCCTTCAGCACCGACATCGACTCGATATCATCCGGGTTGATCGACGAGATACCGTCACCCAAATCATATCCGCCTTCCGTGCCTGCCTGACCGAAGCCGGTGTTATCCATCGGCACACCGTCTATTACATACAGCGGTTGGTTATTACCCGTCATCTCGGTGGTACCACGCAGCACCACGCGCGTCGAACCCGATGCACCGCCTGCCGTCTCTTGTACTACCAGACCTGCTACACGACCCGCCATCGCTGTCGCTACGTTGGGGTCACCGGCACGCGTCAGGTCTTCACCCTTCACTTCGCCTACCTCATATCCCAGCGCCTTGCGGTCACGCTTGATACCCATAGCCGTTACCACAACCTCAGCCAGCACCTCGGTATTCTCCGACATCGTCACATTCACGACATTGCTGCTTACCTTAATCGTCTGAGTCGTATAACCCATATAGGAGAACTCCAATTCGTCTCCCGTGTTCGCTTCAATGGTGTAGTTACCGTCAAAGTCAGTAATCGTACCCACTGTGGTTCCTTTGACCAGTACACTCGCGCCTACGAGGGGTCCGTCAGCGTCCTCTACCGTACCGGTCACGGTCATCTGAGCCCAAGCCGTACTGCCGCAGAGTAGCACCATCAGGCCCAATACCAGTTTCAAATAGACATGTTTCATAATATCAGATAAAAAATATCAATTATCAATTATCAATTATTTTCTACTGCTTTCCGGAGCCGACTCATATACGGCTTTCAGGGTGTATGCCGGATCGGTGTTCTCCCAGCTGTCCACCATCGCCCGAACGGCCTGTTCGCCGTTGCCGATATATTTACCCGTCGAGTGGTTGATCACGCCGAAACCGTCCTCGCCGGTCTTGCTGTTGCCGTTATCCCAATAGAGGGCAGCTATCTTCCTCTCACGCATTGCCTTGCATATATAGCGGAAGTAGTACAGACGGAACTCCTCATCCTCTTTGGTAGCACGACGTACGGCGCCAAACTCACCGAAGTACACCGGTATACCGCGGCGTACATACATATTATACAGACGATTTAGCATCGCTACGTACGAATCCTCGCCCTGACCGGGAACCACGTCCTTGCCGGTGTGGCCCCACTCATTGTACTTAGCCGAACCGGCATAGTCCCAGGGGTCGTAGCTGTGAACGGCTACCATCAGACGGTTCTCCACCACATCCTCCGGCAGTACCATATTATCGATCGTCAGGTCGGGACTGGCCACATAGCCCGGCACACCGATATAGCGGGTCTCGTTCTGACCACCCGCTGCACGGATGGCATTCACGCACACCTGGTTCCACTCGTTGAGCACACGGTACTGCGCACCGCCGTCGGTCTTGTTGTTGCCGTTGCCCCAACCGCCGTCCTGTATCTCGTTCAGCGTTTCAAACACGAGCCAATCGCCGAAGTTGGCGAAGCGTTTGCCGATCTGCAGCCACACCATCGTTAGCTCCTGCTTGATCTGCGTGTTCTTCTCCTCACTGGCTACTGCGCCCGGCAGGTCCAACCAGAAGTAACCCTTCTTGACCGCATCCGTCTCTGCGCCGTATCCGTCGTGGTGGATATTGATGATCACAATCAGGCCTGCCTTATGCGCCATCTCTACCAACTCTGCCACGCGGTCGATCCACGCTTTCTCGATCGTATACGTAGGTGCCGGACCGATATGACCCATCCATGTTACCGGTATACGTACCGACTTGTATCCGGCTTTCGCAACACCGTTGAAGGTCTGCTGCGTAGCGGCCTTGTTACCCCAACCTTCTTCGTAGGAGCAACCGCCGTAGTGGGCATCCATCTGGTTGCCCAGGTTCCAACCGATTCCCATCGACAGGGCGAACTGAATCGCCTCGTTGTCCTGAGGACGGCTCTTCTGTTCCTGCGCCTCGCAAGCCGTCAATACAGCTACCAGCGCCAAAATCAATACCGAGATCTTTTTCATGTTATTAAAATCTTAAATATAAATATTTAAATCTAAAATCTTAAATTTGAAATTTGAAATCTTAAATCTTACATCACTATGATGTAAGTATGTTTCCCCGGCTCATAGGGCAGTACCGACGGTTTGTCGGCCCGCTGCTTGCCGTTGGGGTTCTTGACGATGATGCGGTACTCCGCGTCGCGCCATTTACGCGTCACGGTATACTCCTTCATATCGCTCGGGATGCAGGGATCCACGATCAGACCTTCGTAACTTGGGCGGATACCCAATATATGCTGACTAACCGTCAACCAGTTCCAGGCGGCCGTGCCGGTCAACCAACTGTTCTTACCCTCACCGGGGTTGGCGGCTTCCTTACCCGCTACCATTTGGCAGTATACGTACGGCTCCACGCGGTGCAGGGTCTGATCCTTGATCCACGCGGGACTGATCTTGCGGTACAACTCCCACGCATCGTTACCTCTGCCGGCCTCGGTCATCGCGATAATGACCCAGGGGTTGTTGTGGCAGAAGATACCACCATTCTCTTTATAACCTGCGGGATAGGTACTCTGCTCGCCCAACTCCACATGATAGGTCGTATAAGCAGGGTAGTTCAACACCATGCCGTGCTCGCTGTCCAAGAGTCGTGCTGCACTGTCCAACGCCCGCTCGGGCATCTGCTTGTCGGCACCGATACGTGCCATGCCGCACCATCCCTGACTCTCGATGAAGATCTGTCCTTCTGCATTCTCTTTCGATCCTACCTTATTGCCGTCGTAGTCATAAGCACGCAGGTACCATTCACCGTCCCAACCGTATTGCTCCACCGCCTTGCACATCTTATCAATCTCTTCTGTCAGCGAAGCGGTCTGTACTCTGTCAGCGAAGCGGTCTGTACTCTCGAGCAGTTCCACGAACTGCCGTCCGCAATATACGAACAGTCCCGCTATCATCAGACTCTCCGCCTTACTGCCTTCGGTCTTGTTGCCCGTCGTCTGGAACGACTCATTGGGATCCCACGAGAAGCAGTTCAGGTTCAGACAGTCGTTCCAGTCGGCACGACCGATCAGCGGCAGTCCGTGAGGGCCTACGTTATTGACCACGTGGTTGAAACTGATCCTCAGGTGCTCCATCAGGCTCACTTCCGTGCCGGGTTCGTTGTCCCAAGGCACCATCTCATCCAGTATGCTGTAGTCGCCCGTCTCGCGGATATAGGCCGTCGTACCGAAGATGAGCCACATCGGGTCGTCGTTGAATCCGCCGCCTATGTCGTTGTTGCCGCGCTTGGTCAGCGGCTGATACTGATGGTAACATCCGCCGTCGGGGAACTGCGTCGATGCGATGTCGATGATGCGCTGACGTGCACGCGAAGGTATCTGATGCACAAAGCCCACCAGATCCTGGTTCGAATCCCTAAATCCCATGCCTCTGCCGACACCCGACTCAAAGAACGAAGCCGAACGGCTCATGCAGAACGTTACCATACATTGGTACTGGTTCCATATATTCACCATCCTATTCAGCCTCTCGTCGCTGCTCTCCACGTGGTACTTACTGAGCAACTCATCCCACAACGCCTTCAACTCTTCAAAGGCCTTATCCACAGCCTCCACCGTCATAAAGCGCTCCATCACCTCGTGCGCGTGTACCTTATTTATAATATGATGATCCTTCTCACCCAGCGAGGTCAGCAGGGTTGCGCTCTCGCGGTTAAGTCCGCGAGCATCAAATTTCTCCTCCTGCTCATTCTCCTCGTATCCCAGTACAAAGATAAAGTCCCTACTCTCACCTGCCTTCAACTCCACCTCGATATAGTGACTTGCTATCGGACTCCAACCGTGTGCCAGGCTGTTCTCGGGTTTACCGTTCAGCACGGCCTCCGGCTCACTCAGCTCGTTGTACAGACCTACGAACGACTCCCTGTCGGTGTCGTAGCCGTCTGCCGCGCAGTTCACACTGTAGTACGCGTAGTGATTCCTGCGCTCCTTGTACTCCGTCTTATGATAAATGGCCGTGAACCTTTCACCTTTCTCGATTTCCACTTCGCCCGTGGAGAGGTTGCGCTGGAAATTCTCTCCGTCCGTAGCGGCGTTCCATAGGCACCACTCGGCATAGCTGAACAGTTTCAGCCGCTTCGTCTCCGTCGTCTCGTTCGTCAGCGTCACCTTCTGGATCTCCGCCTTCACGCCCAGCGGCACAAAATACAGCACACTCGCCTTCACGCCGTTCTTCACGCCCGTGATGCGCGTGTAGTTCAGGCCGTGGCGGCATTCGTAGCTGTCGAGCTGCGTCTTCGTCGGCTTCCATCCCGGATTCCAGACTGTGTCTCCGTCCTTGACATAGAAATACCGTCCAACACTATCCATCGGCACGCTATTATACCGATAGCGGGTGATACGGCGGAACTTGGCATCCTTATAGAAGTTATACCCGCCGCCGGTATTTGATATCAGTCCGAAGAAATCTTCGTTACCCAGGTAATTGATCCAAGGGAAAGGGGTCTTGGGATCGGTGATGACGTACTCGCGATTCGCGTCGTCAAAATAGCCGTATTCTTTGCGTTCCATGGTACTAATTTAAAATCCGCTGCAAAAGTACTGCTTTTTTCTAAGATACACTAATACATTTCCGACCGATTTTAAGCGTTTTCTGCCAAAATGCTATTTCGACTTGGCAAAAGGACCTCTATCGACCCAAAAAAATGCACTTTTCCCATGAAAAAACGCAAAAATATCAATTATCAATTATCAATTATCAATTATTTTTCGTACCTTTGCACCCGCAACGTAGAAAACGAACGACTATGCGAGAGACTTTTACGGAAATAACGCGACTGGAACCGCTGGATATCTTCTATGTGGGCGAGCGTCACAAGACCTATTTTGAGTACCCGGCGCATTGCCACGAGGTATACGAACTCAACTTCGTCGAGAACGCAGCCGGTGCTACGCGCACCATCGGCGACAGCACGGAGACTATCGGCCCCATGGACCTCGTGCTCATCACCGGTGCCAAACTGGTGCACCAATGGCAGCAGGGCAACTGCCCCGAGCAGGATATCCATGAGATCACCATCCACATCGACCCCGACACCTTTCGCGGTTCACTCATGGATAAGCGCGCCTTCGTCTCCATCAGTCGAATGCTGGAGCGCGCACAACGCGGTCTGGCTTTTCCCGAAGCAGCCATCCGGATCCTCCGGGAGGACATCGTCAACCTTGCGCAGTCCAACGACAGCTTCGCCTCCGTCATTCGCCTCTTCAACCTCCTCTACCGCCTCTCGCTCGTGGAGGACGCACGGGAGCTGAGTTCCAGCTCCTTCACCGACACGCGCGATTTGAACGAAGACGAACGCGTACGCCTCACCAAGGAATATATCGCCGAGCATTATATGCACGATATCGCGCTGAGCGACCTGGCGAATCTGGTCTGTATGTCCGACGAATCCTTCTCTCGTTTCTTCCGCAACAAGACAGGCCGCACCCCCAACCGCTACCTCATCGATTATCGTCTCGGTATCGCCGCACGCATGCTGCTCACCACCCAACTCTCCGTCTCCGCCATCGGCTACTCCTGCGGCTTCAATACGCTCAGTCACTTCAACCGCCTCTTCCGCGAATCCAAAGGTTGCACCCCCTCCGCATTCCGCAACGGATAAAACTCAAATCACGGTATTTTATTGCCTTATCCTGAAATACAATCGATATTTTATCCCTATTTCGTGCGGATAGCCCTTAGTTGTTCCTTCGTTCATCCTTCTTTCTACCTTAGTTGTTAACCTTCCTATTACATATCCGAAGCATCATCAGTTCGGTCGGATAGCATCCGATACGAAAATAGTCATGTCGCTATGTCGTTATGACGCTATGACGCTATGAGAAAAAAAAGGCTCGAGATATTAATCATAAAATATGTTTTAGAGCAAGCAAATGCATTTTTTTGAGAAAATCCTTGTGTATTTCGAAAATTTGTTGTACCTTTGCAGGCAGTTTTGCAAAGCAAAAAAATAATACTAAAATATATTAACCAAATAAAATTTTATCATGCAAAAACAAACAGTTGTAGTTCGATTCTGCGGAGACTCCGGTGACGGCATGCAATTGACGGGTAATATGTTCTCGTCGCTGAGTGCAATCCTGGGTGAAGAGATTTCGACACTGCCCGATTTTCCGGCCGAGATACGTGCACCGCAAGGCACGTTGGGCGGCGTAAGCGGTTTCCAGGTTTGCTTGGGTAACGGAGTATATACTCCGGGTGACAAGGCTGATGTGATCATTGCGATGAATGCAGCGGCGCTGAAAGTGTGCACGTTGGGTTCCAAGTTCAACCAGCCGGGTGCGGTATTCAATGAGGCCGACTCGATGTTCAAGAAAGATGCGGTGGTGGTAGTAGATACCGACAGTTTCACCGCAAAGGATCTGGAGAAAGCACTCTACAAGACCGACAATCCCTTTACGGAGTTAGGAATCCCCGAAACCGTACAGATCGTACCCGTAGCCCTGACAGAGTTGACCAAAGAGAGTCTAAAAGACTCGGGAATGGACAATAAAGCGATCTTGAAATCCAGAAATATGTTCGCCCTGGGCGTAGTATGCTGGCTATTCAATCGTCCGATCGACAAGGCTATCCACTTCTTAGAGGGTAAGTTTGCCAAGAAGCCGGCCCTGATTGCACCGAACGTAAAGGTGCTGACGGACGGATATAACTACGGCAACAATACAGCAATGAATATCACCACCATTAATGTGGAGAAAGCTGAGGATCTGCAGCACGGAACATACACCTCGATTGCAGGTAACAAAGCTACGGCTTGGGGTCTGATCGCAGCTGCGGAGAAATGCGGCAAGCGTCTGTTCTTAGGCTCCTATCCTATCACTCCGGCTACCGATATCATGCATGAGTTGGCAGGACGGAAAGATATGGGCGTGATGGTCGTACAAGCCGAGGATGAGATTGCCGGCGTCTGCACGGCTATCGGTGCCTCGTTTGCCGGAGATCTGGCCTGCACATCGACTTCGGGTCCGGGTCTAAGCCTCAAGAGCGAAGCCATCGGATTGGCTGTGATGGCCGAGTTGCCGCTGGTAGTAATCGACGTACAGCGAGGCGGTCCCTCGACGGGTCTGCCGACCAAGACGGAGCAGACCGACCTGCTGCAAGCCGTATACGGCCGTAACGGTGAGTGTCCGGCAGTGGTGATAGCTGCATCGACGAGTGCCAACTGCTTCCAATATGCTTACGAGGCCTGCAAGATTGCCTTGGAGAACATGACTCCCGTGATATTAATGACGGATACCTATCTGGCTAACGGTACGGGACTGTGGCGTATACCGAAGCTGGCTGAACTGCCGGAGATCAAGCCGCAAGGCGTGCCTGAAGAGCTGAAGGGCAAATACAGCGTCAGCCTGCGCGACGAGAACAACGTGCGTTACTGGGCATACTGCGGCATGGAGGGCTACGAGCACCGGAATATCGGTCTGGAGCGCGACAGCCTGAAGGGAAGTATATCTACCAACCCCGAGAACCACGAAAAGATGGTGAAGGCCCGTCAGGCCAAGGTGGATCAGGTAGCCAACCGCATCCCCGAGCTGAAGGTACAATGCAACGCCGAGAGCGACACACTGCTCATCGGTTGGGGTTCGACGGAAGGTCACCTGCATGCAGCTGCCAACGAGCTGAACTGCGCATTGGCACACTTCAACTACATCAACCCGCTGCCTAAGAACACCGCCGAGGTGATCAAGCGCTACAAGAAAGTGGTCGTATGCGAGCTCAATAACGGTCAGTTTGCTACGCTGCTCCGCGCCAAGGTGCCGGGAGTAGAGTTCCTGCAGTACAACGAAATAATGGGTCAGCCCTTTGCGGTTGAACGTATTGTTGAACACGTTAAAGCCTTATAAACCATGGAAGCAAGTCAATTCAAATCCGATCAATACGTACGTTTCTGCCCGGGCTGTGGTGATCACGCCATATGCGCGGCGATGCAGAAAGCGATGGCCGAAATAGGTATTCCGACCCACAAGACGGTGGTGATCTCGGGTATCGGCTGCTCGAGCCGTATGCCTCACTACCTGAACACCTACGGTTTCAACACGATCCACGGTCGTGGCGGTGCGGTAGCTACCGGCGTTAAGACGAGTCATCCCGAACTGACCGTTTGGCAGACCTCGGGTGACGGTGACTGCCTCGCTATCGGTGCCAACCACTTCATTCAGGAGATACGTCGTAACGTAGACCTCAACCTCTGCCTCTTCAATAACCGTATCTACGGTCTGACCAAGGGTCAATACTCGCCCACGAGCCCCAAAGGCTTCGTCAGCAAGTCGTCGCCCTTCGGCACGGTAGAGCGTCCGTTCATCCCGGCCGAGCTGGTATTGGGAGCACGCGGTACGTTCTTTGCAAGAACGCTGGACGTAGATATGCCCACGACGGTAGACTGCCTGGTGAAGGCTCAGCAGCATAAGGGCGCATCCGTAGTAGAGTGCCTGGTGAACTGCGTCATCTTCAACAACGGTACCCACAACTGGATTGCCGACCGCGAGACGCGTGCCGAGCGCAGCATCATATTGCGTCACGGCGAGAAGATGATCTTCGGCGCGAACAAGGATAAGGGTCTGGCGCTGGATTACAGCAATGTAATGCCGCGACTGATTGTAGTACCCGCCGACGATCCGCGCGTACTCGTTCACGATGCCAAGATGGAGGATCCCGCTCTGCACCGCATGCTGGCATTGATGGGTCAGGAGAAGTTCACCGACGTAGCGAACGCCGAGGTGGTGCCCGAACTGCCGGTAGCACTGGGTGTGATCCGCGACGTGGAGGCCGAGACCTACGATGAGGCAGTCAACCGTCAGATCGAGGAAGTGCGCGCCAAGAGTAAGGCGAAGACCTTCGATGAGCTGACGCAGACATTGGAACGTTGGGAGATGTAATCGCGATGTGTCGTAATACCGTCATGACGTCATAATGACATAACGAAAACTAAAAAATAGGAGATCGCCAACGCGGTCTCCTATTTTATTGGAAAGAGAGAGAGACGGCAAGGAATGCCGTTTCTACTCAATGTTACAGGATCGTGAATTCTACACGACGGTTCTTCTGGCGACCTTCCTCGGTATCGTTGGTGTCGATTGGTTCGCTTTCGCCCTTACCTTCGGCCTCGATACGGTCGGGATCGATACCACGGTCGATCATAGCCTGACGTACGGCATTAGCACGGCCTTCGGACAGAATCTGGTTGTCCTTATCCTTACCGATAGAGTCGGTGTGACCGGTGATGCGGATACGTACGGACGGGTTATCGTTGAGGAAGTCGAACATCTCAGTCAGCGCGCCGTCCGACTCAGGCAGGAGTTCGGTCTTAGCGAAGACGAAGAACAGGTTCTCAATGATATAGGTCTTACCACGTTCCATCGGAGTCAATGCATAGGTAGCACTCATACTCTCGTTGCCTTGGTAACCGATGGTGAACATCTGAGCGATATAGTTCTCAGCCGAGATGCTGACCATATAGTTCTTACCCACTGTCAGCTTGGTAGATACGCCATCTCCGGCCGGATCCTGGGTGAGGGTGGTCTCCACCTTGTTAACATCGTCGCGGAAGAACTCCAGACGAGCAGGAATCTTCTCGCCGGTCTTCTCATCTACGACGGTGCAAGTGAAGACGGGCTCCGGAATGAGTCGGAAGTAAGTGGTATCGAGACGCTGCTTGAGGTTGTTGTTCTCACCCTCGACGAGCGTTACATACAGGGTATCGTGGCTCAGATAACCGGCCTTCTCTACGAAGACGGCATATTCATCCGGGCTGAGACGCTGTACAGCGAGACCGCGTTGGTTCGGACCCTTCTTGAGAACCTTACCCGTACGAGTGTTCTTTACCTCCATCCGTACGCCTGCGTTATTTAGCGGTTTGCCGGTATAGTAGTCCAAGAGTTGCACTACGAGGTACGGCAGTTGAGGTTTCATCTTCTTGGGTCGGTTGAGTTGCAGCAGCGCGGTGAACTTAGCACCTACGAGGAGGCTATTGAGTTTGGACTGCTGGAACTCGGACTGATGCAAGGACTGCGAGGTAGCCTCCTTCTCGGTAGCGGTAATCATCGGCGCAGCCGGATTGTCGTTGGAGATGATTGGCAGACCGTAGTCGAGGAACAGACCTACGCGCATATGCCAGGGATACTTGCGTGCATCGTTGTTGGCATTCCACTCGGCCGAGAAGAAATCGTCCAACTGCACGCCCACTTCAGCCGTCACGACGGCATCGATGGCTCCGTGCAGCACGCGGTCGGATTGGCCTTTCATGGAATAAGCGCCGTCGGTGATCATACCGTGGAAGGGCACATCTTTCCATTCATCCATAGCGATCTTCTCCTTGACAGTAGTGGTGAGGTCCGCCTTCTGGCTCCAGTTGGCCATTACGGTATAGCCAATCTTAGCACCCAGCATGAAATAGATCGGCACCTTGTCAAACTGAGCACCTACCATGATAGGCAGCATCGCCTGACCGACGAGTTGTGTCTCCTTCATATTGCGGAAGTTGTAGGTCTTCACCATCGTTCGGCTATACGACAGCGGGTCGCCCGTAACGAGGCCGGTACCGTTGACGGTGAGGTCGTAGCCGTTCTGCAAGGCAGGGAAGAGGTTGTCCTGCGAAGAGAAGAAACGGAACTCGGGACCGAGGGAGAGTTGGAACTTCTTATAGTGCCATTCGTAGCCCAGTCCTAACAGACCGCCGCCTCCGCCGACGAACTTACTGTAGTCCGTCTTGTTCAACACGCCTGAATAGCCTGCACCGCCCCACATAATGAAGTTGTGGATCTGGTAGAGGTCCAGTTTGTTGCGTGCATACTTCTTGTTATCCGCCTTTTGTTTGGCTTTAGCTTTCTGTGCCTTGGCTTTCTGCGCCGGAGTCATAGCCGGAGCGGGAGTCGGATCGGCAGTAGCCATGAGATGTTGCGCCGGCATCATCAGAGCGGCACACATCAATACAGGGAGTAAACGTCTTATCATTGATTCAAGGTCTTTAAATTCAACTTATCGGTTACCGTTACTTACACTTGGGTTCCGTCCTTTCTTGGCGCGCGGGATAAACTTATCGCTACACATCAAGCAGATCTTGGGCGGTATAGTGACGTCGAAGCGGAACGTGGCACGTATGCCTACGTTGAGATACTGCGACGGATCATTCTGCAGATAGGCCGTACTCTTCTCGCCCTCGACGGTCTGATTGAAACGGCTGTGGGCGATGGAGTTGAAGCGGATGTTCTCGGCCAGATTGTATTGATTCTGGAGCTGCGGGTTGAGCTCTACCATCGAGTAGTCCAACAGATCCATCTTGGCATTGGAGCTCACTACGGGCAGGGCATACTCGGCATATACGCCCAAGCGGACGTCGATCTTCTTCTTGATCGGCAACTTAGCGCCCAACTCCAAGGTCGGTGCTACGTATATATCCGTCAGGCCGAAGGTAAGCGGAGCTTTGTAGGTATAGTCTGCTTCCGGGTAGAAACCATAGGTAGGTACGTTCTGCGAGATGATGTCGATGAACATATCGTAGACGCCCTCGGTATAAAGCGAAGCATCGGTCTTATAGGTAGACATGAAAGGCATCATCAGTTTGGCACCGAAACTGATATACATACGCTCTGTCAGTTGGAAACCAAACAAGATAGGCACCGAGGCCATCAGCGAGTGACTCTGCTCGGCGTAGGAGGTATAGACATAACTATAGCGGTTGAGCAGGAAACCGTCCTTATCGAAACGGCCGGCATACGAATCCGTAAAAGGATCCAGGCCCTGACGAGCCAGGATATAATCCACGCCTACACCGATCTGGAAGAAGAAGGCCTTCTTATCGATCTCATAGGTGAATGCAAAGTTACCGTCTCCACCGATCTTGGTATTTACCAAGGGTGCTTTGGCCATATTTACCGCCACGCCTCCTCCTACCGAGAGGTTCAAGAAATGACGGCAACGGCTATTCACCGTATTATAGTATTGCTGTCCGCTTACCGGAGCCAGCAGGGCCACACATATCAGGGTTAGTATTGTCTTTTTCATGTTCTGGTATTATCGATGCATTGGGCGTCCGAGCATGTCGTACCACGCTCCGTCGCGGATAATATATATCTGTCCGTCGTACAGAATCTTCTGTACTTCGACTTGGCTCTTCATTTCAATCTCGTCCAGTTCGGTAAAGCCGGTATAGACAAATTCACAGGTGCGGTAGAACCGATCTTCGCCTTCCCGCTTGAGGAGGATCGAGAAGATATGCCCCAGGTCCTCCGGAGTAACGGCCAGATAGGACTGTATCGCGCCGATGATTGGCATGCCGTCCCTGTACCATTGGTACTGGATGAACTTATAGTGACCGTAGTTGTAGCGCTCGTTGAGAATCGCGATGAATCCGTCTTTCTGCTGCACGATGCGCGGGGTATACATGGTCTCAAAGACTACCGGCACGGGATCGGCAGGGCAGGCCTCACTCTGGAACTGCACATAGGCCGTGTAGATATCCGGCCGCAAGGTATCGGATACGGATAAGGTAATCTGTTCTGTCAGATCAAAGGCCTCACGCAGCGTCTTTCCTCTACCATCCAAGCCTTCGGCCATCGTTACGATGACGGAATCGACAAGACCGCTGCGGAGTTGATACGGAATTGTTATCGTACCGCCATCCGGGCAGATCAGGAGTGTATCGTGGTACTGCGCGTTGTCTTGCAAATCGCTGCGCACGATCGGATTAACAGAGAGGATAAGCCTCGACACACTATCGCAGCCAGAGTGCGTCACGTTGTGCAGTTCGAAGGTAAAGTCGGTAGGTTCGCTGATGGCGTGCGGTGCGCGGTAGTCCTTGTTGTCGGCATACCAGCGGAAAGCCTCGTTCTCGCAGATAAGGGCACTGTCCACGTGGAGATACTCACTCTGGAAGAAGACCTTGCGGATCGAGTCGGCCGAGCAACCATACATATTTATATAGGTACCGATCGAATCGATGAAGTCGCCGTTTTCGGCAAAGTGGATCACGCCGTGACTGTCGCGGTAACTGTCGGCGCAGGTCGTCACGGAGTCTGAATAAGCATCCGCATGCACATTGGGCAGATAGATGACGTACTTGAAGGTATCCTGACATACATCACCCGACATGCTGGCTACAGCCGACATCTCAAATCTTCCGCCCGAGTCGGGATACTGGTGCGTAATGGTCTTGTTGATATCATCTACCAAGGCCGAACCGTCGCCGAAGTCCCAAAGGAGGTTGGTAATGGTCTCCGTCGTGTCGACATACTCACGACCTGTCTGACGGTTGATACGCATCACGGCGGAGTTGTTGGAGAATACCACTTTGTTCTCGCAGTTAGCAGATATGATATTGGGTTGGATACGTGCCTTCGGTCCGCGCGGGTTGGGGTTAGCCGTCAGGGTATAGTAGCAGTTACGCTTACCCTTGGTGATCAGATCCACCAGATATAGGGCGGTATCCGTACGGCTAATCTGCAAAATCGAGGAATCCGACAAAATGACGGAAGGATTATTGGCCGCATACCAGCGATAGTCGAAGCCGTCGGGCGCCTGGAAGTGGTCCAAGTTGTAATCGCCGCACGCCACGCCCTGCAGGTCACCACCTTTGCAGTTGATGGTGAAATAGGCATAGCCGAAGTGGGCCGTCTGGGTGCAGTCATAAGCCGAGAGACGTATCTTGAGGCTTTGACCTACGTAGTTACGCAGGCTGACCGTAATGGTCTGCCAATCGCACCAGTAGATATCTCCTACCGTGTGCCAACTACGCGTATCACCAAAACCGGGTTTGAAATCGCACTGCGCGCAGGGGTCTATCGGCGTGGAGCCGCGCAGTATATCGAGTTTGAAACGCGGTTGCACGTTCTCCTCGTGACCGCCGCTCTCCAATACGCAGGCATATTTCAACTCCAGCAAATCACTCACGCCGGCCTCCACGGTATAACTGTATTCGATGGTAGAGGCCGTATGTCCTGCACTCTGCCAGAAGCCGTTCACGCGCACCGACGCAATCTCGCCGTCGGGTATCGTTTTCAATCGTCCCTCTGTACGGGCATCCGTCTCACCCTCTTCATAATGAATGGTATGACGACTCTGCTCGTTGTTATAGCCGTAGTCCACCTGACCGGCATTATCGTACAGATACGGGTCATAGGTGTCACCGGAGTGCGTGGTCCAATAGCACTTGGCAGCCCCGGAGTTATCCGGCGTCAGATCCAGATAATCGATACAGCGTGCACCTTTGATCCAGACAAATTTCTTGGTAAACACCCACGTACTATGGCATACGGAGTCGCAGTACTGGCGCACGTAGAAGTAATACATACCTTCGTCCGTCAGGCCGGCTAACTGGCAAGTCGTGCCCTGCACGCCTACATAGGAAGTAGAGGTCTTAGCATGGTTATTAAACACCAGCACATCATACGTACCTGCGGCATCACCAGTCCACGTGAGAGACACGGTATTGCCATCATAATTCACATTTCTCGGAGCTGTACAGTCACCCTGGAAAATACAGATATTATCCACCGCAAAGGAAGGAACGACGGGAGTACCTTTCGTATAATAGAACACTACTACCAACTTACCGGCACTACCATCTGCGGTGAATGTTCCCTTGGCACTTTGCCACCACGAGCTGCCATGCGCACTTACGGCAGTAGCCGGCAAGAACGATGGGGTCGCGATCGTTGTATTGTTACCATAGTTAGAATTCGTCGACGTAGATGCCGGCACATAACACATATATACTGCATCCGCCGGTTGACCTTCACCGATCCAGTCAAACATCATGGTATATGTACCCGCGGCCAAGGTCATCGGACGATAGGCTACCACGAAACCACCGGTAGTAGCGGTATAGGTACTAACCGTTGTATCTTCGCCGGAAGAAATATAGAAACCATTATGTGAGTTCAAACCAAAGGAACCGGCGGAACCGACATACCATTTATTGATGCTCGTACGTCCACGACCACCTGCATTCAGCACCCAGTTCTGCATCTCCTGCGCGTCCTCAAAATCGCAGGTATACGACGTCAAGGTCTGTGCGCATAGAATCGCACTTACCATCGACATCAGTATTATGATCAGATTCCGTTTCATTTTAGCTTTTACCTTTTACTTATTACCTTCCAAATTCTCTCCCCAATGTATCGTACCACTTTCCATCTCGGATGATATAGATCTGTCCGTTGTACAGTATCTTCTGTGCCTCTACCCTGCTTTCCGCTTCGATCTCGTCCAGTTCGGTATAGCCTGTATAGACAAATTCACAGGTGCGGTAGAACCGATCCTCGCCCTCGCGCTTGAGGAGGATAGAGAAGATATGTCCCAGATCCTCCGGCGTAACGGCCAGATAGGACTGTATCGCTCCTATAATCGGCATGCCGTCCTTGTACCATTGGTACTGGATGAACTTATAGTGACCGTAGTTGTAGCGTTCGTTGAGGATCGCAATGAATCCGTCCTTCTGCTGCACGATACGCGGGGTATACATGGTCTCGAATACTACCGGCACGGGATCAGCGGGGCAGGCTGCACTCTGGAACTGCACATAGGCCGTGTAGATATCCGGTCGCAAGGTATCGGATACTGCGAGTGTGATCTGTTCTGTCAGGTCAAATGCCTCACGCAAGGGTTTCCTCTTACCATCCAAGCCCTCGGCCATCGTTACGATGACGGAGTCGACAAGACCGCTTCGGAGCTGATACGGAATCGTAATCGCACCGCCGTTCGGGCAGATAAGGAGCGTATCGTGGTACTGCGCATTGTCTTGCAAGTCGCTACGCACGATCGGATTGACGGTCAGTACCAGCCTTGTGACGCTGTCGCAACCGGCAGCTGTGACATCGCGCAACTCAAAGAGGAAGGTATCGGTCTTCGTCAACGCATACGGCGCACGGTAGTCCTTGTTGTCGGCATACCAGCGGAAGGCTTCGTTCTCGCAGATAAGGGCGCTATCTACATGCAGGAACTCTCGCTGGAAGGAAACCTTGCGCACCGAGTCGGCCGTGCATCCGTACCTATTGATAAAGGTACCGATTGAATCAATGAAGTCGCCGTTTTCGGCAAAGTGGATCACACCGTGGCTGTCACGATAGCTGTCCGCACAAGTCGATACGGAATCCGCAAATGCCACCGCGTGCACATTGGGCAGATAGATGACGTACTTAAAGGTATCCTGGCATACATCACCCGACATGCTGGCAATAGCTGACATCTCGAAGCGTCCGCCCGAGTCGGGATACTGGTGCGTAATGGTCTTGTTGATATCATCTACCACGGCCGAACCGTCGCCGAAGTCCCAAAGCAGGTTCGTAATGGTCTCCGTCGTGTCAACATACTCCCTACCCGTCTGACGGTTGATACGCATCACGGCAGAGTTATTGGAGAATACCACTTTGTTCTCGCAGTTAGCAGAGATGACATTAGGCGATATTCTTGCCTTCGGGCCACGCGGATTAGGATTGGCGGTCAGAGTATAGTAGCAGTTACGCTTACCCTTGGTGATCAGATCCACCAGATATAGGGCGGTATCCGTACGGCTGATCTGCAAGATCGAGGAGTCGGACAAAATGACGGAAGGATTATTGGCCGCATACCAACGATAGTCGAAGCCCTCGGGTGCCTGGAAGTGGTCCAAGTTGTAATCGCCGCAAGCCACGCCCTGCAGGTCACCACCCTTGCAGTTCATCGTGAAATACGCATAGCCAAAGTGACCGGCAAGGGTGCAATCGTAAGCCGTAAGACGAATCTTAAGCGTCTGTCCCACATAGTTACGCAGACTCACGGTAATAGTCTGCCAGTCGCACCAGTCTACGCGATCATATCCCGAACCCTCTATATGCCAACTACGCGTATCGCCGAATCCGGGCTTGAAGTCGCATTGAGCACAGGGATCAATCGTCGTACTGCCGCGCAATATCTCCAACTTAAAACGAGGTTGCTCGTCCTCACTATGGTTCGGGTTCTGCAGCACGCAGGCATACTTCAGCTCCAGCAGGTCACTCACGCCGGCCTCCACGGTATAGTCGTATTCAACGGTCGAAGCATGATAGCCGGTGGAAACCCAGAATCCGTTGACGCGTACCGACGCGATCTCTCCTTCGGGAATCGTCTTCAGACGTCCGCCCGTTCGGGGATCCCGTTCGCCTATCTCATAGTGAATGGTATGACGACTGAGCTCGTTATTATAGCCGTAGTCCACCTGACCGGAGTTATCGTGCAGGTGGGAATCGTAATTGCTATTATCCGTCCAGAAGCACTTGGCAGCACCGGAGTTATCGGTAGTCAAATCCAGATAATCGATACAGCGTGCACCTTTGATCCAGACAAATTTCTTGGTAAAC
>CAMJDT010000011.1 GCA_946404495.1 uncultured Bacteroidales bacterium
AAGCCCAATCCAAGTACACCTCCCTCTTTGCCTACACCGTAGCGCAAAAGTACGTCCGCCCCACCTTTAGTGGAGACTAATTCCTCCTCGGGATACCGTGATTCCGCCATCCCGCTATCCCGCATTGTGCACTTCTTCGTCCCCTTCTCGGAGCAAACGCTCCGAGCAAACGAATTCTTAATCTTAAATTTTAAATTTTAAATCTTAAATCCTAAATCAACTATGGCATCTGTAGTATTTTCAGCCGGTATAGACAGTGTTTCCGGCGCACTGAGTAAGCCCAAGAAGGGCGGTCAACACAGTTGTGAGAAGATGCTTCTGGCGACGCACCGTGAAGCAGCTACCACGAGTAACAAATGCAATCGCCTGTACCTGCGTAAGGAGATCAAGCGTTCGACTCCTGTCAAGGAGACGGAGCTCCTGGCCCGCGTACGGTTTGCGACCGTTGCAACCGCGGTCAACACGCGTCTGCACGACGTATCGAAGCAGGCAGCCGACATCGCCGCCTGGCGTGCACAGAAGGACCTCGCCGGTGGTCAACCCACCTTGAAGGCCTACATCTGGGCGCAAGAGCTGGACGCTTATGATCAAGCCCACCAAGGCTAGTGTAACATTGGCTGTTGGCATTGGCATTGGCTGTCATTGGCCGGCATTGGCTGAAAAAAGCTAACGCCAACGCTAATAGCCAAAGCCGAAAAATCGCAGGATTGTAATAAATTCTGCGATTTTTCTTGTGTATATCAGAAAAAAGTCGTACCTTTGCAGGCTAAATGACGCAAAAGACAAACTATGGACCGCAGAGAGTATCTTATATCGGTTTTTGACGATACGTTGAAGCGTATCAATGGCGACGTGACGCTGCACAAAGCGCAGCAGCAATCCATTGCCGCGCAGAAGATGATTCTTGAAAAAGAAACCTTAGACGTTCCGGCACCGAGGTTCGATGAGCCGGCACAAGTCATCGTAACGACGAACCGTTCCTTTGAGGCGGCTGCGCAATACCCTGAGCAACGGGTCTGCGTGCTGAACTTCGCCTCGGCAACCAATCCCGGCGGAGGCGTGACACGAGGTTCGTCGGCGCAAGAGGAGTGTCTCTGCCGCTGTTCCGACCTGTACAACTGCCTAAATACCCGTACCATGTGGGAGGGATTCTACACGCCGCATCGTCGTTCCGGCAATCCGTTGCATAACGATGATATCATCTTCACGCCCGACGTACAAGTACTCAAGGACGATGACTACCGGCCTTTGGCGGACCCGTTTACGGTAGATGTCATCACCTGCGCTGCACCCAACCTGCGTGAGCAACCGGCTAATCCCTTTAATCCGAGTGATGGCGAAGCCAAACGCATCAGCAAGGATGAGTTGTACCGGCTGCATAAGAGGCGTGCACGCCGTATACTGACCGTAGCTGCGCAGAACAAGGCAGACGTGCTGATATTGGGTGCGTTCGGTTGCGGAGCTTTCCGAAACGACCCGCAGGTGGTGGCACGTGCATATAACGATGTGACCGCCGAGTTCAGCCGGCATTTCCGAACGATTGAGTTTGCTGTATATTGTCGTCCGCATGATGACAGCAATTACCGCGCATTTAATCAGATAATACGACCATGAAAGAGTATATAGCTAAATTTGATACCAATATGAAGAAACTACTACTATTCATCGGCTGTTTTTGGGCAATGAGCCTGTCAGCTACCACGGTGACTATTGATGCCACCAACCTGAAACTGAACGAAGAGATGGCGGGATTTCCGCTGTATATCCTTCGCATGGAGGCGAGTTCGAATACGGCGGCGATACGTATCCAGCTACACGTGACAGCAGAAGACTATACGGGTACGTACGCCATCGATGCGGACAACTCGGCACTGGTATTGCCGGCCGGAGCATCGACCGACCAAGCTACGCAAGCTGTCAGCGGCACCATGACCGTGACGCGGCCAAACGGCAATCTGACCGTCAAAGGTTCTATCGTCTGCACCAACGGCACGACCTACAAACTCAACCTGCGGTACGAGACGCCGGATGCCACGCGTCGCGACACGCTGATGATCAACACCCTTACCCTGGAAGACCGCACGCTATCGGAACAGGAGTTTCAGATCTACGGCTTCAACGAGGACAGCTGTCTGTACCTGCAACTGACCGTGTTCAGCAATATGTTAGAAGGCACATACACCAGCTCAGATATCTACAAACCGTATTCGGGCGTGCGTGTCATATCCGGCTCTTCGAGCGAGTATTTTGACCTCCTGGAAGCCAATCTGACCGTGCAGAAAAGCGGCAACCGCGTGCTGGTAACCGGCTCCATATTATGCCAGAGTGAGACGAATCCTGCGGATATACCGCTCTATATCCTCTATCTATCTTGCGCGCACGACAGGCGGGACGAACCGATGGAAGGGGATGCTACGGAGGCGGATTATGAGGCGTTCTTTGAGGATTATACCCAAGATAAGAGCGAACAGGCTCTCAACGGCGATATTTTCGTCTATGCCCGCAATGCGGACGGACAATGTGTGGCGCTGGATGTGTATATCGCGGACGGCGAGACCGAGATAACGGCAGGTGTCTATCCGATCGTGCAAGGCACGGATCTGTCAAATCCCTATATGACCGTTCATGCTTCGGAAGGCATCATCGCCGGCTTCACCACGCCCTCGTATGCAGGCTATCTGAATGCCGAAAGTGAGTTGACCTCCGTATGGTACATCATGGCAGGAACGGTGGTGATAGACGAAGCGGGACGCATCGAGGTGAATGCCATCAACTCCGCTGAACGCACCGTCCATTGCGTCCTCCGCGGCCTGCCGCAAGGTATAGAAGAGGTACAACGAACGGATAATCCTGTATCGCGCAAGATACTGCGTGACGGGCGACTCTATATCGAGTTGCCGGACGGGACAATGTTTGATGCACGGGGCATCAAACTGGAATGAGCCGCTTCGCTTAATGATGGAATGATATAATGATGGAAAAATCGCAGGTTTGCATAAAAATCTGCGATTTTTCTTGTATATGTCAAAAAAAAGTTGTAATTTTGCAGGCGATTTGAACATTTTGTTGTTTAGATTTGAACATTTTGTTGTTTAGATTTGAACATTTTGTGATTAAGATTTGAAGATTATGGAGTTTCAAAGAAAACAATTTAACATTGTTCTTTCCCGTATTAAAGAACCTCGCGGAAAGATTCAAGTTATTGTCGGCCCGCGTCAAGTAGGTAAGTCCACTCTGATGGATCAGGTATTGGCGCAATGTCCTATTTCATACACTTTGGCTAAAGCAGATAACGTAGATCCGAATGACCTTAATTGGATTAAGCGCATCTGGGAGTCCGCGCGTGGTACGATGGCGGTGAAGAAAGAAACGGAGCACTTGCTGGTTATAGATGAGATACAGAAAATCATCAATTGGAGCGAAGCAGTCAAAGAAGAATGGGACTGGGATTGCACCAACAAGCTGCAGCTGAAAGTTGTGCTATTGGGTTCGTCACGGCTGATGATCCAATCGGGATTAAGCGAGTCGCTTGCAGGACGTTTTGAGTTGATACGCATGGGACACTGGTCATTGGAAGAAATGCAGATTGCGTTTGGGTTCAGTTTGGATCAGTTTTTGTATTTTGGCGGCTATCCCGGTGCAGCGCAGTTTGTACACGATGAGACGCGTTGGAAACGGTACATCAAAGATAGTATCATTACTCCGGCTATTGAAAAAGATATCAAGTTGACTACCAACATCTACAAGCCTGTGCTCATGAAGCGGCTATTCCATCTGAGTTGCAACTATTCTGCGATGGAGTTGTCCCTGACGAAGATGTTGGGGCAATTGCAGGATGCGGGTAATGTGACGACTCTGGCGAACTACTTGGGTATTTTGGAGCAATGCCAATTGGTATGCGGATTGCAGAAATACGCGAATGATGAGGCGCGTAAGTATAATTCATCGCCTAAATATCAGGTATTCAACAATGCCCTCTTGACCGCTAATCAGCGCGGTAAGTTCGAGACCATCCGCAGCGATTCGGAGTTATGGGGCAGATGGGTTGAGTCTGCGATCGGAGCGCATTTAATGAACACGGCCGAGGAGCAGGACTATCAGGTGTTTTATTGGCGCGAGCGTAATGATGAGGTGGATTATATAGTGGCAACGGATGAAGGTTGCGTGGCATTTGAGGTCAAGAGCGGCAGACGCAAAATGAACAGCGGAATGAAAGAGTTTGAGAAAGCCTTCAATCCCCTGCATTCCTATATTATAGGTACGGGAGGAATCCGATTCGAGGACTTCCTAAAGACAGATGTAATGGAATGGATAAGATAATTAGAATTAAATGATATGAAAAAGATTTTGTTAGTAGTATTACTGGCGGCGTGTGCGGGAATGCAGGCGCAGAACTGTACGACCACGTTTGTGATCAATAAGCAAGTGGCGTGGTCGAGTATGTATGTCTATGCCTGGGGCGCAGCAGGTAATGACCTTTTGGGCGCATGGCCAGGGAAGAACATCTCAAACCTCACGACCTTCACCATCACCGGTCCGTATGAGGGGCAGATCGAGAACCTGATCTTCAATAACAATTCCTCGCAACTGCCCGATGTAGCCGTCGTATTGACCGATACGACTTACTATCTGACCGTCACCAATAACGGCGTCACGGGCGTGGATCCGATCGAATACGAGGAGACAGATTTCTATATCGTAGGCGATTACAACGAGTGGACGCCCGAGGAGGCTGTGGCGTTTGAGTACGCAGATGGTGTCTATACCCTGACGATGGATACGCTCTGGGGCGGATTTAAGATCATCAGCTCGCGCGACTGGTTGCATGCCGACTACGGAGCCGCCGTGACCGGCGATACCATCGGCGTAGGCGAGACTTATGCACTCAAATCCAATCAGGGTAGCGCCAATTTTGATGTGAACCTAACAGGCACCTATGTGGATGTGACGATGGAGCTGCGTATCTATGAGGACGGCGCGCACATGCTGACCTTTGTCTCCGGTACGCAAACACACCATACCTATTATCTCACCGGAAATTTCATCGGTTACGATCCTAGTCTGATCGTGGAGATGGAATACGGTGAGGACGGCATCTACAGGGCGCATCTGGACTCGTTCTACGGCGGTATACGCGTGCTGACGCGTCATTCGTGGGTCAATAACTATGGAGCCGTGCAGGCCAACGACACGATCGGAGTGGGGGAGACCTATACCCTGACGCAGGTGACGGATTGGAACCTCAATACCTGGCATCGCTACACGGACGCCGACTTCACCCTGGAATTTGTGGAAGGAGAGGCACAACTAACCTTCGTCTCCGGCACACGCGAACCGTTGGAAGGACGCGATTTCTGGGTGGGCAATGCGATTTATGAAGCGTGGAAATTTACGTATGAAGACGGAGTCTATACGATTACGCTGGATGTCTTGAACGACTCGATGTTCCTCGTGACCCCCTATACCTATGGCGAGATGTCCAACTACAATGTCGGCTACGGAGCTGTTGCACCGGGCGACCGAATCGGGGTAGGCGAGTCTTACCGGATGCAGCCGGGAACGGACGGTAAGACCATTCAACTCAACGTGGGTGCGACCTACTACAACGCCACCTTTACGATGGTATTAGAAAACGATATCCCGCTTCTGACCTTTGTATCCGGCCGGAATGCCAACGACAAGGAGGTCATTACCGCGGCCGATCACGGTACGGTAACGCAGGGCGGCGTCTATCCCGTAGGAACGGTCCTCGAACTGGAAGCTACGCCGGATGAGGGCTTTGCGTTCAATATGTGGAGCGACGGCGAGACGGCCAATCCGCGTACGCTGACGGTGACGCAGGATACGCTGATTCGAGCACTCTTCTATATGCCGGAAGTGGAGCAGGAGGTGTCGACGGACAGCATTACCACCAACTCGGTAGTCATCACCTGGACGGCTGTGGAGGATGCCGTGCTATACGAGCTGAATATTTATCTGCACGGACGGCTCGTGGCGCAGTATCATATCGATGCCGAAAACAATATTGTGGACAGCCAACTCTTCGGTCCTCAGCGTATCGTCGCCCGTCGGGATTCCACCGGCGGCAGCAGCGAGACCCTGCAGGTCAATGTAGGCGGTCTGGAGCCCGGACAGGACTATTCCTATTCGCTGGATGCGATGGATGACGACCGCAATTATGTGGGTTCGCAGTCGGGTACCTTCACAACCGAGGAAGAAGAGACCGCTCTGGATATCCTCTTTGATGACCG
This sequence comes from uncultured Bacteroidales bacterium, assembly GCA_946404495.1. Classification (GTDB taxonomy): domain Bacteria; phylum Bacteroidota; class Bacteroidia; order Bacteroidales; family Paludibacteraceae; genus Colicola. The sequence goes on from CAMJDT010000011.1 coordinate 6,252, forward strand.
CCGCCCTGTATCGCGTAAGATTCTCCGTAACGGCCAACTCTATATCGAGCTGCCGGACGGGACAGTGTTTGATGCACGGGGCATCAAAAGTGACATTGGCCGTTAGCATTGGCATTAGCCGAAAAAGCCAAGGCCAACGCCAATAGCCAAAGCCGAAAAAAATCGCAGGTTTGCATAAAAATCTGCGATTTTTCTTGTATATGTCAATTATTTTTTGTAATTTTGCGCGTTTTTTGAGAAAGTAGATATGAAAGCATTTGTATTTCCCGGGCAGGGTGCCCAATATGAGGGGATGGGTAAGGATTTGTACGAAGCGTACGACGAGGCCCGAGAGTTGTTTGAGCAAGCCAATGATATACTCGGATTCCGTATCACGGATATCATGTTTACGGGTACGAGCGAGGATTTGAAGCAAACGCGCGTGACGCAGCCTGCCGTGATGATTCATTCGTACGTGAAGAGTAGGGTATGCACCATCGAGCGGCCGGATATGGTTGCCGGTCACAGCCTGGGCGAATATAGCGCCTTGGTAGCCGCAGGAGCACTCACGTTTGAGGACGGACTGAAGCTGGTAGCCAAGCGTGCGGAGGCGATGCAGAAAGCCTGCGAGTTGCGCCCATCGACGATGGCAGCTGTATTGGGACTGGAGGACGAAAAGGTGGACGAGATATGCCGCGAGATAGCGGACGAAGTGGTAGTAGCCGCTAACTTCAATTGCCCGGGCCAGGTCGTGATATCGGGTTCGATAGAAGGAGTGGAGCAGGCCTGCGAGAAGCTGAAAGCGGCGGGTGCAAGACGTGCCTTACGGCTGCAAGTGGGCGGCGCCTTCCATAGTCCCCTGATGGAGCCGGCTGCCGCAGAATTGCGCGAAGCCATACTGGGTACGGAATTTATGCGTCCGATATGTCCGATCTATCAAAACGTGGACGCCAAGCCTCAGACGGAACCGAGGATGATCCGCGAGAACCTGATTAAGCAGTTGACTTCGCCGGTACGCTGGACGGAGACGGTGAGAAACATGGTCGCCGACGGGGCAGGGGAGTTCTATGAGTTCGGTCCCGGAGATGTGCTGAAAGGACTGATACGCAAAATCAGTCCCGACGTGACCGTCGGATAATAATTGATAATTCTTATCCTTGCGGAACGATTATTTGATAATTCTTATTCTTACGAAACGATTATTAGACAATTGATATTTATGTACAGAAACGTAACATGTGGTGAGTTGCGACTCGCCGATGTAGGAAAAACGGTAACACTCGCCGGTTGGGTTCAGCGAATCCGCAAAATGGGTGGCTTGACTTTTATCGATCTGCGTGACCGCTACGGCATCACGCAGTTGGCGTTGAACGGCGACAAACTGAGCCTGGCCGATGGTCTGGGCCGTGAGTTTGTGCTGCAAGTGACGGGACAAGTGATTGAGCGTCAGAGCAAGAACGCTCAACTGCCCACGGGTGAGATCGAGATCGAGGTAAGCGAAATCAACGTACTCAATCCCGCCGTGACGCCTCCCTTCACGATCGAGGACGAGACCGATGGCGGCGATGATCTGAGAATGAAATACCGGTATCTGGATCTCAGACGTACGTGTGTGAGAAAGAACCTGGAGCTGCGTCATAAGATGGCCTTTGAGGTGCGTCGTTACTTGGATGAACAGGGCTTCCTGGAGGTAGAGACGCCGGTACTGGTGAACTCGACGCCGGAGGGTGCACGTGACTTCGTGGTGCCCAGCCGCATGAATCCGGGTACGTTCTATGCCTTGCCGCAGAGCCCGCAGATACTGAAACAGCTCTTGATGGTGAGCGGTTTTGACCGCTATTTCCAGATCGTGAAATGCTTCCGCGACGAGGACCTGCGTGCCGACCGTCAGCCGGAATTCACGCAGATAGACTGCGAGATGTCGTTCGTAGAACAAGAGGACATATTGAATATGTTCGAAGGCATGTCGCGGCACCTCTTTAAGGCCGTGCTCGGTATCGACATCCCGAAACTGCCGCGCATGACGTGGGCAGACGCGATGAAATACTACGGATCAGACAAGCCCGATACGCGCTTCGGAATGCGTTTTGTAGAACTGCAGGATCTGTTCCACGAAGTGGAGAATCAGAAGCCTGAGGCAGAGCGTTTCAGCGTGTTTGCAAATGCCAATTATATCGGTGGAATCTGTGCAAAAGGCTGCGCCGTTTATACGCGCAAGCAACTGGATCAACTGACGGAATATGTACGTCGTCCGCAGATCGGCGCCAAGGGTATGGTTTATGCTCGAGTGGAGCAGGATGGTACGGTGAAATCCAGCGTAGATAAGTTCTACACGCAGGACGTGCTGCAACGTGTGGCCAAGGCAATGGAAGCCGAGGCAGGCGACCTGATCCTGATCTTGAGCGGCGATGACGCGATGAAGACCAGAAAGCAACTGAGCGAGCTGCGTCTGGAGATGGGTCGTCAGTTGGGCCTGAGAGATCCGAAGAAATTCAGCTGCCTGTGGGTGGTTGATTTCCCGATGTACGAGTGGTCTGACGAGGAACAGCGTCTGATGGCGATGCACCATCCGTTTACCAGTCCCAAGCCCGAAGATATTCCGCTTTTGGATACCGATCCGGCTGCTGTGCGCGCGAACGCATATGATATGGTCATCAACGGTGTCGAAGTCGGCGGTGGCAGTATCCGTATCCACGATGCCAAGTTGCAGGAGAAAGTGTTTGAGATTCTCGGCTTCACGCCCGAACAGGCTCAGGCTAAGTTCGGCTTCCTGATGAATGCCTTCAAGTACGGAGCGCCGCCTCACGGAGGTCTGGCTTATGGTCTGGATCGTTTTGTCAGTCTGTTTGCCGGTCTGGACAGCATCCGCGACTGCATCGCGTTCCCGAAAAATAATCAAGGTAAAGACGTGATGCTTGGTGCACCTGGCGTCATTGACCAAGTCCAATTAGATGAACTGAATATTGTGCTCAAATGAACCTAATTGGGATTATGTAAAATACCGTTTTTTCGTTTTACCCTATTTATCGTAGATGACAGATAAAGAGAAAGAGATCATAGATGTAGAACCGATCGAGGTGAAAGCGACGCAGCAAGCTGAGATTGATATCCTTCCGCTGAAGAATCTGGTGCTGTTTCCCGGCATCATGATTACCGTGGTTGTAAGTCGTACCGCCAACAAGAACCTGATACAACGTCTGCAACGCCAGCGTGGTAAGGACGCGGAATTGGCAGTCTTTACACAGAAAGATGACACGGTCGAGAATCCTAAGGCAGATGACCTGTATTCGGTCGGTTGTCTCGGAACGATTGTTCAGGTAAAGGAAACAGAGTCGAAGAATCTGGAAGTTGTCTTGGGCGGCAATACGCGACTGAGACTCGTCAGTTTGACCTCCACACGTGGCGCGTACAAAGGAATTGTGGCTAACCATAGCGATATTCAGAATCTCAACATCGCGCACACGGATATGTTGGTAAGTCTGATTCTTAAGTTGCGTGAGCAAGGCAAGGAATTGGCCAAGCTTTCGAAACTGCCGGAAAACATCGTCAAAACTATCGAAACGGTCAGTGTTGTGACCGTGCCGAATGTGCTGAGTTGCGTATTCCCGTTCCCGATCGAACAGCGTCAGGAGCTCTTAGAATGCGAGATGATGGAGCGTTGCGAGAAATTGACGGAGCTCATGACGAATTTGGCGCAACAGTTGGAGGCGCAAGCCGAACTGGAGAGCAAGACGCAGGAGTCCATCAACAACGACCAGCGCAAATACTATCTGCACCATCAGTTGGAGGCTATTCAGAAGGAATTGGGCGACGACACGGGTCAACAAATCATCGATGAACTCAAGGCAAAAGCCGAGAAGAAGAAATGGGACGAGAAGGTGCAGAGCGTGTTTGACGAGCAGTTGAAACGCCTGCAACGTCTGAATCCCCACTCTCCCGATTATGCTACACAGCAAGACTACCTGGAGACGCTGTTGGATCTGCCGTGGAACGAATATACGGAGGATAACTACGATATCAAGAACGCACGCGATGTGCTCAACCGCGAACATTTCGGTCTGGAGAAAGTAAAAGAGCGCATCTTGGAATACTTGGCGGTACTGAGACAGACGTCTCAGAAGCCGATTAAGGACTTCAAGGCTCCGATCCTGTGCCTGTACGGTCCTCCGGGCGTGGGTAAGACCAGTCTGGGTAAATCGGTCGCGGAAGCCTTAGGCCGCAAGTATGCGCGCATATCGCTGGGCGGACTGCACGACGAGGCGGAGATACGCGGTCACAGGCGTACCTACATAGGCGCCCTACCCGGCCGCATCATCGAGAATATCCGCAAGGTGAAGAGTTCGAATCCCGTGTTCGTACTGGACGAAGTGGATAAGATCGGCGCGGACTACAAGGGCGACCCGACCTCGGCACTATTAGAGGTGCTGGATCCGGAGCAGAACACCACGTTCCACGACAACTACCTGGATGTGGATTACGACCTGAGTAAGGTGCTCTTTATTGCTACAGCCAATACGCTGGACTCTATACCGCGTCCCCTACTCGACCGCATGGAGCTCATCGAGATGTCGGGCTATCTGTTGGAAGAGAAAGAGGAGATCGCGAAACGTCATCTACTGCCCAAGGAGATCGAGAAACACGGTCTGACGGCCGAGCAGATACAGATCGATACACCTATCATCGACCAACTCATCGAGGACTACACGCGCGAGTCGGGTGTTCGGAGTCTGAGTCGTCAAATTGCGACCATCTGCCGTAAGATCGTGACGAAGATTGCCTTGGAAGAACCGTATAATGTGCAGGTAACCAAGGAGGATGTGGTAGCGTATCTGGGTCAGAAGCGGTACTCGCGCGATGCGTGGGAGACCAATAAATATATAGGTGTGGTGACCGGTCTGGCCTGGACGCAGGTGGGAGGTGAGATCTTGTTTATCGAGACCTCGCTCTCGCCATCCAAGCAACCTACCCTCACGCTCACGGGCAACTTGGGCGACGTGATGAAGGAGAGCGCCACGATAGCCTTGGCCTATATCAAAGCGCACGCACAGGAATTCGGCATCAAGCAGAAGGATATCGATACGCAGTCGGTTCATATCCATGTGCCGGAGGGCGCTATCCCGAAGGACGGTCCGAGTGCGGGTATCACGATGACGACAGCCTTGGTATCGGCCTTTACGGGAAGACAGGTGCGTCCGCGTATCGCCATGACGGGCGAGATGACACTCCGTGGCAAGGTACTACCTATCGGGGGCGTCAAGGAAAAGATCCTGGCTGCCAAACGTGCCGGCATCACCGACCTGGTGCTGTGTCAGGATAACAAGAAAGATGTGGACGAGATCAAAGAGGTGTACCTGAAGGGATTGACGTTCCACTATGTAAGTGATATCAAAGAAGTAATAGACTATTCGCTACTATGACTATAGAAGAGATGAATCGGTTGCTGCGCAACTATTTTCTGGTGGGAGAGACCAAGGATGTGGACTTCCGCAAGGCCCGTTTGCGCGACCTAATGAGCGCCGTGGAGGAATATGAGGAGAAGTTGTACGAAGCGTTGCAGACGGATCTGAACAAGAGCCGCGACGAGGCATTCTTTACGGAGATCAGTATTGTAAAGGACGAGATACGCTATGCGCTTCGTCATGTGAAGGGCTGGGCACGCGATAAGCACGTGTGCGGTTCGATTGCCGTGATGCCCTCGCGCAGTTATATTCACTATGAGCCCTTAGGAACGGCTCTGATTATCGCGCCGTGGAACTATCCGGTTAATCTATTGCTCTGCCCGCTGGTGGCGTCGATTGCGGCAGGCTGCTGCGCCATGCTGAAGCCTTCGCCCTATACGCCCAACGTGAGTCGGGTGCTGACGGAGATGATCAAGAAGACCTTCCCGATGCAGTATATCAATATTGTGGAAGGACACAGGGAGGTCAACGAGGAGTTGTTGGAACAACGTTGGGACCTAATCTTCTTCACGGGCAGTCCGGCTCTAGGTAAGGTAGTGATGGCTGCTGCCGCGAAGAACCTGACGCCGTGTATCCTGGAGTTGGGCGGCAAGAGCCCGTGTATCGTCGATAAAGAGGCCGACCTGAAGATGGCGGCACGACGCATAGCCTGGGGTAAGTTGCTCAACAACGGTCAGACCTGTATTGCGCCGGATTATCTGTTGGTACAGACTCAGGTGGCGGATAAGTTCATGCACCTCCTGGACGAAGCTATCGAGGATATATCGGAGAACAATCAGATTGTCAAGATAGTGAACGACAAGGCGCGTGCCCGCCTGGAGAGCTATGAGAAGGAACCGGAGCGGCAATGGGAAGAGGAAATCTTCGGTCCGATGTTCCCGATGCGCACGTTCGGTTCGCTGGAGGATGCCGAGTTGTATGTCAATAACCACGAGAAACCGCTGGCGCTCTATTACTTCGGAGACGAAGAGAAAGCCAAACGGGTGATCAAGCATACCTCGTCGGGCGGCGTGGTGGTAAACGATACCATCATCCATATCGCGAATCCCAACCTACCCTTCGGCGGCGTGGGCAATTCCGGCATGGGACGCTATCACAGGAAGGCCGGTTTCCTCAGTTTCAGCAATCCCAAATCGGTCCTGGTGGCCAAGAACCACCCGCTATGGATGCGCATGAAGGAAGTGCCGTTTAGGAAGAGCAAACTGGTGAAATGGCTGATGGGAGGCAAATAAAGACGCGTGCGCGTACATGCGCGCGTATATAAAATAAGGAGAAACATAGCATATTAAAACACAACACATACCATGAGACGCACAATTTTTCGTAGTTTTCTGAGCCGTGACAAGCAACGACAGCTACTGGTCATCCCTACCCCGAAAGGCAAGGTGATGATGATCCTGGAACCACTGATTTTTCTGACGCTGTTCTTCGGCGTGTTCTGCACAGTCGGCCATTATATGGGCGTAAGCGAGATGCTGAACACGATCATGCGGACGGCCTTTGATCTGCTCATCAACACCTGTTTCTACCTGATGGGAATCACGGTATTGTCGGGTGCGCTGGGTAAGCTGTTGATAGAGTTCGGCGTAGTGAGGATGCTGGAGGCGATTCTGCGTCCGCTCATGAAACCGCTGTTTCGTCTGCCCGGCGTAGCGGCTTTGGGAGCCGTATTGACCTTCCTGAGCGACAATCCTGCTATCATCGCCCTGGCCAAAGACCGCGAGTTCAGCCGTTACTTCAAGAAATACCAACTCATCTCCCTGACCAACTTCGGTACGGCATTCGGAATGGGTCTGATCGTGATGGTGTTTATGATTGCCTTGAGTAACAAGGTGCCGGGCGCGACGACGGGAGCGTTGGTAGGCTTGTTGGGCGCCGTGGTCGGCTGTATCGTATCGACGCGTCTGATGCAACGTTTCACCCTACGGGCTCATCCGGAATACGGAGAGGAAGAAGCCTATGAAGGTCCGGTGGTCGAGACGACTCAAACGCAAGTGAATGTACATAAGGATAGCACCTTCATCCGTGCCCTGAATGCCATCTTGGACGGCGGTAAGACCGGTGTAGATTTGGGATTGGCGATCATACCGGGTGTGCTGGTTATCTCGACGGCCGTGATGATGATTACCTTCGGTCCGAAAGGCGATGAGGGTCAGTATCTGGGCGTTGCCTATGAGGGCGTGCCTGTATTGCCCTGGTTGGCCGGTAAAATAAGCATAGTATTCGACTGGCTGTTCGGCTTCAAGTCGCCGGAGCTGGTTGCCTTCCCAATCACGGCTCTGGGCGCTGTGGGAGCGGCTTTGGGACTGATTCCGGCGTTTGTAAACAATCCGGATATCGTCTTTGACGCCAACGCTATCGCGGTATGCACGGCTATCGGTATGTGCTGGTCGGGTTACCTGAGTACCCACACGGCTATGCTGGACTCGCTGGGTTATCGCAAACTCATCGGTAAGGCCATCGGAGCACACACCATCGGCGGTCTCGCAGCCGGTATTTTTGCCCACTGGTTGTACGTATTAATCTCGCTATTTTAATTTTTTTAGAAAAAAATGATACGAAGGCTTGCATATGTCAAATATTTTTTGTACTTTTGCAGGCGTTTTTGAAAACAACAAATACAACGTATATGAAAAAGTCTCTTTTCTGCCTTTTGGCGCTCGCAGCCGTGCTGATGACGAGTTGCAACAAAGAAGAACCCGACCTGCGTACCGTTAAGGTCTTGAACCAACAGTTAGTCATTAACTCCACCATCAAGGATTACTACGACATCTCGATCGTCTACACCCTGCCCGACACGGTGGAACTGACCGAGCAACTCGCTTTCCAGCCTATCTCCGAGAGCTTCTTCCCCGAAATCTACAAGCAGTACAAGATGGTGCCCGAATACGGAACCCTGTACGGTACGGATTTCTTGCGCGAGACGAAGAACGCCGGCGAAGGCAAATGCCAGCTTGTCTTCAAGCGCAACAATAAGGCATATGATACCGAGGAGACCTATACCCTCTTCCTCTATAACGGCTACTTTGCCGGCGAGAAGACATCGTATTCGATGGAGACCAACACAATGCGTCAGGGTAATATCGACGGATTCAATGTAGAAGGTATCGTGCGTGCCAAGGTGCAGCTCATCGAGAAGGATGTGCATACCTTCACGTTCACCAATCCGCAACCTACGAAATAAGACATATCATCTAAAAACATAATTATACAATTTAACATGGAACAGAAAAAACGTGTTTACACCTTCGGTAACGGTAAGGCCGAAGGAAATGCTCAGATGCGTGAGCAACTGGGTGGTAAAGGTGCAAACTGCGCAGAGATGAACCTGGTAGGCGTTCCCGTGCCTCCCGGATTTACGATTACGACCGACGTCTGCAACGAGTATTACGAGGTAGGTCAGGAGAAGATTATGGCTCTTCTGAACGACGACGTAATGGCCGCTGTGAAGCACATCGAGACGCTGATGAACTGCAAGTTCGGTGATCCGAAGAATCCTCTGCTGGTCAGCGTACGTTCGGGTGCCCGCGCTTCGATGCCGGGTATGATGGATACCATCCTGAACCTGGGTCTGAACGACGAGGTTGCAGAAGGTATGGTAGCTAAGACCAACAACCCCCACTTCGTTTACGACAGCTATCGCCGTTTCGTACAGATGTACGGTGACGTAGTTCTGGGCATGAAGCCGGTTAACAAGACCGACATCGATCCCTTTGAGGCTATCATCGACGAGGTAAAGGCTATCCGTGGCATCAAGCTGGATAAGGACCTGAATGTAGACGAATTGAAACTGCTCGTAGCCCGCTTCAAGACCGCTATCAAGGAGCAGACCGGCAGCGACTTCCCGACCAATCCTATCGAGCAACTCTGGGGCGCTATCTGCGCGGTATTCCGCAGCTGGATGAACGAGCGCGCTATCCTCTATCGTAAGATGGAAGGAATTCCTGACGAGTGGGGAACGGCCGTTAGCGTGATGGCTATGGTATTCGGTAACATGGGTGAGACCTCGGCAACGGGTGTATGCTTCAGCCGTGACGCCGCTACGGGTGAGAACATATTCAATGGTGAGTACCTGGTGAATGCACAGGGTGAGGACGTTGTGGCCGGTATCCGTACTCCGCAACAAATCACGCTGGAGGGCAGCCGTCGTTGGGCCGCTCTGCAAGGCATCAGCGAGGAAGAGCGTGCGACGAAGTATCCCTCAATGGAGGAGTGCATGCCCGAGCTGTATAAGGAGCTCAACGAGATCCAACAGAAACTGGAGAACCACTATCACGATATGCAGGATATGGAGTTCACCGTACAAGAGGGTAAGCTCTGGTTCCTGCAGACCCGTAATGGTAAGCGTACCGGCACGGCCATGGTGAAGATTGCTATGGATCTGCTGCGCGAAGGCCAGATTGACGAGAAGACGGCTATCCTTCGCTGCGAGCCGCAGAAGCTGGATGAACTGCTCCACCCCGTATTTGACAAGGACGCTCTGAAGAAAGCCAAAGTCATCACCCAAGGTCTGCCCGCCAGCCCGGGTGCAGCATGTGGTCAGATCGTGTTCCACGCTGACGACGCTCAGGAATGGCACAAAGACGGCCACAAGGTTGTCATGGTTCGTATCGAGACCAGTCCCGAAGACCTGGCCGGTATGAGTGCAGCCGAAGGTATCCTGACCGCACGCGGCGGTATGACCAGCCACGCAGCCGTTGTGGCTCGCGGTATGGGTAAGTGCTGCGTATCGGGTGCAGGTGCCATCGTAGTAGACTACAAGGCTAAGACCGTCACCATCGAAGGCGTTACCTATAAGGAGGGCGATTATCTCTCTCTGAACGGTTCGACCGGTCAAGTATATGCCGGCCAGATCCCGACCAAGGCTGCTGAGCTCAGCGGCGACTTCAAGGCTCTGATGGACCTCTGCGACAAGTATACCCACCTGCAGGTTCGTACCAACGCCGACACCCCGCACGATGCACAGGTGGCTCGCGCCTTTGGTGCCAAGGGTATTGGTCTGACCCGTACGGAGCATATGTTCTTTGAGGATAAGAAGATCATCGCTATGCGTGAGATGATTCTGGCTAAGGACACCGAAGGCCGTGAGAAAGCGCTGGCTAAACTGCTGCCCTACCAGAAGGCTGACTTCAAGGGTATCCTCGAGGCTATGGACGGTTATCCCGTGAATATCCGTCTCTTGGATCCTCCCTTGCATGAGTTCGTACCTCACGATCTGGCAGGTCAGGAAACCATGGCTAAAGAGATGGGTATCTCGGTTCAGGAGATTCAACAGCGTGTGGCTCAACTGGCAGAGAACAACCCGATGCTTGGTCACCGTGGTTGCCGTCTGGGTATCACCTTCCCCGAGATTACCGCTATGCAGACCCGCGCTATCATGTCGGCTGCTTGCGAGCTGAAGAAGGAAGGCAAGAACCCGATGCCCGAAGTAATGGTTCCGCTGATCGGTATTCTCTATGAGTTCAAGCAACAGAAGGAGATTATCGAGCGCGTAGCTAAGGAGGTATTTGCTGAGTACGGTGTAGAGGTTGAGTACGAGATTGGTACGATGATTGAGATTCCGCGTGCCGCTCTGACCGCTGACCGTATCGCTACCGAGGCTCAGTACTTCAGCTTCGGAACCAACGATCTGACGCAGATGACCTTCGGTTACAGCCGCGACGATATCGCTTCGTTCCTCCCCGTTTATCTGGAGAAGAAGATCCTGAAGGCTGACCCGTTCCAGGTACTGGATCAGAAGGGTGTAGGCCAACTCATCAAGATGGCCGTAGAGAAAGGTCGTGCTATTCGTCCGTCGCTGCGTACCGGTATCTGTGGTGAGCACGGTGGTGAACCCAGTTCGGTTAAGTTCTGCGCACGCGTGGGTATGAACTACGCCAGCTGCTCGCCCTTCCGCGTGCCTATCGCTCGTCTGGCTGCTGCTCAGGCTGCCGTTGAGGATGACAAATAAAAAGAAAAACATCCCTTTTATATCAGGACAACGCACTCGTTTCGGGTGCGTTGTTTTGCATTAATATATGTAACTTCGAGGACACCGACACGCTTCGCGTCCCACCTCGAAGTAACGTCCGCACTATCGTGCAAACAGCAATCTTTAGCCGAAAAAATTTAAATAAAGCAAGCTTTTTTAATTTTTTTCAACAAAATCTTGCATATTTGAATAATTTTTTGTAACTTTGCGGCAAATTATGGATATATGAAACACGCATTCCTTTTCTGGCCGATGATGCTGGTAGTATTGGCGGCTTGCAATCCCCAACGTAGCGCCTATGTGCGCACCACCCAAGGTAATCCGATTATGCCTGTTCGCATGACGAGCGCGGGCAGCGAGACGGTGTTTGTGACGGACTATGCACCCCTGTTGGCGGAGAGCGTTAATGAGACCATCGAGATACCGGCTACGGATACGCTGAGCGAGTGGTTCATCCCTTGTGGTAACAGGCATTCGGATAAGAATGGCTGCTGCGTAGCCGTTCTGCCCAATAAGCCGCTTCGTACGGGTATGTATGTGCGCGCAGCCGATGAGAAGGAGCTGACGATTGCTTTTGCAGAAGGAACACCCGCTATTGCGCGCATACAGGCCTATGTGCAGAACTACCGCATCAAGGAGGATAAGATTAGCCGCAACGACGACGGTAGTGTCACCATCCGTGTCACTCCGCAGATGAAGGGCAGAACGTATCTGCGCGTATATGCCGAGACGGCGAACGAACTGATGAACGATGTGCTCGTTCCCTTGCAGGACGGCGTACCTGTAACCAAAGCGGAACAACTGACGCGTCACGATGACCAAGCTCAGGTGCTCTACTCGCTGATGATAGACCGTTTCTACAACGGCAATCCCGACAACGACGAGAAACTAAACAGCCCCGAGGTGCTCGATATCGTCGACTACCAAGGCGGCGACTTCAAGGGTATTACCGAGAAGATTCGTGCCGGATTCTTTGACGACTTGGGCGTCAACACCCTGTGGATCAGCCCGATTACCCAGAACCCCAAGGATGCGTGGGGCTATTATCCGTTCAAACCCTTCGGCACCAGCGAAGACGGCACGCCGCTCTACAACAACAAATACGACCAGACCAAGGCCTACACCCGCTTCTCGGGTTACCACGGCTATTGGCCTATCTATGCTACTAAGACCGATGACCGTTTCGGTACGGGCGAGGAGTTAAAAGAGATGCTCGCAACGGCGCACGAGCACAATATCAACGTTGTGCTGGACTATGTAGCCAACCATATGCACATCAACTCCCCCACCCTGCAGGAGCACCCCGACTGGCATACCGACAGTATATTGCCGGACGGACGCCGTAACTTTGAGTTGTGGGATGAGGCACGTCTGACCACCTGGTTTGACAAGCATATCCCGACCTTGGACCTGGAGCGTGAGGAGGTATGCGAATGTATGACCGACTCGGCTTTGTACTGGCTGGAGAACTACGAGTTGGACGGCTTCCGTCACGATGCCTGCAAGCATATCCCGGAGGGCTATTGGCGCCTGCTGGAGCAGAAGATTCAGAAACGCTTCCCCGGTCGTCATATCTGGATGATCGGCGAGACCTACGGCAGTCCCACCCTGATCGGTCAATACGTTAAGAGCGGTATGCTCAATGCCCAATTTGACTTCAACCTCTATTGGGCGATACGCGATGCTCTGATCTACGGCGAGAGCTTTGAGACCATCAATCAGACCGTCCTCGAGTCCATGGCCGCCTATGGCAGTCACCACACGATGGGTTGCATCAGCGGCAATCACGACCAGATCCGCTTTGCCTCGATTGCCGATGGAGCTATTCAAAAGGACGAGGATAACAACAACGGTAAGGAAGTGGGTTGGACCCGTGACGTGCGTCCTGCAAGCGATTTGGCCTATACGCGCTCGATGCAACTGGAGGTACTCAACCTCACCCTGCCCGGCGTGCCTTGCATCTATCAGGGCGACGAATATGCCGAGATAGGTGCCAACGATCCCGATAACCGAAAGATGGTGCGCTTTGAGGGACTGAGCGAGCAGGAGCAGTCCTTCCGCGGAAAAGTAAAACAGATGATTGACCTGCGTCGCTCCAGCCTGGCGCTTACCTATGGCGAGTATATCCCCGTGCAGGTAAGCCGCGATACGTTCGAGTTCAAGCGCGTATATATGAACGAGACCATCGTGGTCAAACTGATCCGCGATCAGGAGACAGAGATCGAGATTTACGGCTTGAACTTTGATAAATAGCCCTAAGACGAATGATTGATAACCAAATATAGCGTGAATGTATAATCTATTACTGACTATAACGACCCTACTCTCCTCCTGGCATTTTGCCATGGAGCAGACTCCTCATCAGATGCCCGATACGGCGCAGGCTGTGTGGCAACAGGTGGTTATCCCGCACGATTGGGCCATCACAACGCCCTTCGACCGCGCCAACGACCTGCAAGAGGTAGCCATCGTGCAGAACGGCGAGACGCAAGCTTCCGCCAAGACCGGACGCAGCGGCGGACTCAATTGGATGGGATCGGCTTGGTACTGGACGGAGATTGACGGTAAGTTGCTCAAGGACACCAGACGTGTCTATAAACTATACTTCGACGGCGCCATGTCGCGTGCGGAGGTATATGTCAACGGAGAGAAACAAGGCGAGTGGATGTACGGCTACAATGCCTTTGAGGTGGATATCACGGAGGCCGTACATGCTTGGCAAAAGGTCAAGAAAAAGGACGACAAGCTCCAGGTAGCCGTACGATTGGAGAACAAACCCGAGTCCAGTCGTTGGTATCCGGGTGCAGGACTCTATCGGAACGTCTACCTCAAGTCCTCGTATCGCACCTATATCCCCACTTGGGGCGTAACCATTCGTACCTATAGCGTGACGGATTGGGCAGCGGTAGTGGAAGTGCAGGTGGATCTGGTAGATCCGATTCAGCAAGGCATCGAGGTGGAGACGCAGATCTTCCGCAACGGAACGATGATCGGTTATATACAAGGCCGTCGCGGCACCACCAATATCGAGCAACCGCAACTATGGTCGCCCGAGACGCCTCACATGTACGAAGCACGCACGATCGTCAAGCGTGAAGGCAATCATATCGACACCTGCTCTACGCGGTTCGGTATTCGTAAGTTGGAATACATACAGGGAATCGGATTCCTGCTCAATGGTAACGTGCGTAAGTTTAAGGGTGTCTGCCTGCATCATGACTTCGGTCCGTTGGGTACGGCTGTGTCAAAGGATGCTCTATGGCATCAGCTCTCGCTCCTAAAAGACATGGGTTGCGATGCTATCCGCACGAGTCATAATATGCCCTGCTCGGAGCTGGTGAAACTATGCGAAGAGATGGGTATCATGCTGCTCATCGAGCCTTTCGACGAATGGACGCGCGCCAAGTGCAAGAACGGTTATACCAATTACTTCAACGAGTGGGCCGACCGCGATATGCGCAATATGCTACGTCACTTCCGCAACTCGCCGGCCGTGATGATGTGGTCGATCGGAAACGAAGTGTGGGAGCAGACCTTGGAGGAAGGCAAACCGATTGCTGCCAAACTGCAGTCAATCTGCCATCAGGAGGACCCGACGCGTCCCGTGACCTGTGGTATGGACCAAGTGAAGACTGTTATCTACAACGGCTTTGCAGCTCAACTCGATATTCCCGGCTTCAACTACCGCACGATGCGTTACGAGGAAGCACACGATACCTTGAAGCACAAGCTCATCCTCGGTAGCGAGACAGCCTCGACCGTCTCCTCGCGCAACAGTTACTACTTCCCCGTTGCTATCGAGCCCGATGTACAACGCGAGGATAAGCAATGTAGCGGCTACGATGTGGAGTACTGCGCGTGGTCGGGTCTGCCGGATCAGGATTTCCAACTGCAGGATGATTATCCATGGACGATCGGTCAGTTTGTCTGGACGGGCTTTGATTACTTAGGTGAGCCTTCGCCCTATGACACGGACGCGTGGCCGAGCCATAGTTCGTATTTCGGCATCATCGATCTGGCGTCTCTGCCCAAGGATCGCTATTACCTCTATCGCAGTCAATGGAACACCAAGTCCCCCACCCTGCATGTACTGCCCCACTGGACGTGGCCGGGGCGTGAGGGAGAAAAGACACCCGTGTATGTCTATACCTCCTATCCGGAGGCCGAACTCTTCATCAACGATGTGAGCCAAGGTCGTCTGCGTTTTGCGACCAAAGAGGAAGCAGACAGCTTGCGTCAGGGTGTCAAACTCAAAGATCCGATGGTAAGTCAGATGCCCGAGGTGGGTCAGTTTGCTATCCCGGATTGGGGAAGCGAACCGCGTCCGGATCTGCTGCCGCGATACCGTCTGATGTGGCAGGATGTGGTCTACGAACCGGGTACGCTGCGCGTAGTAGCCTACAACGAGAACGGCTATCCCGTGGCCGAACAGGTCGTTGAGACAGCCGGTCAGCCGCATCATATCGTAGCCGAGTGGGCCAATAAGGACGAGAAACGCGAGGAAGGACTCTGCTATCTGACTGTGAGCGTGGTGGATAAGAAAGGTAATCTCTGTCCCTTTGCCGACCACGAGATAACGATTCAGATGAAGAAAGGCGAGATCGTAGCGATGGCTAACGGAGATGCTACCTGCACGATGCCTATGCAAGGCGGCACCAGTATGCGTGCCTTCCGCGGACAATGTACCTTTATCGTTCGCCAAGTGGAGGGTCAAGCTATCCTGACGCTCACAAACGATCGACTCAAACCTGCAAAACTAACTCTAAAAGAATAACACATAATGAAACGAATGTTACTGATTGCACTCGCCGGTTTGATGCTGACCGCTTGTGCGCCCAAGAAACAAGAATGTTGTCGTGAACTGCGCCACACCTGCTGGGCGTATCCCTCCACGATCTACGAACTCAATGTTCGTCAGCTGACCGCGGAAGGTACCTTTGCTGCTGCAGAGAAAGTGCTGCCCGAGCTAAAGGAGAGCGGTATCGACATCATCTGGGTAATGCCCTGCCAACCTATCGGCGTCATCACGCGCAAAGGTACGCTCGGCTCCTACTACTCCATCATCGATTACTGCGCCATCAATCCCGAGTTCGGTACGATGGACGACTTCAAGCATTTCCTCAATACGGCTCATGAGATGGGCTTCAAGGTCATCCTCGACTGGGTAGCCAATCACACGGCTCCCGATAGCGAGTGGACCAAGAACGAAGGCTGGCACTATCGCGACAGCCTCGGCAACCTGATGGTGCAATACGACTGGACCGATATCTCCAAGCTCAACTACGAAAACCAAGATATGCGTGCCGAGATGAAGAAATGCCTCCATTTCTGGATGGACGAGGTAGGTATCGACGGTTTCCGTTGCGACGTAGCTGGTGAGGTACCAACCGATTTCTGGAACGATGCCATGAGCGATTTGCGTCAGACTCACCCCGATATGTTCACGCTGGCTGAGGACGAAGACAAGGCAGCTGAACTGACCGAGACGGCCTTTGATATGTACTACGGCTGGACGCTCCACCACATTATGAACAAGGTTGCCCAAGGCGAGAATACGGTAGAGGATTTGTGGAGTTACTTTGCGAAAGCAGACACGACCGTTGGTCCAAAGGCTATTCGCATGAACTTCACCTCCAATCACGATGAGAACTCGTGGTCGGGAACGGAGTACGAGCGGATGGGAGATGCAGCACATCTGTTTGCTGTATTCACCTATATCGTGCCGGGTATGCCTTTGATATATACGGGTCAGCTGAGCGGCAATCATCATCGCCTGCAGTTCTTTGAGAAAGACCTGATTGACCGTGTAGAGAATGCGCCGGAGAGAGCGCTCTATACCAAGCTCAACGCCATGCGTGAGGCCAACAAAGCTCTCTGGTCCAACGAGATAGGTGCCAAGATGGAGCGTATCCCCTGCGACAACGATAAGATCTTCGCTTGCCGTCGTCACAAAGTGTGCGAGAAATGCAAGTTGGACAACAAGGTAGAGGCCTTCTTCAATATGTCGGCCGACGAGCAGACCTTCACGCCGGAGGGCTTTGAGCAGATGACCCTGGCTCCCTGGTCATGGATGATTCTCATCGATGGCAACAAGCAGGACTGATACCCTACTCCATAGAAAATGAAATAAGGGACGGACTCAAGTGGTCTATCCCTTATTTTTCATTTCTTCTTAGCTTCTACACTATCCTTAGTCGGTTCTTCGATAATCGGGCTAAGGGTCTTTCCGTTAGCGTCGGCGAATCGCATCTCGAGCATTCCGAGGCTCTGGTTTTCCATTACGCGTACGCCGAAACGTCTTTTCCATTGTTTGGCAAGGCTATTGAACCATCCTCGCGTCACATAACTGAACACGTACGGGTGCAGGCTCAATGTGAGCGTTCCCTCCTTAAAGTGTTCGCGCATATGCTCTATCTCTTCCTCCACCTGGTCGGTAAAGAGGATGGACGGTTGCACTCTGCCTTTGCCCAAACAGGTCGGACACACTTCCGTTACGTTCACTTCCACCGCGGGGCGCACACGTTGGCGTGTAATCTGCATGAGTCCGAATTTGGAGAGGGGCAATACATTGTGGCGAGCGCGGTCGCGACTCATCAGTTCGCGCATCTTGTTGTACAACTGATCTTGATGCTCCTTGGTATTCATATCGATAAAATCGATGATGATGATACCTCCTATATCGCGGAGCCGCAGTTGGTGAACAATCTCTTCGGCTGCCAGCATATTGTACTGGAACGCATTCTCCTCCTGATCTTCGTATAGCCGCTTGCTTCCGGAGTTGACATCGATGGAGAACAAGGCCTCCGTCTTGTCTATGACCAGATATCCTCCGTTCTTGAAGCCGACTGTCCGGCCGAGTCCTGTCTTCATCTGACGCGTGATGTCGTAGTGGTCAAAGATAGGCTGCTTGCCTGTATACAGACCTACTACCCCTACTGCGTCGTGAGCTATCAGATCAACGTACTGTCGTATTTCGGCCATGACCGTCTCGTCATTGACGCGTATAGCGGAGAAATCCGGCGAGAACACATCGCGTATAATACCGATGGTTCGTCCTAACTCCTGCGTCACCAGCCTAACCTCTGCATCTTTCGATTTAGACGGCAGTTTCTCCGGCTGTGCTTTGGGGTTCTGCAGCATCTTGACGGTGTCCTCCCAACGTTTGACGAGCAGACGGAGTTCGTTATCCAGTTCTGCCACACGCTTCTCCTCGGCCAGGGTGCGAACGATCACACCGTAGCCTTGCGGCTTGATCGACTGCAACAGTTGCTTGAGTCGGCTACGCTCGCTCTCGCGCTTGATCTTACCCGAAATCATCACCTTGTCCCCAAAGGGCATCAAGACCATATTGCGACCCGCAATACTGATTTCGGCCGTCAGACGAGGACCTTTGGTATTGATAGGTTCCTTCGACACCTGTACCAGCAGCATGTCGCCTACCTTCAGTACGTCAGCTATCTGTCCGTCCTTGCCCACATCGGGTTTCCTTTGTTCGCGCGTCATCGACGGCATCTTACGCCTGTCTGACACGGCACGATTGATGTAGGAACGGAGCGTCAGGAACTCGCTTCCAAGATCCAAATAGTGTAGAAAAGCTTCTTTTTCATGACCTACATCCACGAAGGCTGCATTCAGCGCCGGCATGATCTTCTTGACGCGACCGTAGTAGATATTACCTACCGCGAAGTTATCCACATCGCGTTTCTCGCGGTTAATCTCCTGCAGCCGACCGTCCTCCGTCAGCGCGATTGCTATCTCATCGGGTTGTACATCGACAATGAGTTCGCTTTTCATACTTTTCAATACATTAAAAAGGCTTTGCGGCAGACGATCTTGCGCCCAAGACCCCCTATATGCCGCAAAGCCGAGTTACTTCGCCTTACTTATGTTTATGGCGATTCTTACGTAAGCGTTTTTTACGCTTGTGCGTCGACATCTTATGTCTCTTATGCTTCTTTCCGTTAGGCATAATTCTTGAGATTAATGATTTATAGTTAATTAGTTAATTATTTCATCATGTCAATAAATGTCCTTGATGGCTTGAAGTACGGAACACGGCGCGAAGGTACGAGCAACGAGGTGTTGTTACGCAGATTACGGCCAATCTTCTCCTTACGCTCCTTGATGATAAAACTGCCAAAGCCGCGAAGATAGACGTTATCCCCCATCGCCATCTGCTTACGGATATGATGCAAGCCCGATTCCAATATATTTTGAATCGTTTGCTTGTCGTATCCGGTCTGCATCGAGATGAGCATTACCAAATCCGCCTTATTCACGCTATGTCGCATTTTTTCCTCCATATTCGCTCCAAAAAGGGCTAAAATTCACGGCCTTATTTTACTAAAGCCGAAAATTCGCTGCAAAATTACTAATTTTTTATGAAATATGAAAGTTTTTTTGAAAAAAAATTCGTTTTATAAGAAATTTTTTGTATTTTTGCACCAAAATTGATGAAAAACGAGGCTTTTTATACGAATTTATACGCTTGGTATGCGGAAAATCACCGAGTTCTGCCCTGGCGTGAGACGGATGATGCGTACTGCATCTGGATCTCGGAGATTATTCTGCAGCAAACCCGTGTCATGCAGGGGATGGAATACTATCTCCGATTTATCGACCGTTTCCCTACCGTAAGCGATTTGGCTCAGGCGACCGAAGATGAGGTGCTGCGTCTCTGGCAAGGACTGGGTTACTACTCGCGCGCACGCAATCTATACAAAGGTGCACTCTTTATCGCAGCCGAACGCACGCGTCTCGGTCAGCCGGATTGGTTTCCGGCTACCTACGATGATCTCCGTCGCATCCCGGGCGTAGGCGACTATACGGCAGGAGCGATTGCATCGTTTGCTTACGATCTGGCCTACCCCGCCCTCGATGGCAACGTCTATCGCGTGCTCTCGCGACTCTATGATGAGGAGACGCCTTTTGATACCACAGCCGGTAAACACCTCTTCCGCAATCTGGCCGTAGAGCTCCTCGATTCGTCTCATCCGAGGCTCTTCAACTCCTCTATTATGGAACTCGGAGCCCTCACCTGCACGCCTACCTCGCCCGATTGCGAAAGCTGTCCGCTCCGCTTTGCCTGCCTGGGCTATGCACATCATACTGCCGAACTGTTGCCTGTTCGCAAAGCCCGACCTGCCGTACGCGACCGCTACTTCATCTATACCATCTATCTCTGCGGAAACCAGACGCTTATTCACCAACGAACGGGAAAGGACATCTGGCAGCATCTCTGGGAGTTCCCGCTCGAGGAAGTGGATCATTTGGATAAAGCGGACTTCGTGCATCAACTCTCGCATCAGAAGATTCACGCGCGGTTTGACATAAAAAAAGTATCGGAGTTGCCTCCGATACCGCAAACTCACGCTGTTCTGCTGAGCGAATTGGACGATTACGCCCTCTCGCGCTTAACACTCAGAGCGTTGGAAAAAATCAGCGGATCCGTAAGCCGGGTTCTGTTTTAGTCTGTCATTCATCTCGAACGGACTGTTACCAACCGCTTCTCTCGCTTCCTACCCTCCGACTCAGGCGAGCAACCCTCTCGGAGCCGAGGCTCCATCGTCGGTATACTTGGAATTGCAACCCACAGTATGCTCGTTCCACCCTGCCATATGGCAGACTCGTCTCTATACCAGTGACCGAACATTGCTGCCCGACGGCCGTTAACCGCTGTGGTGCTCTGTGTTGCCCGGACTTTCCTCCCCGATAGAGATTAAGACGCCGTCATGCCTTGCGGCAAGCCATCCGCCTTTCTTTCAGTATCGTGGCGACAGACCGATCCACTGAAATCCGCTGCAAAAGTACGAAAAATAATTGATAATTGAAAATTGATAATTGATATTTTTCATTTTTTTGCATCAAATGTGCATTTTTTACAAAAAAATCGCAGAGTTATGTCTCAAACCCTGCGATTTTATTTGGCTTTGGCTATTGGCATTAGCATTGGCTATCTCGGCTAACGCCAATGCCAACGGCCAATGTTGCTTTGCTAACGAACCTCTTGTCCGATTGCGTTGATACGCTTGCCGTTCGGCAGAATGATCATGAGATGTCCGTTCTCAATGCGTTTCACGATAGCGGCAGACTCAGCATTTGCGTTGTCAATAGCGCTCGGCGTATCCGATACGTGCGTCATCGCACCCAGACGGCAGTCAGCAGCCAGACCTCCGAGGTTATCGAAGCAGAAGTAAGCAGGCGTTGTCATACCGTAGGTATTGTACTTCGAGCTCGAGAGTGCGAAGCTGATAGCCGATACTTCTCCCAGCGGAGCGAGGTCAACCCACTGCCAGTTCTCGGCGTATTTCCAGTCGCCAACGGTGCGGAAGTCAGCCAGGTAGAACTCTACCGTGCCGGTAATACCTTCCTCGTCGTCGTAGCCGGTAATGGTCAGCTTGATCCAGTCACCCTGATGGAAGGGCAGACCCGTTCCGCCTTCTTCTACCGACATACCGTCGCCGTTCTTAATAGCATCTACTACCCACGAATTGTTCGTCACGGCCACACCGCTGATGGTATTGGCGGCGGTCAGCGTGACATTGGCGTTTCCGTACCAGTTTTTGTACCAGATCGCGTAGTTCTGGCCCTCGGCAGCACCGCCGGCAGCGCTATATTGATCGTAGTACGGATTCATGTACGAGAAGGTACTACCCGTCAGGTTTGCCATCGTAATGTCGTAGTAATAGATCGTGCCCCAGTTGTCCCAATAGGTCGAGAAGATATAGTCACCGGATGTCCAGTAGTTGTCTTCATTCTCAAAGTCCGGATCGCCGTACCAAGCCGCTTCGGGATGCAGCGTACGCTCCTCGAAGGTAGCCGCACCGGTCATCGGGCGAACATTGATGAGCAGCGAAACGACGGTATCGCTATTGACGGTATCTACTTTCTGACCAACCGTATTGTAGTACGAAGCATAGATATTGCTTACCCAAACGGTGTCAGGCAGAACGGTCTCGTTGATATACGAGATCGTGGTATCCGCATCCTCCTTCAGGCCAAACTGATATACAGCCGGACCGTCCAGAACGGGATACATATCCTCGTTGATCTGCTGACCATAGGGTGCACCCAACAGGTTAGCTACATGACCGTTCTGGAAGTCAACATCTTCCATAATCGTCGTCTTAACCGTAGCGGCCGTATCCATATAGTAAACCTTATTTGCATAGATCTTATCGAAGGTACCGTTGGTCTTGTGCCCACGGATAGCGCCTACGTTCGTACCCGTAGCGGTGATGACGCCGATGTTATACACGTTCTTGACGGTAGCAGCCTGCTGCATATTAGCCGTAATACCGGCTACGTAGTTACCGCCGGTGATAGGAGCGATGTTGTAGCAGTTCTTAATCGTGACGTTCTTATTCATCGTATTGGTCGTGATACCGCCTACGTAGTTACCCGTACCGGTAATAGCGGCCTCATTCACGCAATGGTCGATGGTCATCGTATTGGTAGTAGAACCTGCCAAGCCGGCTACATACATAGCACCGTTTACAACGACGCGGTTGACGCAGTTGGTCATATTGGTTCCGCTCAGGTAAGCGGCAATACCGGCTGCATAGTTGGCCGTAGAGGTAACGTTACCCTCTACGGTGAGGTTGCTGATCGAACCGTTCGATACATAGCCGAAGAGCGCCTGATAGGTCGTGGTTGCTTCGATGTGGAGACCGCGGATGATGTGGTTCTGTCCGTCAAACTGACCCTTGAAGGCCTTGCCAACCGCATTACCTCCAATAGGAGTCCAGTTGTAATTCGAGAGTGCGATATCGTTCATGAGTTTACCCTTGACGGTATAGTTGCCGGCATTTACATGAGCAGCGAACCAAGCCATATGGTAACCCGAAGTGATGCAGTACCAGCCTTCACGGAGTTCGGGCTCGTAAGAGGTGGTAATGCCGTCCCAATTGGTATCGGAAGGATCAATAGCCTGCAATTGGAGCGTAACGGTCGTCAGTGCGGGGCTGTTGTCACCAATTACGACTTCACCCTTAATAGTGTGATATCCGGCTCTCTCTACCGTATAGTTATAGGTAGCTGTCGGCAGGTCGTAGACGCCATTGGTAGCGGTGAGGACAGTACCCTCGTTATTCACGAGTGTCACGATTGCATCAGCAGGAGTGAGCGAGAAGGTGAGTTGTTTCATTACGCGCTCACGCAGTTGCAGCTTGATGCCGGGCAGATAGCCGAAGATAGCCTGTTGGCTGATAGCCGTAAAGTTAGCACCACGACCGAATTTCTTGGACACATTACGATGGTTACCGATCGGATCACCAAAGCCGCTCACTTTAATATAACCGGGATCCACTACGTACTCGTAGTTATAGTTCTCTACATTCAGCGTGTCGGGCAACTGAATCGTGATAGCCTGTGCTGCAGGAGAGCTGGCGTACTTATACTGGTTACCCGAACCCTTAACAGTTGCTCCATAATGCGACATAGTAGTTGTAGCCGAGAAGTTGTGAATACCCGCCAGTTTGTTAGCCGGGTGGAAGAGGCCGGACATTTGCACAACGACCTTATCACCGGGTTCGAATACGGTTTGCGGACCGCGCGTGGTCGAATAGGTCTCTACGTGTACGGGTTTACCTACCAGCACCTGATATTCACTTACGCCGGTGGAGTTGGT
This sequence comes from uncultured Bacteroidales bacterium, assembly GCA_946404495.1. Classification (GTDB taxonomy): domain Bacteria; phylum Bacteroidota; class Bacteroidia; order Bacteroidales; family Paludibacteraceae; genus Colicola. The sequence continues at coordinate 30,289 of CAMJDT010000011.1, forward strand.
CAGTTTCACGATCTGCTTACCTTCACCTACGCGAACGGTATAATCGCCCGTGTTAGCATCGTAGCTTACGCCGTTCGTTGTGAATCCGCTATAGATGGCCTCGTTCACGCCAATCGTCGGATATGCGACCTCGACACTTACTACATTGGTCGGATGGAAGGTGTAATAATGGCAGCCACCTACGGTGTCGGGGAAGTAGAATACATCGAAGTCGGCATCATACTTCTGTCCGGCCAGTTTGTACTGCGTCGTATTCGTGGGATTGATAAGCATACCGAGATCAATCTCCGATGCAGGATCACCTACCGTTACTACAAACACGCCTGTATTCTCAGGCCAGATAGCCGACCAGTAACCATTACCGCCGGCCGTACCGGTAAGGTAGATAGCATCGTAAATGACGGTAACAATAGCAGTACCGTTGCCCACAGCGTGAAGCGTGCCGTCCGGATCGATGGTTACGACTGAAGTGCTGGGTTGACCATTGAGGTCGCTCACATGATAGTGGTAATCCGGCTCGATGAAATAGTTACCGGTAATGCTGTTAATCGCTTGCCAGTTGCGCATCGGCAGCAGGTCATAATCCTCACCAACTGTCATTTTGAGATGCTCCTGCTCGTTGATATTGAGGAACAGGTCTGCTACGTTGTAACCCTCTTTTGAGTTCAGGTCGCGATCAATCCACTTCGGGCTCTGCGACTGCATCTCTGCTTCGGTTACAACGAGGTCAAAATCCGTACTGCTGCTGAATACAGCGGCATGAGTCAGCAAACCGGTCTTCGACACACGGTAGTTATACTCCGTGGATTTGGCCAACTTGTAGTAATAGGTGTTACCTACCACGCTGTCCTCCATGACCGGAATAAAGGGAACGAAGTGAACCGTCTTACGTCCTACGAATACCGTTGCACCTTGGGGAGCAGTCAGTCTCAGTGTGATCGCCTCGGGGATGGCTCCACTGCAGGTGGTGTTGTTGGTAAGCGTTCCCGAACGATACAGCGTGGTGTAGCCCTGCTCTGCGCGAGCGAAGGTCGGAATCATGTCGCACAGATACGTAGCACCATTCAAGGCCAGGAAGGTCTTCCTTCCGGCTGTCTTGCTGTCACCGAGCGTAATCACGATGTTGGCTCCCTCACGAGAGACTACGGAAGCTTCAATCACGTAGTCCGTACCATAAGCCCAACCTCCGTTCGTGGCGTAGGCAGTAACGGTGAGGACTTTGAATTCCACATCATCCGTACCTACTTCCAGTTCCATAGTACCGTTTACGGTCGTCCCGTCGGTGTCGTATGCCGTCAGGACATACGTGCCGGGATTGGCAGTAAAGTTATACACTTTGTTGGTCGGTGTACCTACCGTCACAGCTGTGCCGGTACTCTTTTCCGCCAACGTCATAGTTGTGCTCACGGCGTTCATCGTGACTTGCACATTAGTCGCCATAGCACTCACCACACTCGCCATCGCAAGGATGGCTACAAAGAGAAATTTTCTCATGTTTTTGTTGAATGTTTGTTTAAATGGTTAATGTATAACGATTTGAGTTGTTGTTTGCGTTTTTAGTATATACGTTCCTTTTCGGAAAGGTATGTCCGTGCCGAGATAGCGTCCGTCTATGGTATAGACTGCCCTATCCGACTCATCTGCCTTGACATCTTGCGAGGCCGTTTTTTCGGGCAGGGTGCGGGTGCGAAGAGCAGCTCGCTCGGATTTATTACCCACTTCGTCCTCCACCTCCACCTCGATCAGATACTCTGTATCTGCATCCAGTCCGACGAGGGTCAGCGAGCAAAGGGTCTGCCGTTTGTACGCTTCGCCATCCAGATAGACGGTATAACGCTTCACGCCGACATTATCCTCTGCGGCTTGCCAGCTGAGAGCAATACTATGTACATCCGGCTCTGCAGTAAGTTCCGTTGGCATCGTGGGCGCTGTCTCGTCGGTAGTGGTAACCACGATCGACGCCATCTCGGAGGTGTCGCTTAGATTGACGGCTACGACAGAGAGCGTGTATTCCGTGTAAGCTTCCAGTTCGGTAAAGACGAATAGCGTATCCGTCGTCTCTCCGGCGATTGCACTGTCCAGATAGAGCCGATAGCCTTCGGCATTCGTTACGGGGTTCCACGCCAAGGCGATACTGTCCTCGCCAATGGAGAGTGCCTTCAGGCCGGTAGGACGATCCAGGGATTCAACTGCCGTATCGGGCGAGAGGATCGTGAGTCGGTCCAGGCAGAAATAGACAGCCGTGTTGGCACCGTACTGCGCATCCGCATCGCTGGTCTCCATCGTGAAATAGAGTCCGTTGATGGCGCCGAGCTCTGTCAGGTCCATCCATTGCCAATCCCTACTCTGCTGCAAGGCTCCGTTGGTAAATTCGGCCAAGATGAGCCGTGCCGTACCGCCGGTAGGTTCGCCGGCAGCATTCAGTCCGTGTGCAACCAAGGCAAAGTAATCGCCCTCATTGGTAAAACCGGAGGCAAAACCGTCTCCGTTGATATTGCCGTAGTACGGCCAAGGATGATTGCATATATAGGTACCGAGACAACGGTGTGCCTCGCCGTCCTGAAAATCCACTTTTAGACTATAGTAGCCCTCCGTCAGCTGTTCCTGATAGAAGCCCCAATAGCCTACCAGATACGGTGCACCCTCTACGGCGTTACCCAAACTATCAACTCCGCCGCCGGCCATACAACCCCACTGGTTGAGGATCCAACCATCGGAACTGCCCTCTGCGCCGTAGTCAATCGTGTCACCGGAACTGCAGAGCGTGAAGCCTTCCCAATACGCCATGCCTCCGCCGCCGTCCGACGAACCGGTATGCGCAAAGCGAAACATCTCGTCCTCGATCTGCACACCGTCTATATAGGTATCCTCCCAATAGCCGGCTTCCGTTTGAGTATACGTATCCACGAGGGGAGACAGGTTCAGCTGAATCGTGTCAGCGGAATGAATGAATAAAGAATAAAGAATAAAGAATATTGTAGTAGTAAGTGTGCGTTTCATATTTCCTTTCACCTTTCACTTTTCACTTTATCACTTTCTTGGTTTGATTGCCCTGACGAATGATATACACTCCGTGTTGTGCGGGTGTATCGATACGCATGCCGGTCAATGTATAGATAGCGCGGCTGTTGTCCTCGGATGTAGCCTCATTTAGACCTGTCGTGCAATGCAGGTCGCGGGCACCGGTGATCTCGGTGGAGGTCTCGCCTATCCAACCGCATTGTTGGTGCACAGCCGTATATACCTTCACGAAGTGAATACCCGGCAGGTTAACCTTCTCGCCGGCGGCATCTACTGCCCAATCGATATCCAATTCGGCCTCTGCGGCGGTGTTGGGATGATTGTCCGCATAGCCCCAAGGATAGGAATAGAGTACGTAGTACGTACCTTCCCCACTCTCGTCGCGGTAGTTATCGGCAAGGCGTGCGCCCTCAAAAGTCAGGCTGTCCTCCTCTACCCACGCGGGGAAATACGGCTGGGTATGAAAATTGAGTTGGTTCATATAGCCGGTGCTGTCGCGATTGTCCCGCCAACGGATATAGGTCGTATCGATCAGGGAGGGCGTTACCTGCGAGGGCGTAGCCTCGTGGCCTTCGTCCGGACGGAAATAGGTCAACCGGTAGTCATGCATCGTAGCCTTGCTGCCGTACTCCGAACCGGCCAGTTCGTACCACGCGTCGTCGGGACGACCGTTGCCGTTCTGATCGTAACTGACCAGCACGATACCGGGTTCGCACGAACCGCCACGCCTACCTTCCTGCTCTGCGCCGGAGTCCGAATAGAAGGCATTACCCAGCACGATGAAATCGGTAGCGTCCACTTTGTTCTCCACCATATGGTCAAATCCGAACACCACGTATCCACCCCAACCGCCGAGGGTGATCATACCCCCGTTGTTGTCGGCTATCTGTTCTTCGGCCTTCAGTCGCATCGTATTGGCATCATCGCCGGCCTCGTATTCGGGTAGTTCGTTTACAAACTGCCCCGGTGCCGGACTGTACTCCCACACACGCGAGATATACGGACTCTGCGCCAGGCAAAGTGAAAGGTGAAAGGTCAAAAGTGAAAGGATCAATGCTACTCGTTTCATATCAATTATCAATTATCAATTATCAATTTTCAATTCTCCACGCGATATGTGCCGGAATGTCTCCCGTTCGTACGTTCCACAGCTGCTTGCCGTCTGGCGAGAAGCAGTAGAGTGTGCCGGGGTTGACGTAGTTCTTGGCATCGGCGACGTAGATCTCGCGGGTCACGAGATTGACCTTGAGGCCGTAGGGTTTCTTGATCAGGGCATCCGTACCATCGGAGATGAAGTTACTCGTCACCAACTTATGCGAACGCGCATCTACGATGCCGTAGGTGACTACGTCTTGCATCTCTATGTAGCTCCACTCGGTAGCGCATACATAGATCGAATCGCCTACGATATCGAGGTTGGAGACGGCAATTAGGACGCTATCCACGACCGTCTCTGTTGCGAGGTCGATACAGTAGAGCCGCGAGGGTATCTGGTAGTAATCGCCGCGCGATGTGACCCACAGTTGGCCGTTCTTATCCGCACGAACGCGATGCAGGTTGACGGCTACGGGGATACGTTTGACCTCGGTGAAGGTCGTCATATCGATGACGGACAGCTCGTTCTCGTAGTTGGGTACCATATATCCGCCGGAGTTGGCTACGTACATCCGATTGCCGACTATTTCGAGTTCATCGGGCTGGAAGCCCACGAGGCAGGTATCCACGATCTCGAGGGTCGCCGTATCGATCTTAGCCACATAGCCGATCTGCTCGTAGTCCGGCTTGATGACCACAGGGCCTGCATAAGATGTGACGTAGGCGTATGGTCCCTGGAAACGGATATAACGGCAGTTGGGGATATCGATCTGACCGATGCGATGACAGGTCGTAGCGTCCATCACCTCCACCTTATTGGAGCAGTTGATGACGGCATAGAGCCGGTTGCCGTAGATCTGCAGGTCGTTGCCGACGTCGCCTAATTCTTTGGGTACATTGGGATTGGCCTCCGCGTAGATATTGCGGCGGTAGGTAGCGGTTGTATAGTCGTAGTAATCGAGGGTCGCCTTGTTCGAACCCATATTTCCCTCATTGAGCAGATAGAAGCCTACAACCTCCGTCGTCTGCGCCTCACCGTGCTGTTCCTCCTCCGAAGGAAACACCACCACATCCTGCCTGCAAGAGGTCATCATCAAAATGATGACCGTTAATAGTGTATAGTATATAGTCGATCGTCTATTCATCATTCCATCATTACAACATTAATCGTACGATTCCTTTCCCGTTGATTCCCGGCATCGGATAATTGAGGATGACCTCATATTGCTGGTTAAATATATTATTCACCTCCACGGCAAAATACAAGCGGGGGGTATTTTTAATTTTAAATTTTAAATTTTGAATTTTAAATTCGTACGAGACGCTCATATCATGCGTATACCACGGTTGCTCGTAGTTCGCGGGGATATTGGCGGAGTTATGGTAGCGTTCGCCTACGTAGATGAACGAGTAGTTCCACGCCAATCCTTTCCAGCAGAGATTAGCCGTCACGCTGCCGCTGTGCCACGGGACATAAGCGATCTGTCCACCATAGGTGATCTCGCCGGGTTCGGTGAAGTCTTGCGCTTTCTCGTAGGTGTAGGCGCCGGCGACGGTCAGGAAGACCTCGTGCGTCAGGTCGAGCGTCGTGGAGAGATTGACATCGCAACCGCGTATCTCCACATAGCCGAGGTTCATCATCTGCCAGCGGTACTGACCGTTGCCCTTGGGGATTGCGACGATCTTATTCTTCACCTCGTTGTAGTAGCCGTCTATCTTGATATCCAAGGCACGGCAGACGCCCGATTTCCACTCTTTAGTGTACTCGGCTCCGCCGTCGTACTGGATCGTAAACTCAGGTTTGAGGGCGATATTTCCCATGTCGGTGTAGTAGAGGTCGTTGAAGGTCGGCATCCGGAAGATACGTTTGTAGTATGCACGCAGGTAGAGGTCCTTCAGGTACGGATGCACGGTCAGGAAGAAAGCCGGCGTCCATTGCGGATCCTGTTTGGTAGCGGTAGGCATCGTCAGCGTAGGCTGATGGATCTTATCGAACACAAAGGTCCCGAGCACGCTGGCTTGGGCTTTGATATAGGTCCAGTCCAACTGCGTCGCAGCAGCCACGAGCACCGTATTGCGCTCCGGAAAGACGAAGTTCTTGAGGTTGCCATCCAGGTAATTCCACATCCAGTCGGCGCTCACCGACACGTCCCAGTTGACATCTTTGTGATATACGAATCCCTTTGAGCCAACTATCGCTACCCTATTCGCAAGACTCAGATACACCTCCTGTTGGGTGAAGGTGTTGTCGATATACATGAGCGTCGTGTCGGGGTTGAGGTACCGCATCCGGTCGTTGGAGTACTTGGCGTTGAAGAGCAGGTCATAGCCTTTGGTGAGGCGCTGGGTATAACTGCCTTGTACGAAAGCGTTTCGGTCCCACTGCCTTTGGGCGTTCTTCCAGACATTGTTGACAATCGCACCCGGGATGCCCTTCTCGCTCTGGTAGAAGTAACCCTTTACGTGCCATTTGCCTTCCCTCAGGTAACCGAATAGTCCCACCTCCGCGCGCCAGGCGTTGACGTCACCGTTCTGACGCACGGCTGTAGTGTCCCAGGCTACCGTTCCGTCCGGCATGACGCGGCGGTAGCGGAAATGGTATCGCCCGTGCGCGTACGTATATTCAAGGTTAGCCGAGAGGTGAATCTGGTCGGTGATCTTCTGCTCATAGAGGATAGAGGGGTTGGCGAGACCGAAGGTACCGGCTTTCATCGTCACGTGGAGGTTGTAACTCTTGCCGTTCTCGAAGCGCGGTCGGCGGGTCTTGATATAGAGCGTGCCGGCGCTGCCGAAGTCTTTGGCGGGTTGGAAGATCTCGGATTTCTGACCGTTGTAGAGGGCGATCTCCTCGATGTTATCCATGGAGAACTTACCCAAGTCCACCGTGCCGTTCTGGGCGTTGCCTATCTCGATACCGTCGTAGAACACGCCTAAGTGATGCGAACCCATCGAGCGAACGTCGATGGTCTTCATGCCCCCTACTCCGCCGTAGTCTTTGAGTTGCACGCCGGAGAAATAGCGCACGGCGTCGGCGACGCTTTGGGTAGAGAGGCCCTCCAGGCGCACACCCTGCAACTTCTGCACGGGTATGACGGGTTCCTCGCGCCGCTTGGCGCTTACCATCACTTCCTCCAACTCAAATTCGCGCGCGATGCTATCCAGCACCCGCTTCTCATCTATAGGATTCACTTGTGCCAATGCTCCGAGAGCTACCAGCACACCCAAAAAAACATATGTAATTCTTCTCCTTACCTGCATTTCCTCCAATCCTCGAGAGGTCTTTGCAATACCACTCATTTCCCTCTTTATCGGGGTCCCCAAAAATTCTGTTGATTTTTGGGGAGAGCGGAGGCATCGGTCGCCTTGATGACGACGTGGTCGTCAGCCCTTGCGATCCGATTGCCGAACGCGGGGTGTTCTGGCTCGCCCTATGATTTTACCGCCTTCCCACCTTTCGGCAGTGACATTCTGGTAAAATCCGATAACGATTGATCGTTGGTCTCTTTCGGTATCTCGTTTTCTCGTTATCCCGGTATATCGTGATCCCGGTATCCCGAAAAACAATAACCTATCACCTATAACCTATAACCTTTATCAGGGCTTACAGCAGCGGGTCTGCACAGGATTCTCACCTGTTTCCCTTGCTTCTCTTTTCGGCCTTTTCCTGCCTCCAAGAAGCTCCGCATTGCATTATTTTTTCAAATTAGCGTGCAAAGGTACTGCTTTTTTTTCATATATGCAAAAAAAATCGCAGAATTTATTACAATCCTGCGATTTTTCCTTCGGCCGCCATTGGTATACCGTTAAAACCGCGGCCTTTATTTCCACATATCTTCTATCTTATATTTTCCTCTTATAGACCCAATGCCATCGCAGGAGTGATATTCATTTTAAGACACATCGTACGTGCAAGTGACAATGAGGGTTCAGACTGACCCTGCATTATTTCACTCATTTTGGGAGTACTGATACCCAATAGATTGGCAGCGTTTTGTTGCGTCAACCCCATTTCATACATCCGCAATTTCAACACATCTATCAACGAAGGTGCAGCTATAGGATAGTGAACGTCCTCATATTCTGCCACAAGATCAGATAACAATGACAATTCAATATTCTCAGGAGAGTCCTCCGGAACATTGTCGTTCCAGGTCTTCGGAAGCAACTCATCAATGCGAGCCATTGCGGCTTCATACTCTTTTTCAGTCTTAATCTGTGCCATAGTTTTAAAGGTTTTGAATATCAATAATTTTATCGTATTCAGCATGAGTGCCGATAAAGCGAATAAATACATTCTTGGGAGTAAACTTTATGACCACTATCAATCGGAAATCATTCCCCTTGATATTGAATACATAATGCTGATTGCCAACATAGTCTACAGTATTGAATGTTTGTTTGATATCATTCAAACAGGTCCAATCCGCTTCTTCTGTTTTCTTATACCATTCATTTAGAGCAGTTTTAGCTTGAGGATGAACGGTATAATAATCAACAATTTTTTTTCGTGCTATTATACGCATAATACGATATTTTTCATTTCACGCTGCAAAGGTACTACAAATTTTCCAAATATGCAAGAAAAATCGCAGAATTTATTACAATCCTGCGATTTTTCCTTCGGCCGCCGTCGGTATACCGGTATTACCGGTATCCCGTTATCCCGTTTTAAACTCGCGGCCGTCACGGTCTATCGGTATCCCGTAATCCCGGGATGCCGAGAGACACCTTATTTATTGCACGCGCGCGCCGGAGGCGTTGTAGATCACGCCGTCACGGATGATGTACAGCTGACCACCCACGAATACCTTGCGGACTGCGTCGTCGGCATTGGCATTGGCGTTGGCATTGGCTGCATTCTCAATTTCGGTCACGACGTTCTGAACGGGGAATTCGAGCGAGAAGCGGCCTTCATAGGTGCCGGTCGTGAGATTAACGGTGTAATCCATCAGTCCGAGGTTGGTGCGCAAGTTGTTGGCGTTATCGATGAGCCATACATCGCCTCCGTTCGTGCCTTCCGGCATTGAGAACGTATACTCTCCGTTCGCCGCAATCTTCACGCCTACCGGCACAATCGTCGTCGTCAACGGATGCGGCTGGCTATTACCGGCAACTTGAACGGTATCAGCAGTTACGGTCCAGATGTTACCGCGGTTACGGTTCATCTCCTTACTGAGGTCGTAGTTGAACTCAAATCCGGTCGATACGTTCACATCATCAGTCAGGCGTACGAAGGTATGATCTTGTTCATCGTCCTCGCGTAGCAGAGCCAATTCGTATTCGCGATCGGGAGTCTCAGTCATACGAGCAGCTATGGAAGCGGAAGGCGTAGTAACACTACTCCAACTAATTGACGGTTGGCTGTATTGAACCATATATGAATGCATCGCCTTGAAGTTATGAGATGCTGCCGAAACAGGTGTTAGTGTATTATATGTAGAATTCCAATCGTACACATACAGAACACTACTTGATTTCCAGCTCTCAATAGTTCCTGCATTGGGATAATCGTTTATTCCATCGCTATTCTCATCTACCCAACCTGTAGTAGCGGCATGATTAATATTCGCAAAACTCGGAGCGCCAATGCAATGCCAGTGACTATCCTTAATGCGGCGGTCATCTCCATTTTCAAATCGCGGACCAATTGTACAAGTATAACCTACTGTATCTATTTCAACAGTCACGTCCTTTGTTTTAATATTTCCCACTTTATCCTTTGACGGGAAATAGAGATAGGCGTCAGTCATATCATTATCCCAAACCAAAGATCCTTCGCCCAACTCATCTAAGTCAAGAGCAAGGATATAACCCTCGTTGGCATTCATAATGAATCCGTTGTCACGTTCATAGGGCGTTACAAATTTCCAGTTCGATTCGGAATCAGCCCAGAATCCATTCTTTGCACGTCCCTTACCATCATAACGCTCAATAATCCAATGCGTACCATAAGTTCCCATTCCAAAGGCATCGCTCAGTTTGACAGCAAACGGGAACGAAATCCAATACAAGTCACGCTCATAAGGACTTAAAGAGGAATTGTTTAACGTGGATTTCTCAAATTTCATTACGCCATAAACAGTATCCACTGCCGATAATTTATCACTACTATTTGCAAACGTAATCTGACGAGCATCATCTTGTCCTTCACGAATAATCATCACATCTGCGTTAATCGCTTTATTCGGAGAGTTACTAGAAGTCGGAGCTAACCATGCAGACAACAATTGATTCGTCTTGAAATCGTACGTGATACGCAGTAAATTATCATATCTGTCTTTTTCGATGCTTCCGCCAATTATTTCAACGGTATTGGCAGCTGTAAGATCCTCTCCATATCCATTTGATGTAATATGGCCGACCAAATCTTGTATCTTACCGTTATACTTAGCGGACAAACGCACACGTGCCTTTTCACGGGCTGTAATATCTAACATAAAGGTGAAGTTACTTTGATTCCCCAATACGGCCTTATTTTCATCATCGAAATCTGCACCAGAAGAATTAAGAATCATATAATCACCACCAGCAGATTTATTACCTTCCAGAACTAGATGGTCTACTCCTTCAACAGCTAAATACGTACGTTTCAGTTCATTGGTCGTACTATTGTAGCTAAAGCGGACATGAGCAGCAGAAGGAAGATTCTCATAGGGGACATCATTTTCGTCTTTATCCTTATATGTTCCTAATATTTCATCACCAACGAGTGTATCACTTACCGCAATATTATAGTCATTAGCTATCACACATTTTACATTGGTGGGTTTAGCATCACCACGCACGTTGCCCACCCAATGACAATATGAATGGTCAAAGGTCGTAGCATCAGCCTTTTTAAAGGTAATGGTATTCTTTTCCATTACGTTGGCCTTCCAAGCGGTCCAACCACCTTTTCCGCAGTCTGTCTTGATATAGAATTCGCCGTCGTAGATGCCAATATTGGTAATATCACTAATCGTTGATCCATAATTGTTTACGTCATCTTTCGTGATAGTTACATCAAACTTATATACACCATTTTCAGTAAAGCTCCTGTAATAAGAGCTCCACACACTACCCTGCGTTTGCGCTGTCCAAGTTACCGACGGAGTAATTGCAGTACATTTTTCCAAAGTCAATGTAGGCGAACCGCTGGTATTGATATACATCGAGGCTGTAACACCAGAAGCGGCCTCTGAGGATTTGATAATATCCGAATATGCTTTTTTGGTACCACTACTATACGTATGAACAATACGATAGTCACCCAACGCTACAGGATAATCTACTGTCAATTTCATCTCGTCACCACTCTGGTCAATAGTGAGCGTGTAGAGGTTCTGCGTCGTAGGAGTGATATAGAATCGAGGCGAACCACTATTATATTCCGACATTGGTATATCAGAATAGTTGTCTGTTTCTATCGTATAACCGTCCACATCAGGATCCTCCCCTGGTTCACGAGTGATATAGTGGATATTACCATCACTTTTAACCCTATAATTATTGTATCCACTCGTAACATTATCCACACGCAACGAATACTGAATTTTATCTTCATTTAAGACAATGAAATGATCTCTATCAGCACCATTGTCTGCGGGTCGTTCGTATCCACTACCATTGTAGCGCTCTATCGTGTATCCGGAAATAGTTCCTGGCTCTAAATTATGGTGTTTCCAATAACCGTTGTAGTACTTAGTAGTATTACGCGTATAAGTACTTGCTGTTCTGGGCACAAACATACTCAAACCTGAACGATAATCACCTCGCATTACTGCTTCATATCCTCCGAACTTGGTACCTGTACCGAAGTCGTGGTTGCTGAAGGCTATATCATCTTTAGTGTAACGAGTTACACTACGCGGAACGTATGCCCAATAAACATTAGTAGTTCCTTCCTGACTCATCTGAGTATACATGCTTGAGCTAGAATTCGATTTTGCACAATCATCTTGGTAATCTATATCGAAATACACATACACATTCGTCCATAAGGAAGCACCTGCACCAGAATTAGCAGCTGCATCCCAGTTACGGAAATAAACCTTCTCCAATTCCACGAATTTAGCAGTTAGCGTTTGACCACTGGTAGCACCTGCTCCATTACCCGAGAGATTGGTTTCATAGTCATCCTCATCATCAAAATCGTCAGAGATGGAATAATCAGATCCTTCTGTGCGTATCCAACCTGCAAAGTAGTAATTGGCATCAGCCGAAGCAGTAACACTCGGCGTCGTGTGTACACCTACTTTCGTGCTCGTAACCGTCTCACCACTAATCTCCACATGACCATGTGAGTTGTGAGCAAAGGTGACGGTAGTCATGATTTCCGAGAACTTGACGTAAATGCCCGTGTTGGCAGCAAGACCGGTAATCGTGAAGTTCGTATTTCCTTCTCCGCTAATGGTTACACCACCTTCTCCGCTTGTATAAGCCGAAGTACATGCAGCGTCGCTATACCAACCGGCAATCTCATAGCCGGTAGCCGGCTCAGCCACAACAGTCACACTACCTCCACCAACGACATACTTACCGGACTCTAATGCAATTGCGTCACCATCTACCACGGAAACAATACTACCTTCCGTATCAGCGTCTGTCAACGAAGTATTATCATTATTATAGATAACTTTCTTACCATAAGTAACGGTCCAAGATGTCGGATAAGTGACACGGAGGTTATTGGTAGAGATATTCCAAGAGAACCTATATGTACCTTTACCGGCTGTTATAATACCGCAATTGGCACCTTCTCCCCTTGTAAACAACCACTCTTGTTTGTTGTTAGCCGAGTACGTCATATATTGGGTGGAAGTGTTGTTACCGTACCAAGCTGTACTTCCGTAGGTATTATCACGAACTTTAAATTGATATTTCGAGTTTGCCGGCAGACTGATATTTACCCAACAAGTATCTTGAACATTTCCACTAACAGTCTTTGAAGCGTAGTTCTCCAATTGTTTCGTCCACACATCCCAGTTACCCATTGCGTCATCCGGATCTGTATTGGCATCATCATTTCCGGCTACAGCCCATTTCGAACCGAAGTTAGCTTGGATTGTACCGCCGGTTGTAGTAGCTGTAAACGATTGAGGATTGGTGCTGGACTCATTCGGCGCAATACCGCCATTAGCAATTGTCCAATCCTTGAAGGTATATTGATTGCTATTGTCAGGAGAAGCCTCAAGAGACGTTCCTGTTACTTGCTTAACCAATACCGATCCTGAGGGACTCACACTACCATGAGTGCCGGCGGAAACAGTTACTGCGTACTCGTTCTGCGAATAAATCGCATAAACGGTCAAATTACCACCGCTAACCGAGACATTGCTATAGGTCTTACTCGATGAGAGTTGATCTTGACTCCAATCCGAAGTGTTCGGCTCATCAGTCGAATACCATCCTCTAAACGTATAGCCTGTTGATTCGGTCGGAGCTGTAAAGGTCACATGATCTCCATCCGCCACATAGTTGCTGAGCGTAGAAATGCTGACATTGCTATCATCATCATTCGTCGCCGTCAAAGAGCTTTCCGTTCCCGTTCCGCCGCCGATAGTAACAATACTATACGTCACGAGACGTTTCTCCGGATAGGTTACTTTGATTTTGTGCGTTTTAATATTGTAGTCGAATTTGTAGTTACCTTTTACGTCTGTAAGTATCTTTATATTGTTTGTACTTTTTGCTAAAAGGGTGGAATCAGTACTTCGTCCAAGGGTAATGTAAGTGTCGTCTGTTCCATAGCCATAATACTCGGATTCATATACAGCTTTGAATTGATAGGTCGTGGTATGTGCTAACGTAACGGTTTTTGTCACGATACTAGATGATGGAGAGCTCCAATTATGGTTAGCAATACCGATTGCTCCGCTTGGATCTGATTCGTATATCTGCAACTGATCTACTACCGGCACATCAACCGTAATATCCGGACCGGATGTATTCAACGTGTAGATATAGTTACCATCATAATACAACTGCTGTTTGATAGCGTGCTCGTATCCTCCATTGGTCAAACCGCTAACCGTCTTATTATCCTTACCGATTTCTACGGCAGACGTAGGATCTGTATTCTTACCATACAAGGTCTCATTTTTCGCAGATGAAGTGTTTTCATCGACTTTACAAATCTTAAATTCTTTGAGATAGGAAGAACCGGAATAGATGCCATGATTTGCTACGGTTACGGTACACTTATGATTTGTGTTGTCAAATTTATAGGCTGCTTGTGGCACCCAACCTCCAACGTAATCTGACTCTCCGACGATGTACCAACCTACTTCCAACCAATGTGCATGGAGGGTTTGTGCGGAAGTACAGATCCACTTACCATTACTATCAGTAAAACCGTCTACATTACTATTCCAATTACCGTCCTTGTTGATGACCTGTGTACCTCCACTCGCAGCGGTATAGTATCCGTCAAATGCGTATCCCGTTCTTGTCGGTCGTGCACTCGAACGACTAATCGTCGTCTCACCATAAGTCGCCGTCTGCGTTACCGACGATTCCGAACCATCATTGACTCTTAGAGTAATCGTCGATCGTACTGCAGAGAACTTCGCAGTAATTGTCTTATTAGAACCGGCTTCGGTATAAGTATAGGTTGTCTTGGTTTCTTTCCTTGTCGCTCCATCCCACCAACCATTAAACGTATAACCTGTCTTCGCGGTTACCGAATAAGTAACTGTCTGCTGGCGTAATGCACTACAATTCGCTGAACTATTGCCAGAAGTAATCGTTCCTGTACTAGTTCCCGATATACCATTATTCGTCAACGCTCTCGCCGAAACTGAAACAGTAGTTGCTATTGATTTCGTCGCAGCCGAATAAGTACTACCACCATTAATGGATAACACTTGCTCAACAGTATGAGTCGTATTCAAAGAACTATAACTCGTTCCTTTATAGGTAATAGTCATAGGTTGACCGTTACCAGATGAAGCGGTTGTAACTAGATAAGTACTTCCGCTATTGAGACTATAAGGACCGGTATATGCAGCAGTATTACCGCGATCTCCTTTAGATCCAATACTGCTACTACCCCAACCTGTACCACTCAAATCCTTCGAACTACCAATTACGGCAAAGAATTCCGCATCTGCCCACGTATCTGAAATGCCAACATAATATAAATTAGTTCCTGTTACATTGGTCATTACATATGATTTTGTATAGAGATTATCTTCTCCCCAATAATTGTGATCGTGCCCAATAACAAAGTATAAAGGAGTTTCAAAATTACTTACCGAGTTATCAAAATAGATATAACCTCCTGACACTGAGCCCACAATATTAGTAGCGCAACCTCCATTTCCTGTATTATAAACTCTCACTTTGTTTTTACCACTATTGTAAGCTTGCCATGCTAGTTTATTATTACCACCATCTCGACAAACTTCCCAGTTATCTGTATCCGGAATGGTAACTTTGTAAAGGTTTGTTACACCGGTTGAAGAGGCCGCGGTAACGGTGTAACTAGAACCTGTACCGTGGTTTACCTCTGGATTTGTATACCAGGACTGAGCTTCACTCAAATCAATGAAGACCTCTCTGTCTCCAGCCCACATCTGTCCGACTCCGAGGGTGAGGAGCATGATTAGCATTGCCGCATAGCGTCCAAACCACTGCGGTGATTGTTTCTCATGGCTATTTCTAGATAGCCTTTTGATTAAGTTTAATTTTTTCATAATGATTTTTATAATATTTATGTTTTTATTATTTATTCCATTTTCTCTACTTTTTTAATCTCTTCTCCGAGGTCACGCCATTTTAATCTTGGATTTTCGAAATGCCGTTGTATAACATTTAGGGTATCATAAGCACATTCTCGTGCCGATGGTTGTTCTTTCAACCAATATGGAGTGGCGACATACAATTTTTCTCCCAAATCATAACTATATTGACTAAATGCTCCATCTATTGGCAAATATGCAAGCAAAGCATAATTTGTGATATTTTCAAAGCCAATTTTCTGTGCACCTTTCGTGCTATGTAAAACCTCCTTCCAAACGTTTTTAGTGTTAGACGTATACATCACACCAAGTGTAGACTTGAATTCTGTTGTTTTTTTATGCGTTATTTGCATCTTATCCATCAACCATTTGAATACTAATTGAGTGAATATATATTCTGGTACAAACTTATCTCGCGAATGTCGTACTTGCATACTACAAGCAATAATAAACGGGAGTCTATTAATATAATTTTTCAATCGCTCTATATCAGTCTTTAACTCTCCATCAAAGCACCATCGTAAATCTAATAATGGAATATCTTGTTTCGTTTTAAAAGCAATGTATCCACAATCGGCAATATTGAATCGACTCATCTCCTCCCAAGAACAATAAACTGATGATGATGTATACAAACTTGGATATCCGGGGATACTATATCGATATGTTCCCATCAAATATCTTTTCGTAAATGGTATATGGTATAACTCAAGTGGTTGTTTTCTTCTAGGACGCTCCATTTTCCTTAACCGATAAGAGATTGTTCCATACGGCAATATAGAAGTAGCAGATAATGATACCATATTCATTTTTTCGAAGCACTCTTTAAAAACCATCTTTTGTTCATTATTTAAGCCTCTATAGTCGGCAATCAAAAATTTGCACAATACTTCTTTGATAGTCTTACATACATCTGTGAGATATGTAATCTTTTCTGTTATCTTCTTATCACCAATATCACAATATTTCACACCATCTTCGTTTGTAACAGATGTTAATATATTAAGTAATCCATTTGGATTTTCATCCTCTTTATGTGTTTTTAGTTCTGGATGTTTCTCTTGTGAAAACCCATATGCATAATCCATTCTTCGCAATATGCCACGACCATTCGAATCCGCTTTAATCCACGAATACACTCTCTCCGGCGTAACTTGATCGTATACTGCCTTTAGAAAACCATATAATTGGTCGTTAGGGGTCATTGATAATCTGTGATAGTGCTCGGTATAACAATCTCTGTTCGTTTCTGATCTATTAATGCTATATTGCTTCTCAAGAAACATGTATTGATTTGATCCGCATTATCCTTGTTAGATGGAAATCTTACGCCTAAAATAATCTTATTGACAACTAATGGAAAATCTGTATCCAAAGTTGACACATCAAATAATTTCATCTCGCTATAGATAGATGTTCTATCATCCAAGAACCATTTACTTTCTGCTTGTTCTGAGGCTCCTTCTATCTCTGGTAAGAAGAGCAATCGTATCTCTTGTTCAATGGAAAATTGGTACTTCTTAAAAAAGTGTTTCCAAATTTTCCAATTGTTAAACACGAATTGCTTACCGCTTATAGAGCTAAATTCTCGTAGTTTTTTAATAACCTCTAGCTCAAAATGGAAGCCATCCTTGTTGGCATAAGATACTGGCGCCAATGTGAAACCTTTTTCATTGATTTTGTCTTTTAGGACATCAAAACGAATACAAATGCCTTTGGCATCATCTCCGTACAATCTCCACATCGTCAAGTCTTTTTCCTTCTCTGCTTGACAAGCAGAGATAATAAATGAATCAGACGCTTTCCCCTCTGTATTAGGAATGCCTGTTTCGGTGTCTGCATAGTCTTTTTCGCTTGGATCATTCATACAAACCAGAGAACACATATTTATTTTATGTCCAT
>CAMJDT010000012.1 GCA_946404495.1 uncultured Bacteroidales bacterium
AGTTTGTCGGATGGTCAGACGGCAGTACGGATAACCCCCGGATGATTCATGTCTTGCAGGATAGCACGATTATTGCTTATTTCCAGCATATTGAATATCATATTGATGCCCGTCCTAACGACAGCACCTTGGGCTATGTCACCGGCGGCGGATTCTACCATTTCCATGACACCGTTACCCTCTGGGCGCATCCATATGACAATGGCAAATTCATCGAATGGTCGGACGGCTATCGGTATTCCTACCGCAACGATATCATCGTTACGCGGGATACGACACTCATCGCCATCTTTGAGCCGTATATAGATACCACGCATACCGACACCACCGTTGTTCGCTATACCTTGACGGCTATTCCGAATGACTCCACAATGGGAGCAGTCACTGGTAGCGGTCTGTATGAAGCCGGCGAGGAGGCGTACTTAACGGCTATCCCGTTTGACGGATACCGTTTCCGTGAATGGGACTTTTCGTTTACTACCGAACTCTCTGTCGTCTTCATTATGCCGCCTCGCAATACCACCGTTGTTGCCACCTTCGAACCGATCGATGATACCCTCCCTGCCATGCCTGCCGACCCCAACGATCCGGATGCCTCCGCTCCCTCCTACAACATCCTCGGTCAGCCTGTAGACGACACCTACCATGGTATCGTCATCCGCAACGGCCAAAAAGTGTTGCAATAATCTATGCTATCACCTCCGCTCTCCGTAAAAAGAGAGCGGAGGAGTGCAAAAACGCATTTTGCAGCCGAAAAGTTTGCATATGTCAGAAATATTTTGTATTTTTGCAGCCTTAATTAAGATACAGACCTTTTGACAGAAGCAATAAAAGTATTAAAACTATGAGACATTCAATGAAAGCCAAAATCTTTATTTTGTCATTATTGGCAATTTTATTCTGCTGCGTTAGCTGCGACAACAGCAAAAAGTTGCAAAAAATCGCTGCGGAGAATGCTGCTATGTTAGGGGACTATCTGCCCTATACACACAACGACTCGCTCGTCTTTATCAATAACGACGGAAAAGAAGATATCCTGCTCGTTGATTATGATAGAATCCCTAAAGCATATTATACTAACGGCACACTAAACGGCTTCCGTGTGAATTCTTCCGATGATGGTTGGATTAGTTGGGCACATATGTCGTTTGTATATCATACACAAGGAGAATTCTTTTGTTCATTGGCTACGGGAGAAGGAAATGAAAAGGAATACATTATTATCGCTTCGGCACGAATTAAACCCTCTCTTACGTCCCATAAACGTTACAATTTTAGTGCCACTGGAGGAATTTTTCTGTAGAAGACGAGTTGCCGGATACCTTACGTTTCCAAGGGGATTCAAACTCCGATTCACCCAATGGGTACGTCATTCTGATTCGCCACAAAGGTTTAGTCGAATACAGTTTCGACGGTCAAGAGATCTGGCGATTGGTTGAAGAATAGTATTAATATTAAACATAAGCAAAATGAAACGTCTATTTTACTTTGGCATCGTTGCCATACTTAGCCTCGGAGTGGTGGGGTGTAAGAAGAATAATGAGGTAGTAGAGAACCCCCAAGTAGCTGAAATACCTCCTTCGCCTTGCGCTCTGTACGTGGGTGATTGCGGAGACCAACCCGATTGGAGCCGGCCTATGGGAATTCCGGCACGTATAACGGATGATGATTGGCTGGACTCTACGTATTTAGATAGTGTGTTTATTCACCATGATAAATTGCAAGCCGAATATATGGGTGAAAACCAACTGCGAATCGTTTGGAGTAAGTATCAACAATGTATGGCTAAATTGGTAACTCGAGCCACCTTGGAAGAAAGTGTCATTCAGCTTTTCTATCAAGATACAGCTTTTGCCATTGCTGCATGCGAATGTGTATACCCCTTATATTTCGACTTCGACAGCTTGGCGTATGGTCCCTATACAATCATCGCCGGCGGCGTAGAACATCTTATCGACTTCCAGCCTGATATGGAACCCTACGATTATAAGTACAAATGACATTCCCCTCCCCTCCGCTCTCCGTAAAAAGAGAGCGGAGGAGTGCAAAAACGCATTTTGCAGCCGAAAAGTTTGTATATGTCAAAATAAAGCAGTATCTTTGCAGGCGAAATTGGATTTTATGTCAATACAATCCTACATATCACAGTTATCGCCGCTTCTCTTTTGGGATATGGATAAAGAGCAACTGGATGTCGAGCGCCATTCTCCGGGCTTGATCCAACGTGTGTTGGAATACGGCACATTGCAAGATTGGCGGCTCACCCGCGATTTCTATGGCATGGACCGGATTGTGGCGGATTGCAAACGCCTGCGTACCCTTGATCCTATGGCGCTTTCATTTATATGCGCATTGTCAAATACCAATAAAGAAGACTATAGATGCTATCACTTCAGACAATCCAACCCGACACTCTGGAACTCCTAAAAAAGCTCGCAGCTTTTCCTGAATTGCGTAACACACGGCTCGTCGGTGGTACGGCGTTGGCGTTGCTATATGGTCATAGGCAGTCGATCGACTTGGATTTCTTTGGTCAATTACCATGGGTTGTCATGAAAAAGGCCATCCTCCGCGAAGTGGATGCCTATCAGCAATAATCTCTCAGGAAAGCGGAGCCTATGCAATCATTGTTCGCCACAAAGGGTTCCAAAATTGTTACTATTTGACTTTTCTAATAGTCAAAGCGGCTAGTGTTTTGTCGATTCAAAAAGTCAAATCGGCGACAAAAGTACTGTTTTTTTTTGATATGACCAAATTTTTCGAGAAGGAAATGCACTTTTTATTTCAAATTCTGCGATTTCATTTGCATATGTCCGAAAAAAGTTGTAATTTTGCAGGCTAATTTGGATAAAAAGCGAAAGCTATAAAGAATAACGAATAAAACGAAAGCGAAGATATGAGTTTGCAATGTGGAATCGTGGGATTGCCCAATGTAGGAAAGTCAACATTATTCAATTGCCTGAGCAATGCGAAGGCGCAGTCGGCTAATTTTCCGTTTTGCACGATCGAGCCCAATGTGGGTGTGATTACGGTGCCGGACGAACGTCTCAATAAATTGGGCGAGCTCTGTAAGCCCGAGCGCGGCGTGATACCGACGACGGTGGAGATCGTCGATATAGCCGGTCTGGTCAAAGGTGCGAGTCAGGGCGAGGGATTGGGAAACAAGTTCCTGAGTAACATCCGCGAGACGGATGCGATTCTGCACGTATTGCGCTGCTTCGACGACGATAACGTGGTGCACGTAGATGGTTCGGTGGATCCCGTACGCGACAAGGAGATCATCGATGCCGAATTGCAGCTGAAGGACCTGGAGACCGTGGAGAGCCGTATCCAGAAGACGGAGAAGCAGGCCAAGGCCGGCGGCGACAAGCAGGCAAAGGTAGCCTTGGAGTTGCTCGTGCGCTACCGCGAAGCCCTCTCGCAAGGCAAGAGTGCCCGCACAGTGGAGCTGCAGAACAAGGAGGAGGAACAGGTCGCCAAGGAGCTGATGCTGCTGACGAGCAAACCTGTGCTCTATGTCTGCAACGTGGACGAAGCCTCGGCCGTAAGCGGCAATAAGTACGTGGAAGCCGTGCGCGAGGCGGTGAAGGAAGAGCAGGCTGAGGTACTCATCGTAGCGGCTAAGATAGAGAGCGAGATCGCCGAGCTGGAGACCTACGAAGAAAGGCAGATGTTCCTGCAGGAGATCGGATTGGAGGAGAGCGGCGTGAATAGACTGATCAAGGCTGCGTATAAGCTGCTGAATCTGCGCACGTTCCTCACGGCAGGCAGCGACGAGGTACGAGCTTGGACCTTCCGCGCGGGCAGCAAGGCTCCGCAGTGTGCCGGAGTAATCCACACCGACTTCGAACGCGGATTCATTCGTGCCGAGGTCATCAAATACGAGGACTATATCACGCTGGGCGGCGAAGCAGCCTGCCGGGCAGCCGGTAAACTGCAGGTAGAAGGTAAGGAGTACCTCGTCCAAGACGGAGATATTATGCATTTCCTGTTCAATGTGTAATAATTCGGTTCTCGGTTCTCGACCAACGACTAACGACTAACGACAAACGACAAACGACAAGAATGATAGCAAGTATATTGGCATATGGATGGTGGGTAGCGGTAGTGCTGATCGTAGTGGGCTTTGTGGCGCTGGTCAAAGGCGCAGACTGGCTCGTGGACGGCGCTTCGGCTATCGCTAAGCGCTTCGGCATCAGCGACCTGGTAATCGGTCTGACCGTTGTGGCATTCGGCACGAGCATGCCGGAGTTTGTGGTAAATATGGTGTCGGTAGCGGAAGGATCGACCGATCTGGCAATCACCAACATCCTCGGCTCCAACATCATCAACACCTTCGTCATCTTAGGCCTGACAGCCTTGGTCTATCCGATTGTATCGCAGAAACGCAGTCGGGATTTCGATATCCCGCTGTCGATCATCGCCGGCATACTCGTTGTGGCGTTTGTGGCCATCCAACTGCCGATAGGCGAAAGCGGCGAGGGGGTAGGCCGTATAGGCGGAATCACGATGTTGCTGCTGTTCTGCTATTTCCTGTATAACACCTTCCGTCACGCCAAAGATCATCCCGAAGATGCGGAGGCTGGTACTGTCAAACCGATGACGACCGGCAAAGCCGTAGCTTGGATGATATTCGGACTGATCGGACTGGTAGTAGGCGGTGAGTTGATCGTAAAGAGTGCTGTGGATCTCGCTACACGGATGGGAGTGAGCGAAGCCATCATAGGGCTGACCATTGTGGCCTTGGGCACCTCGCTGCCCGAACTGGCGACCTCCGTCATCGCGGCGGCCAAACATAACTCGGATATCGCTATCGGCAATGTATTCGGCAGTGATATATTCAATGTGTTCTTCGTCTTAGGCACCAGCGCAATGATTCGTCCGTTGCCTTCGTACAACGGAATAGAGGTAGATGCCATCATCGCCGCCGCCGGCAGTATCATCGTCTGGCTGGCGATTAAGACCAATAAGGAGCGTAAGATCCAGCGTTGGGCGGGAGCGCTGCTGCTACTCGTCTATGCCGGGTATCTGACTTACCGCCTGATGGTTGTATAAGCGGCGTTCGCGATCGAAGAACCAACCCCATTTATTGAAATAGCGGCAGAGATTGCTCATATGCACAAGTGTCATTCTAAGCGAGTGATACGAGGCGCGTCTGTGGTCGTGAACGATTCGTACCTTCGGCCAATAGAGCGTCTTATAGCGCCGATGGATGCGTCGGGTAAGGTCGATATCCTCCGGATAGAGGAAGAATCGTTCGTCGAAGAGACCCACCTCCTCCAGGGCTTTGGTTCTCAGGAACATAAAGCAACCGCTCAGATACGGCACATTGAGACTGCGGTTGTGGTTGAGGTGCTGCAACTCGAATCGTTCGTTGCGCCGGCGGGTGAGGGCGGCGGGCAGGAATCGACGGGCGAAGAGGTCGAAGGGAGTAGGAAGCTGTTTCGCCAGGAATTGCTCGTTTCCATCGGGAAAAAACACACGCGGCATCAGGCAACCGACATCCGAATGCTGCTGCATAAACTCATGAATCGCATCCAAGTCTTCGGAGAGGAGCATGATATCGTCATTGAGCACCAAGTGATAGTCTGTATGCTCGCTGATCGTCTCGCTAAGCGCGATATTGTGCGCCCTGCCGTAGCCGAGATTGGCACCTGTAAATAAGTACGAAACTTGCGGTGAAACCTGAAAATTCTGCGATTCGAACTGCGGTTCGGAGGACGCTTCGGAATTATCGATGAGCGCGATGCGATGTACGCACTTCGCCCGCTGCAACTCCCTTACCAGCGGCTGCACGTTGTGTTCCCAATCGGGGTGATAGAGTACGATCGATATATTAAGCATAAGCAGTCAAGGCATTTTTGTACTCCTCGATGATGATCTTCTCATCAAACTTACGCAGCATCAGTTCGCGTCCTTTCTTACCCATGCAGCGTAACTGTTCGGGCTTGAGTTGCAGGATCTTGCGCATCGTACGGGTGAGGCTGTCGAGGCTGCGTTTCTCGCAGAGCAGTCCGTTGACGCCGTCCAGCACCACGTCCTTACAACCGACGGAGTCCGTCGCTACCAGCGTGCGCTCCATCGAGGCGGCCTCCATCAGCGAACGCGGCACACCCTCCATATAGTAAGAGGGCAATACCATGCAGGAACAGCGCTCCAGGTAGGGACGCACGTCGTTGGTCACACCCAGGTACTCCACGATACCGCTCCGAACCCAGGCCTCCATCTCGGAGGGACGAATAGCATCGGGGTTGAGGGCGTCGAGCGGACCCAACAGTTGCCAACGCACCTCGGGATATTCCGGTTTGAGTCGTTCTGCTGCCTTGATATACAGTTCTACACCCTTACTGCGCAGCATCCGTCCGCAGTGCAGGAAGATAAAGGGTTGGTCGGGTTCGCGCGTAGAACGGAAGAAGTCGGTATTGACGCCCTCTCCGTGGATAATATGCGTCTTGGCAGAGGGGATGATATGCCATTTGACGAAGGAGTCGCAGTCGTCTTGATTAAGGAACCACACGGCGTTGGTATTGCGTAGCGCGTAGTGGTGCAAGCGGCAGGAGAGGTAGAAGAGCCAGTTGCGCTTGATGAAGGTATAGCCCAAACCCGTGACCACATTGATATGCTTGATACCCAGCGACGAAGCGGCCATCGAACCGTAGATATTAGGTTTGATGGTATAGTGGAAGATGAAGTCGAAGCCCTCCGACTGATAGAGTTTCTTGAGCTGCGAGAGCAGCTTGAGGTCGCGTATCGGATTCTGGCCTTTGCAGTCCACCTCGATCGGCACAAAGCGGATACTGGTTCCTTTCAACGGGGTCAGTTCGCAGTCCTCGGGGGTCATCATCACCACCTCGTACTGCTTGCTCAACTCCTTCATCACACCCAGACGGAAATTCATCATCGTCAGGGCACTGTTGCCCACAAAGGCTATCTTATGTATCGTACTCATAATGCGTGGATTAGCTGTTTAATTTGTTCGGCCGACTGCTGCCAACTGAATCGTTTGGCCTGTTGGTAGCCCTGCAGGGCGAGTTGCTTTTGTAGCGTCTCATCGTGCATCAGGCGGTTCATTTGGTTCTGCATACCCTGTATGTCGGTCGGAGAGAAATAGAGCGCCGCCTCGCCGCATACTTCGCGGAAAGCGGGTATGTCGGATACGATCACGGGACACTGTTGCGTCATGGCTTCTACGAGCGGGATACCGAAGCCCTCGTAGAGGGAAGGGTTGATATAGGCCGTCGCATTGCGGTAGAGGCTCGTGAGCGTGTCGCCGCCTACGTAGCCCAAGAAGTGCACGCCTTGGCGGGTGGTATAGGCACTGAGTTCGGCATCCGCATAGATGGCGTGCATACCGCCTACGATATAGAGGGCATAGTCGGGATTGTCGATACCGCAGTAGGCCTCCAATAGACGCAGGATGTTCTTACGGGGCACGAGACTGCCTACGGCCAAGAGATACCGCTCCTTCTCTTCGCGCGGGAAGAGCGGCTGCGGCCGTACAGCATTATAGACCACCTCGATCTTCTCCGGGGCTAAACCCAAATGCTCCACAAGTTCCTGCTTGGAGAACCGGCTGACCGTCAGGATCTTACGGGCGCGTTTGGCCGCCAGAGGCGTCATCAGCTGATAGTAGAGGCAGTAGGCCCACGAATAGGAACGCGGCCGCAGCAGATAGGATATATCGTGGATCGTCAGGATCGAATTCCGATAGCAGACAGGACTTAAGCCGCTGAGGCTCAGGAGGATAGCGCCATCGTAATGCCGCTTCATATAGCGCGCCAGGGTGACCTGTTCCCAGAAATGGGAACCCTTACCGCCGATGACCTCTACCGGTAGCTGCGTCAGGTCGTATTCCTCGCATATATCCTCCGGCGCCAAGATGGTAAAGGCTACGCCTATCTGCTGCAGGGCGCAACAGATCTCGTAGGCAAAGCGCTGGATGCCGGTCAGTCGTTGGCTGAGGAAACGACCGTTGATGAATAGGTATTTCTCACTTGTTGTCATGTGCTTCATGGTATGTTTGGTCAATAATTCGGGCGATGTCACGGCGTCCGCGAAGAAGGTTCTCTGTTTGTCTCACTCCCTTGACGAGACGCGCCCAACGGGGATAGTAGGTGCGATAGTAGCGCCACATACTCGTCATCTGGATAGCCACGATATCGGCATTGCGGGAGGTGGTGCCGCCCACCTTGTGGTAATAACACGTCGTATCGGTCGTCAGCAAGCGGTAGCCGGCTGCGCGGAGGCGTTGGGAGTAGTCGGCGTCCTCGTAGTAGAGGAAATAATCTTCGTCCCACAAGGGTGCCTGCGGGTCGATGAGCAGGCAGGCTCCGCAGAGATACGGCGTACGCAGCGGACCGATCGCGGTGAAACTGAGTCCGGTAGGAATAGAGAGATAGTGCATACCGGTGTGGCGTTTCGTACGGCCGGCGTAGTCGTATTCGGTAGCCGAGAGGGCAAAGGGCTCCGCGGAGGTACTGCGAATCGCTTCGGCAGCGGCTATCAGCTGCTCAATGAAGTCAGCGGGCAAGAGCGTATCGTTGTTGAGCAGCAGGTTCCAGGCCTCGGGGGTATGTTGCCGTGCCCAGCGGAGGGCGATGTTATTGCCAGCGGAGAATCCGTTGTTGGCGGGTGCTTCGAGTAGCTGCACCTGCATACCGCTTTGGGCTACATAGTCGCGGATGGCCTGCATGGATTGGTCCGTGGAGGCATTATTAACCAACACAACCTGCACCGGGACGGTCTGTGCCGCGAGGCTCTTCAGGCACGGCAGGGTGTCCGACGAGTTATAGTGTACTATGCAGATATTCAGATTCATGGCGTTATGCGTGGGTAAGCAGGTCGTTAAATACAGTCATTATGCTGCGGCCATAGTCGTTCTCGGCGAGCCAATGCTCGGCAAACTGTTGTCCGCGCGTGGCGATCGCGTTGCGGTACTCGGCATCCATTGAGCGGGTAAGTGCGCGTGTGAGGCTGTCCTTATCATCGGGCTGCACGAAGAGGCACTCTTCGCCGTCGTGCATCAGTTCTTTCATACCGGATCGGTCGGTCTGAATCACGCAGACGCCGGCCTGCATCGCTTCCAAGACGACCAGCGGCATCGTCTCCGACAGGGAGGGTAGCACGAAGATATCCATATCCGCATAGACCTTCTCCACCTCCGAGGTATGCCTCTGTACGCGCATCGCCGATGTATCCGGCCAGAGTGCTTGCATCGCGGCTATCTCCTGCTCGTTCGTAGCTCCGTAGAGCGAGAGACGGACATCGTATTGCGCGGCCAACCGGCGAACGGATTGAATGAGCCAAGGGAGGTTCTTACGTTCGGCAAAACTGCCGATATAGCCAATGCGAACGGTTCCACTGTTTGCAGTCCTTGTCACCCGAATCGTCCGCGCGGGGTTATAGACCACCTGTGCATTGGTAAGGGCGTTACGACCGAGCGCGCGTTGCCATAGTTGCTGTTGGGTACGGGAGATGAAGAGCAGTCGGTCGGTGAAGCGCTGCCAATACCGGATGATCGGGAGGGAGTTGTTCGGCCATCCGAAGGCAGCACTCGGCAGTTCGTGCCAATGCCAGATATGCGGTGTACGCGTCATTCGAGCCGCTTCTATACCGAGTAGTGTGACCGAGGTATTGGAGTAGATGGCATCTAAGCGATTTTGGTGTATCCATCGAATAAATCGAATAAGCGCCGGCAGATTATACAGCTCCACAATTAGCGTCCTTAGCCATCCTTCGCCGCTATTCTTATAGCGTAGGTAGAGTATCTCCGCATCCGTGCCTACCGCCTCTTCGAGGCCGGCTGCCGGGCGATTGAAAGGCAGCACAAGTGTCACGCGCCAGCCTTGTGCCCTCAGCAGCCTGAGGGTCGTCAGCATCACCTGCTCCGAACCGTGCAATTCGCGGGTGTGGTTGACCAGGACAATATGTTTAGTGTTTGCGCTCACTACGGAAGTATTCGTGGGATTTTTCGAGTCGCTGCTTACCGGAGCTGGGACGCGGATTGTGCTTAAACTCGAGATAGTTTTGATAGGGATTATAGGCAATCGCTTGCGGTTTTTCGAGGAAGATAGCTGAAGCGAAACTGAAGCAATATACCAAGGTCAGTACAAAGCCAATGAGGCGGTTCATAAACGAGGGCAGTGCCTCAATCAAAAGCGGCAAGACGACGATGACGCTGATGAGGAAGAAGAGGCGGAAACGATTGCTGATCTCCACCAGTTCGTAGCAGTAGTAATAGAGTGCCAACGAGAGGGCAAACATATTCAGGTGCACCGTGCCGTGTTCACGCTCGTCGATACTGCGCTTGAAGAGCATAACGGCCGCAAGGATGAGCAGGTTGAGGATGAATCCGAGACTGATACCGCGGTCTACGGCAAAGAGATTGCTCGTGGTGTAGGTCTCCGCCTTATCGGCATATTTTTCTCCCAAGAGCGACGAGATATCCACAAAGATATCCTTGATCCAATGCACGCCGGTAGCCATAATGACCGCGCCGACGCCGATGACCGTCAGATAGACCCAGACGGGCAGTTTCTTATCCAGCACAAACCAGAACGGCAGCAGTACGACTGCTACGCGGTGGAAACAGGAGGCCAACAGCACCAAGAGGATGAATCGCAGGGGTTTGCGGTCGCTGATATACTGCAAGGCGTAGAAACACAAGGCTACCGCGATCGCCTGACGAATAAAGATCATCTCGAGGTTGAAATAGAGGATGCAGTAGTAGCAGAGCAGCGCCAGCACAGGGTACTTGGTATATTTGGGCAGGACGGAAGCAATGAGTGTGATATTAAAGGCTGTTACGACGAAGAACAGCGTCTGGATCGTGCCTCCGAGCGATTTGATGATAGCGCATAGCAGGATAAATCCCTCCTCAGCGTGCTTGTTGTGGATCAAGAGGGGATTATAACGGAGGCTCTCGAGGTCGGGGAACTTGAGGAACAGACGGGTATAGACATCCCAGTCACCACCGGTCTCATACCTTAGGCCTGCTATGCCGATGAGCATCAGAACAACAGGCAACATCAGCATCTGACGACTCAGCTTGTCGGTGAACTGCAGGTTCATCAGACTTAGTATTGCTAATATGCCGAAGACGATCAGATAGAACATGATTTTTTACGATGAAATAAGATGATTCCTGCGACGAGGAGTATCTCTGTTACTTCGGCAGCCAGCCAGCTCCACACGGCTCCCACAGCCCCGACGCGAGGGATGAGGATCATGTTGAGCGAGATACAGAGGATGGACAGAACGAGTCCTACCCAAGGCGCAAAACGTTGCAAGCCGCTACCGTAGAGACCCTGCACGGTAAAGAGGGTCGCGATCATAATGAGTAACGGCAGCGGAGCCATCCATTGGAGAAGAGGGATAGAGGCCTCAAAGTCGCCCCGGAGCATCAGATGTACGACGGGCGAAGCCAGAAGCCAGGTAAGGATAGAGGCTACCAGCGCCGGCACGGATGCGATGAGCAGCGTGCGGCGGAAGTAATGCCAACCTTCCTCTTGATTGTCAGCAAAACGACGACTCATCTCAGGGAAGAGTGCTGTACTAACGGGCATGATGACGCACATATTAACGACCATAATGAGTCGCATAGCACCCGAATAACAACCTACCGCGATATCGTCCAAGTAGATACCGAGGATCGTGAGATTGGCCGTAGTATAAAGGGCTACGAAGAAGTTATTGATAAAGATCGGTGTGCCTTCCTTGAGTTCGGTGCGCGTCGAAGCGAGCGTGCAGGAGACAGGCCAAAGCCCGTAGTGCTTCACCACATAGACCAGTGCTCCCGCTCCCATCAGCATGCTCGATACGGACAGCAACAGCGGATAGAGCCTGTACTGCTCCGCGCGACGCAGCAGTGCCAGTACGAGCACGGCGCCGAGGAGTTTGATGAGGAAATTGACCAACGCCATCTTATGCATCTGACGGATGCCCTGCAGGTACCAGGTCGGGAAGAGCACAAAGCCGATATTGATGAGCGCGGTATAGAGATAGAGTCGGAAGTCGGCCTCCACACGCGGGATGAACAGCGGCAGACAGGCCAAGGCGACAAAGGACACCAGGAGCAGCCACACCTTTGCCCGCATTACGGACCAGAAGATCCGGCGGGTCTCGTCGCTATTGCCTTCTGCGAGGCTGATGCGGCGGGTGGCGGCATATTCGAAGCCGTAATTGACCAGGAGTGTGAGGTAGGAAACGATATTCTGCGCATAACTGACCCTGCCGAACAACTCATTTCCCAAGATGCTTGTCACAAAGGGGATCAGCAAGATAGGAATGAGGTAGTTGGCTACCTGCAGCAAGCCTAACGAAGCCATATTTCGGTACAGCGTCTTCATTCGCGGATACGTTTTAGCCGACAAAAGTACAAAAAAAAACTGATATATGCAAAAATATTTGCATATTTCGAAAAAATGCATCTGTTTTATCGCATTTAAGGTCCCCAATAGGTGCTTAACATATGCTGCAAAGTATAGAATCGACAGGGAAGATGAAGGGGAGTACCAATCTGCAGATTAAAACAGGTCCATCACGGGACCATGTCCCGAGAAGAGGCACATCGTAGTACAATTAGAACAACTCTTACTATTGTTTTCTAAACGCTGCAGGGCTCATTCCTTCGTGCCGCTTGAAGAACGTGCCGAAATGGGATTGGTTCTGGAATCCGAGCTGGTCGGCTATTTCCTGGATGGATTTAGTTGTGGTAAGGAGCAATGTTTTTGCCCGCTGGACAAGGACATGTTCAATACAAGCGCTGGCAGTTATGCCAAGCGTCTGTTTGACCGTGTTAGCCACATAGCGCGTGGAGAGGCAAAGCTGGTCGGCGTACCAATCGAGTGAGTGCTGTTGCTCACAATTGGCATCCACCATGTGCATGAAACGACCTGTTATTTCCTCGTTACGAGACATTTCTGTGGAATTTTGCTTCGGGAAATTATTGGCTTCTGGCTCTGCCAGATAATAGAAAAACGACCTTATAAGAGGGATTGCCGCTTTGCGTTCTTTTTCTGCTATTACCTCACGCATGAGGTCAAAATATTGTATCAAGCGCTGCATCCTCTTAGGACTAATATTCCAAACCGGATGTACATAAATATAGGCAGTTGCTGCCAGCGGGAAATTCAAATTGAGTTCCTCTATAAACTCGCGGGACATAGATAACACCAGCAACTCCACATAATTATCCATTTTATCCGGCTTCTGAATCAGCAGTTCAGGAGAAATAAGGCATCCTTGGTTGGCGGTTATCTCATACTCCTTATTATTAATATGAATTCTCAAACAGCCGCTTTTCACAATCTGAATACAATAGGTGGGCGTGAAATAATGATCCGGAAGAATCAGCGTACTGAATCGCTCCTGTGTACTATTGATTTCCATGACGCAGACATCATCTATGGTTGTTTTTCCGGGAATAAAACTCATCCATTTGAAGCCCGAGAAATCCTTTAGAATAGTGTTCTCATTTTCACACTTTTCTACTTCTACATGTGTTTTTTGTTCCATAATGTTCGGTTTTAGATGTACGAATTATAACAATTTGGGTGCAAAATTACAACAATTTTTTGACATGTGCAAGCGGTTTATACGAATTAGAACAATTTTTGCACGGATTTGAAAAACAATAATTGCTTAGAAAGCAGTACTTTTGCACCGGATTTGAAAAACGACACACATTTTAAAACAAAAAAAAATGAAAATTTTATTCGTAATTGACAGTTTTTACACGACGAATAACGGAACGTCGATCTCTGCGCAGCGTTTTGCAGGCGAGTTGCGTAAACGCGGACATGAAGTAAGGGTGCTTTGTTGGGACACACCTAAGGATGCACAAGGTGACTTCACTATTCCGAAATTTCATCTGCCTATTTTCCAACCGCTATGCGACAAGCATGATTTCAGCTTTGCATATACGGATAAGAACATTGTTCATGCCGCGTGCGATTGGGCGGATATCGTGCATATTTTTGTTCCTTTTGGTATAGAGAAGGAAGCGGTTGATTACTGTAATCAGATCGGCAAACCCGTTACGGCTGCTTTCCATATCCAGCCGGAGAACATGACATCTTCCGTTAGTATGGGCAAAGTGGAGTGGTTTAATGAGTTGTTCTACCGCTCGTTCCGCTACAATATATACAATCGCGTGCGTCACGTGCACGTTCCTTCTCAATTTATGGGCAATATGATCGCCGAGCGTGGTTATACAGCGAAGATTCACCCGATTAGCAACGGTATCCAGGACGCATTCATGAAGGCAGGGGAAAGAAAAGTTGAAAGTTTAAAGTTGAAAGTTGAAAGAGCCCCTAAGGATGTTTTCAAGATCATGATGATTGGAAGACTTTCACAGGAGAAGCGTCAGGATGTGATTATCAATGCGGTGAAGTACAGCAAGTACGCGGATCGGATACAATTGGTTTTTGCAGGCCGCGGACCGGAATATGAGAAATATGTGGAGTTGGGCAAGGAGTTGAAACATCAGCCGCAGTTTGTTTATGTCGGAAGGGATGAGTTGATTCAGCATTTGTTGGAAACGGATTTGTATGTGCATGCCAGCGATATGGAGAGCGAGGCGATCAGTTGTATAGAGGCGTTCAGCACGGGTCTTGTGCCTGTGATTGCCAACAGCCATGTGAGCGCCACGCCGCAGTTTGCTTTGGACGGAAGAAGTCTGTTTATGCCCGGTGACCCGAAGGACTTGGCACGTGCGATTGATTATTGGTTGGATCATCCGAAAGAACGGCATCAGATGGAAGAACAATACCGTCTGGCAGGTCGTCGGTATAGTTTGGAAGCATCTGTTAGTCAGTTTGAAGAGATGTTGAACGAAGAAATCCAAGAAAATGAAACGCGCGTTACTATTGAGCCTCTTCGCCCTGTTCGTCGGCACAAGAGTATCGGCCGCAGACTACGTCGCGTTGCCACACTTTTCTAATACGGACAAAGGACTATTCGGCAAACCGATAGGTAAGGGACGTATCTATTGTGACCTGACACTACCTCCTCTAACGGGCGATCTTTTGATCGATGTAGGCATGGCTATGTCACAAATGCCGGGTGTAATCGGACAAGCGCCCAGATGGTTTGCCATGTTCAGTCCTACAGCCTGTTCGCAAGAGGTACTATTTACAGCCCCAAAATGTCAATCCGCAATAATGTTTACAATAAGGATTTACTTTTAAACAAACACATTATGAAATACAATCCAAATACAGAAGATAAGAAAGCAACTCGCATTTTGACTACTATAAGTATCATCACCTTGATCGTTGCACTGCTGTTAATCGCAATTAGTGTATCTGCACAAGAACGAATAGAGATGATTCCCTTTGGCGATTTTGAGAGCTGGTCTGAGCAACAGATTAAGGAATCAGCCATCATCGGTGGAGCCATGAAAACGTACTATCAAATAGAGGGTGCCTGGGATTGTAGCAACGCACACGCCCAAGCAATGGGAATAGACAAAGTGTCCGTTTCGGTAAAGCCGGAGAAACGCGGTAACGGTACCTGCTGCCGGATGGAGAGTACACTGGAGACAGTAAGTGCTATCGGTATCAAGTTCAAAGCGCTCGCAACAGGAGCTATCTTTACCGGCAAGATGATTGATATCGTGAGCATGAAGCATAGCTCAAACCCTAATTCTGCTATTGATATGGGAATACCTTTTACCGGGCGACCGAGTGCACTGATTCTGGATTATAAAGCACTCATTCAAAACCAAACAGCCGTCTATGCGCCTGCCAAAACCAATGTCAAAGCTGTTGAGGGTCACGACGCCGGTCAAATCACCCTGATCCTCCAACATCGGTGGGAAGAAAACGGACATATCTATGCTTATCGCGTAGGCACTATTCAAAAGGAAATCAACGAGTCCACGGATTGGCAAAACGACTTCCGTCTGCCGGTAACGTACGGAAAATCACCGGTAGCACTCACTACCGACAGCCATCAAACGCATAACAGCAGCGGCGAAATGGTCTGCATCGAAGAAGTGGACTACCGCGGAGATTTGGTACCTACTCATATTATTGTGATGATCTCAGCCGGCAATATGCCGCCCTTCACCGGTTGCCCGGGAAATACCATGTGGGTAGATAATATCCGATTGGAGTACAATAATGATGGTTTAGCACAAAATATGAAAAGTGATAAATGAAAGGTGAAAAATGAAAGGTGAAAGGATTCTATATATTGCGGCAATGCTCCTAAGCGTGCTCCCGATAGGGGCACGCGAATGGCAATCGGTAGAGGTTCATGAGGATAGTACGGTCAGTTTCTGCTACTGCGGAGATGCTAAACGGGTGTATGTACAGAGCGATTTGTTTTATGCTAACCAGGATAGCACGCGTTATACCGATCGCACACGGCATATCAAGATGAAAAAGCAGAGTGATGGTTGTTTTCATGTGACCACCAGAGCCGTGCAACCGGAGACCTACACCTATTGTTTTCGCGTGAACGGGAAACTCGTACCCGATTCACTCAACCCTGACACGGCATGGCAGATGATGCATCAATGGAACGTGGTGACAATTGGCGGTTCTGAACAATCGGATAGGTATCAACAACCCCTACAACAAGGCTCGTTACAACAAAAATGTTGGTATAGCAGTAACGAAAAACTCTGTCGTCGCGTACACATCTATACGCCGGCCGGATATGAAGGAGGTAAGACGTACCCTGTACTCTATCTAATTCATGGTATCAACGGCTACGAAGGTTCCTGGAGCGAAAGGGGAAGAGCGATTCAGATATTGGAGAACTTGGTTGCAGAAGGCAAATGCGAACCGATGATACTCGTAATGCCAGATGTGAATGTAGCAGTGCACGAAGACCGGCCGAGTCATTATACCCTTTGGAAAAACATCTGTAACTATGGTCGTCTGTGTCATGCTCACGATATCGAAAGAGCACTGGTTGAATTGATTCAAATGGTGGATACCACCTATCTCGTATCCGATAAACGTTATGTCGTCGGTCTCTCTGATGGTGCACGAATAGCAGCCAATACTGCAAATTTATTGCCGGATTATTTCTCGGCAGTGGGTCTATTCTCGCCTGTCGTGCATAAAGAGCAATTACCAAAAGATAGTGAGATGTATTATGTCTATACAGGAAAGAAAGATTTTTTTCATGGTAATGCAAAACGTTTTAAACGGCGCTTGGAAAAGGCGAAAGTTCCGCATAAATACACTGAGACCATCGGTGGGCACACTTGGCGCAACTGGCGACTGTATCTCTCAGAGTTTCTAAATACGATTTCAACGAAAGATTCTCTATAGGAAGCGGATACCGAGGTAGAGGACTGCATTCCAGTCCCAGGCATTGAGGCGCATCTTGATCTCGGGATTGTAGTCGAGTTGGATTTGGCTGTCGGTCTTAAAGACGTTATCCTTACTCAGGAATCGTGTATTGGTACCTGTAGCATTCACGGAGAGATAGAACAAGTCGCTGATGTTCCATACAAAGGCTGCCTTAATCTGCCCGGTCAGATAGACCGGATATTCGGGATTGATTTTCTGGCTGAAGATAAAGTTGTAATTTGGGGTGGATAAGAAGAGGCGGCTGTCGCCGGTAATAATCATCTTATTGAGAAAGGCAATCATCGGTCCGCCGGAGATGTGGAGCAAGATCTTACCGCGATTGGGCGTATAGTTGTAGCCGTAGCCTATTCCGGCAGATGCCTGATATAGTTCCAACTCCCGCAAGCCTCCGGACCGAGAGCAGATGTCCTCGTTGACTACACTGATATCCCAATAGGAATACGAGGCATAGATGAGTATTGACCCGGCCGAATGACGCTGAATGAATGACTGTTTGACGGCAGCCGGCATGGAGAAGCGGCGTCTATTGAGCGCGAACCAGCCTGATAGCGATATGGTGTTGACATTCATATCGCCGGGTTGTAAGTCCAAACGTCCATCGATGGCTGAGGCATCAAAATAGCCGTGCGCGTACGCAGTCTTGCGTTGATTGAACTCCAGTCCGAAGGCACTCTGGTTGAGGCTTATCTTGAAGTTATTGTAGCCCTTAAAGAGGTTCCATTGGTAACCGATACTAAGATTGCGGTAGCCCACTTGGAAACCCATCTTGGGAGTGAAGTTGGAGTGCATATAGATGTTCAGGTTTTCGTAGTACGGAACCCCTGTACACTCTATCGAGGTGAAGACATTACCGACATCGCTGCTGTAGGCCAGTTTGAAACGATGCTTGGGCAAGGCAACGTAGTTGGTATCCAGTCCGCGCATAAACCAGTCGTCGGCAAATTCGGCCGCGTTCTTGAAGAACATCTTGGCCTTGTAGTTTCGCAGTTCCTTCTTCGACATCGTATCCGCGGCCAGCGAATCGACGGTGACCCAGTTCAGCCTCTTCTTATGCTCCTTCGCGGAAACGCACAGCAGAGGACACAGTCCCAGCAGCAGAAGCACTATGAGGCGTTTACCACTCATTGGGAGACGTGAGACGTGAAATTAGTGGAAGTTACAGGTGATGCACTTCTTCTGCCAGGTGTAACTAACGGTGATACCGAGGCTGAACCAACCGTCTGCCATCTTGTTGACATAGGATGAAGGCGGAAGACCCATCGTTAGTTCGGTGCCATCGGAGAGCACGTGCTTGTGGGGGAAGCCGTCCAGGCTCCAGCCGTCCTTATCGCACAAGCCTTGCGTCCAGCCTAAGTGGACATTGATATACCAGTTATCGCTCATTCGGAAGGCATAACCGACCTCGAGCGGAATCATCGGTAGGAAGCACTCCTGTTTGCCATGGTAGATTTTCCAGAAGGTGTAATCGAGATTGCTGTAGTTGAAGAGAAAACCCGCATAGAGGTAGAAGCCGGTATTATGCACGGGATAGATCTCTACGCCCACCGATCCATTCACGACCCAGGAATGGAAGTTGCGATAGGAGAGAGGAGTATTGGTCGTAGCCATTTTGTCGGCATACTTGGTGTTATCACCGTTGATGACACCACCCGCAATCGTATAACGCATATGGGTGAAGTTGCCGACACGGTGCGTGACGCTGAACTTACCGAGTCCGCAGAGGTTGTCGGCAATCGGTCCGTTGAACATCGCGAAACCACGGTTCTCCACGTCGCCGTAATAGTAGAGCCCGTCGAGGGTGAAGGCGGTCGTGAAGTCCCAATCGTAGTAGTTACGGTAGATATTACGGGTTGCCCTGTGCGCACGATATTTGCGATACGACGAGCGATACGCAATACGCTTACCGTACAAGCCGTTAGCAGCCTCAACGGCCTGAGGCAGGAATATTCCAATAAAAACAGACAATACCAGTCCTAATAATAGCCTTTTGTTATTCTTCACGTGTTTCATTGGGTCGTCGGCTATACCGGGGACACGACTCTTAGCAGCCGTGTCTCCGGTTTATAAACAAATGGTTAGCGGAGATAATTCTCCCAGCGTGTCGTACGCATATCGCCGGTCTTGGCGAACTCTTGATGCATAGCCAATGCAAGCGCCAAGTTATGCGGCGTGTGCGATTTCTTGGCCAGCGAAAGGTATTCGTTGAGCAGCGGACGATAGGTAGGATCCACACATTTATCGATGATCTCGTGCGCGCGTTGGATCGGGCTCTTGCCGCGCAAATCAGCGATGCCATGCTCGGTGATGATGATCTTGACGCTATGCTCCGAGTGATCCATATGGCTTACCATAGGAACGAACGACGAGATCGCGCCACCCTTAGCCGTAGAGGGTGTCGTGTAGATGGAGCAGTAGGCGTTGCGGGTGAAGTCACCCGAACCGCCGATACCGTTCATCATCTTGGTACCCAATACGTGCGTCGAGTTGATGTTACCGAAGATGTCGGCCTCGAGGGCAGTGTTGATGGTAATAAGACCCAGGCGGCGTGCTACCTCGGGATTGTTGCTGATCTCTTGCGGACGCAGCACAATCTTATCGCGGAAGAAGTCGATGTGGTCGATGATGTCCTGCAGTTTGTCGCTACCTACGGTAAGGGAGCAACCGCTGGCGAACTTCACGCGACCCTCTTTCATCAGACCGATGACGGAGTCCTGAATGACCTCGGTGTACATCTCAAAGGCGGGGATGTCTTTGTTCTCACCCAGTGCACCCAATACGGCGTTGGCGATGTTACCTACGCCCGATTGGATCGGCAGGAACGACTTGGGCAGACGACCCTCGCGCATCTCGTTCTCGAGGAAGAGGGCTACGTTGTTACCAATCTTCTGCGTCGTCTCGTCCAGTTCGGCAAACTTAGCTACCTCGTTGGGGCGGTTGGTGTGCACGACGGCGACGATCTTCTTGGGATCCACCTTGATGCAGTCGCTACCGATACGGTCGCTGACGTGATAGACGGGAATCTCGCGACGAACGGGAGGATCGGCGGGTTCGTAGATATCGTGCATACCGCGCATAATAGGCGGCATAGCAGCGTTGAGTTCCACGATGACGCGGTCGGCCAGTCGGCAGATCGTAGGCGCTATACCTACACCTGCTGTCGGAACGATCTCACCGTTCTCCGTTACCTCGCAGGCCTCGATGATAGCCACATCGGGCTTGGGCAGGAAGCCGTAGCGCAGGTCTTGTGCCAACTCGCTCAGGTGCATGTCGTAGTAATGTGCATCCTGGTTGTTGAGTTCGGTACGCAGATCCTTGTTGCTCTGATAGGGCGTACGGAAGGAGATAGCGTGTGCACGGGCTAACTCACCGTCGCAGCTGTCACCCGTGCTGGCACCTGTGTAAATACCGATCTTAAACTCTTTGCCCTCGGCATGCATGGCGGCTGCCATATGAGCGATTGCCGTGGGAACGTCCTTCGGAGCGCCGGCGGGAGTAAAACCTCCCATGCCGACTACATCTCCGTTGTGGACAAACTTAGCAGCCTCTTCGGCTGACATAAATGGTAAAGCCATAGACTATAACCTTTATCCTTTCATCTATAACCTTTACTCTGCTTTTCCGTTGGAACCGAGCACGTTGATGATTTTGTGCTTGTAGAGTTCCTCCATCAGGTCGCGTGCAGGACCGCAGTATTTGCGCGGGTCGAACTCACCGGGTTTCTCGGCGAAGACCTTACGAACAGCAGCGGTGAAGGCCAGACGGCTGTCGGAGTCGATATTGATCTTGCATACAGCGCTGGCAGCTGCCTTACGGAGTTGCTCCTCGGGGATACCTACTGCGTCGGGCAGTTTGCCGCCGTATTTATTGATCATATCCACGTACTCTTGGGGAACGGACGACGAGCCGTGCAGTACGATGGGGAATCCGGGCAGTTGCTCCATGATAGCGTCCAGTACATCGAATGCCAAGGGGGGCGGAACGAGACGGCCGGTCTTCGGATCGCGGGTGCACTGTTCGGGCGTGAACTTGTAGGCGCCGTGCGACGTACCAATCGAGATAGCCAAACTATCGCAACCGGTGCGGGTAGCGAAATCAACCACCTCTTCGGGCTTCGTATAATGGCTTACAGCCGACGATACCTCGTCCTCAACACCTGCCAATACACCCAACTCAGCCTCAACAGTTACATCGTATTGATGAGCGTACTCAACGACCTTCTTGGTCAGCGCAATATTCTCCTCATAGGGCAGCGACGATGCATCGATCATCACGCTCGAGAAACCGAAATCAACGCAGCTCTTGCACAGTTCGAAGCTGTCACCGTGGTCGAGGTGCAAGCAGATCTGAGGATGCTCCCAACCCAGTTCCTTAGCGTACTCTACAGCGCCTTGTGCCATATAACGCAGCAGCGTTTGGTTTGCATAGTTGCGGGCACCCTTGCTCACTTGCAGAATAACGGGACTCTTGGTCTCAGCAGCAGCCTTGATGATGGCTTGCAGTTGCTCCATGTTGTTGAAGTTGAAGGCGGGAATAGCATAGCCGCCCTTAATTGCCTTGGCGAACATCTCACGGGTATTCACCAAACCCAGTTCCTTGAATGATACCATAAAACTTATTGATTTAATTTATTTGTTAGTATTGTTATATTTTCACTTTCTTTGAGGCGATGACGAAGTACGTGATAAGTAAGGCGTACATCGCGATACCCAGTACCTGTGCACCGGTGGTACCGGCCCACTCATTGAGCCACCAGTCGGCGCCGCAGAACTTAATCACGGCGCTTACTACACCCATCAATGCTCCGCCGGCGATGAATCCGCTGGCTACGAGCGTACCTTTCTCATTGCGCTTCTGCGCTAACTCTTCGGCACGTTCGCCGTCTTTGTCGTTCTTACGGCTGACGAAATACGAGATCGCACCGCCTACGAGTAGCGGCGTATTGAGGTGCAAGGGGATAAACATACCCAAGGCAAACGGCAGTACGGGTACACCTGTGAAGTTCAGTATCAGTGCCAGCACGGCTCCGGCGAAGTAGAGCATCCAGGGAGCGCCCTGACCCGACATCAGCGGTTCGATCACCGCTGCCATCGCGTTGGCCTGCGGAGCCACGAGGGCATTGTCGCCCGTAAAGCCGTAGGTCTTGTTGAGAATGATCATCACGCCGCCTACCGTAGCCGCACTTACGAGCGTGCCGAGGAATTTCCAGGTCTCCTGTTTCTTGGGCGTCGTGCCGAGCCAGTATCCGATCTTCAGATCCGTGATGAATCCGCCGGCCATACTCAGTGCCGTGCAGACCACGCCGCCAATCACCATCGCAGCAACCATGCCGCTGGAACCTTTCATGCCGACGGCTACAAACACCACCGAGGCGATGATCAGCGTCATCAGCGTCATACCGCTCACGGGGTTACTGCCCACGATAGCGATTGCATTGGCCGCAACGGTGGTAAAGAGGAAGGCAATCACGGTCACTACGACCCACGCTACCAAGGCCTGCACAAAGTTATGCAGCACTCCGGCCCAGAAGAAGGCCAAGACGATGACCAGCGCCGCTATCACGGCGATTGCGAGGAACTTCATGCTCAGGTCGCGCTCCGTGCGCAGAGCCGCTTCAGCCACCTGTTTGCCTTTGCCGCCGAACTCTTTCTTGACCAATCCGAAGGCTCCGGCAATCACGCCCCAGTTCTTGATGATACCCAATAGACCCGCCATCGCGATCGCTCCGATACCGATATTACGTCCGTAGCCGGCGTACAGGGCTTGGGGATCCATATCTCCCATACCCGTTGCGCCCAATACAGGCAGGATCACCCACCAGGTAAAGAACGAACCGCAGCAGATGATGGCAGCATATTTCAATCCGATGATATAGCCTAAGCCCAGCACCGCCGCCGAGGTATTGATGGCAAAGACGGTCTTGGCTTTCATGGCCACCGCCTCGCCCCAAGCCGTCATGCGTGTGCTGAGGCTATCGGTCCAGAGACCAAAGGTCGATACGATAAAGTCATATAATCCGCCTATGCCGGCTGCCAGGATAAGAGGCTTCGCCTGATTACCGCCTTGCTCGCCGGATATCAAGACCTGCGTCGTAGCCGTAGCTTCGGGGAAGGGGTATTCGCCGTGCTTCTCCTGCACAAAGAACTTACGGAACGGAATCAGGAACAAGATGCCCAGACATCCGCCCAAGAGGCTGGAGAGGAAGACCTGCATGAAACTGACCGTGATATCGGGATATTTGGCTTGCAGGATATAGAGCGCCGGCAAGGTGAAGATAGCACCTGCTACAATCACGCCGCTGGAGGCACCGATGGATTGGATAATCACATTCTCGCCCAAGGCATTCTTCCTTCTGAGCGCGCCAGACAGGCCTACCGCAATAATCGCAATCGGAATAGCCGCTTCAAACACCTGCCCTACTTTCAGACCCAGATAGGCCGCAGCAGCGGAGAAAATAATCGCCATTACTACACCTAACGACACGCTGTAAGGCGTCACTTCGGGGTACTCCTGACCCGCTTTCATGATCGGTTCGTATCGTTCACCGGGACGCAGCGGACGACCCGCATTCTCCGGCAAATGAACCTGCTCGGCAGGTTGACTAAGTTCCGCATTCGATGGATTTTTCATATCGCTTTTCATGCATTTTCCGTTTCAGCCTGCAAAGTTACAACATTTTTTTGATATATGCAAGAAAAATCGCAGTTTTTGTAGAAAATTGATGTTTTTAGGTATTACAGAGCGTTGAGAGTCATGGCAGTAAGGTAGGGAACAGTCTCGTGATTGGATCGAGATTGACTCGGCAATGGTCTAGGATTTTTCGCTTTTACTCTGCTAATACTCCGCTGATAATCTGCTATTGAACCGTAGTTAGAGCAACGAGCGTGTAGTAGACGACTATCCGAGAAACAGAGTATAAATTTTGGGAGGTGGCAAAGTGGCAAAGTTGACAAAGTGGTTGAAAATCAACGAGTTAGAGCGATTTGAACTTTGCCACTTTGCCACTTTGTCATCCGCATTTTCGTTAAAAACGCACCTCCGAGCTCGTTTTGCAGCCAAAAGCATTGAGAATGATTCGAGATTGACTCGGGATTTTCTCGAAAACGGTTCGGTAAAGTCGGAGAAAAAAACTACTTTTTTCGGGTGTAGGCAAAAAAAATCGACCCTCTCTGCATAAAAAATGCAAAAATATTTGGTTATATCAAAAAAAAGCAGTACTTTTGCAGCCGCTTTCAACCTCTGGTATCAATACATATCCACGGGGTCCCCGAAAAAATCGTGTAACGAGATTTTTTGGGGAAAAGCGGAGGCACGAGTCGCTATAACGAGCGCGGAGCGTTCGGTCGGTGCGAGCTCGTTGCCGAACGCGGGGGATAATTGGTTTTGACAGCAGGCAGGATGGATTCGTAAGCACGCCGTGCATGGATCAAGCACGTTAACCGGGTCTAAAACAATTAACTGGCAACAACAACTATGCTCTCGCTGCCTAAACCGAAGTACAGTAGGTTGGCCTTATTTCCCTACTAGGTAGGGAATCGAGACATCGCTCCAAGCCCGGCTTCGCGGCTCAATGGGATATAGCGGTGCAGAAATTGCGAAGATAGCCTCAACGGCGCTGCGACGGAGGGGTGAAGATGAAGCAGATAAGCCGTCGGTTGGTGGTTCGGGTCTTGCTGACGGACGAAAATGAAGGCCGAAATAAGCGTGTAGAAAGCGTATTTGTTCCCTGTTTGGACGCGGGTTCGACTCCCGCTATCTCCACGTCGGAAGGTCTGAGACTATAAGATGCCGTCTCCAACGGCATAAAGAGTCCCAGACCTTCCTCCTTTTCCCAAAAAACTCATTCTGACTTTTTTGGGGCCCCCGTATTGTGATTTGAGACTATAAGATGCCGTCTCCAACGGCATAAAGAGTCCCAGACCTTCCTCCTTTTCCCAAAAAACTCATTCTGACTTTTTTGGGGCCCCC
Source organism: uncultured Bacteroidales bacterium (assembly GCA_946404495.1). Taxonomy (GTDB): domain Bacteria; phylum Bacteroidota; class Bacteroidia; order Bacteroidales; family Paludibacteraceae; genus Colicola. The sequence goes on from CAMJDT010000012.1 coordinate 25,296, forward strand.
ACTGCATCTTTTTTTTTAATTATCAATATTCTCCTTTTTTCACTTTGGCACGGAGTTTGCAATATATACGTGCGAACAAATAAATTTTTGACGAAACTATGAAACCAATTTGGAAATCCCTTGGCCTCGTGGCACTCATAGCTGCCATCAGCGCCGCCACAACACTTACCGTTGTGCACTACTCTGCTCCGCAACCGTCCAACGCGCTCGCGTGGCACGACTCTGTTGCCGTACCTGCCGCCTACGGACGCTTTGCATCGCTGCCGCAAGCCGGCGAGACAGACTTCACCAACGCGGCCGAACTGTCGGTCAACGCCGTCGTGCACGTCAAGACGACCTACCGCAATTCGCCGCGTCAGAACACCGATCCATTCTTTGAGTTCTTCTTCGGTCGCCCCGACCTACACTACGAAGCGCCCGCGCAACAGGCCTCCGGTTCGGGTGTGATCATCTCATCGGACGGATATATCGTCACCAACAACCACGTCATCGACCGTGCGCAACAGATTCAGGTGGTGCTCAACGACAAACGCGAATACACCGCGACACTCGTCGGCACTGATCCGACCACGGACATCGCGCTGCTGAAGATCGACGAGACCAACCTTCCGGTCATATTGATGGGTAATTCGGACGCGTTGCGCGTAGGCGAGTGGGTGCTGGCCGTAGGCAATCCCTTCAATCTCACCTCGACCGTCACCGCGGGCATCGTATCCGCCAAGGCGCGTAACATCAATATCCTCAATGCCGAGATGAAGATCGAGTCGTTTATCCAAACCGACGCGGCCGTCAATCCCGGTAACTCGGGCGGCGCACTGGTCAATACGCGCGGCGAACTCGTCGGTATCAATACCGCTATCGCTTCGCAGACGGGTTCCTACTCCGGCTACAGCTTTGCCGTGCCTACGAGCATCGTGCAGAAGGTCGTAAGCGATATCCGTCAGTACGGCACCGTGCAACGTGCTATCCTCGGCGTACAGATGCGTGAGATCACATCCGAGTTGCAGAAAGAGGAGCACCTCCCGACCCTGCAAGGCGCCTATGTAGCCGATGTGCTCGAGGACGGAGCTGCCGAGAAAGCGGGTATACAGAGCGGCGATGTCATCACCAAGATTGACAACACCGCCATCAAGACCACCACCGACCTGCAGGAACAGATAGGTCGTCACCGCCCGGGAGATGTAGTCACGATCACCCTTCTGCGCGACGGTAAGACCGTCACTGTGAAGGCGACGCTCACCAATCGCGAGGGCGGTACCGGCTTCATATCTGCTGATAACAAGGCATCCGTGCTGGGCGCTACCTTTGCCGAACTGACCGACAAACAGAAAGAACGTCTCGGCATCAACTACGGCTTGCAGATCCGTTCGCTCAAGACGGGCAAACTCAAAGCCGCCGGTGTGCCGTCCGACTTCATCATCCTCAAGGCTAACAGCCGTGCCATCCGCACCGAGGAAGACCTCAACGAAGTAGTTCGCCGTGCGTCTGCAGCACCCGAACGCGACCGCGTACTCTTCCTCACCGGCTGCACGCCGCAAGGACGTATCCTCTACTTCGCTATCAATCTCGCGGAGTAAAAAAAGAATTGCCCAAATGCGGTGCTCTGACCTGCATTTGGGCAATTATTCACTTTTCTAAATGACTTGTAACGCTTGAGCTATTTATTACAAGTCGCCGAACCAACCGTGCCCTAAATCCCAATGCTCGTCATAACGGAATTCAAAATATGGCAAGGCAAAGTACCGCTCAAGCAAAGCTGTCAATTCCTCCTCAATATCTTTTGCCCACTGACCAACAAACACCACAAAATGATCTACTGCCCATGATACTCGTCCTCGTGGTACCTGCGTATAATCTCCGCTAAACTTTGTAGGTTCGTGCTTGGCTAACGCCTTAAAATACTGTTTCTGCCATATTTGGCGATGTAAGGTTTGATAGTTGATATAGGGTAAACCTTTGTCAGCTGCTTCTTCCACCATTTTCGGCGTCAGTTCTTTTTTATACACGCCAAAGAAATCGTGCTCTTGAGGATCATACCAGAAAATCCCGACAGCCGGCATAGGCTCATCAAAAGACTTCATGTCTTTCATAATAGCCTCTTTCTCTTTTTGCGATAAAGTAGTCATAATGATTATTTCATAAAAACCTTTTCGCCTGCAAAGGTACTACTTTTTTCTCAATTACGCAAATATTTCACAAAAAAAGTGCTCTACGGAAGCACTTTTTGCAATTACGCTTCGCGGAGGAGGAAGAGCTTGTCGCCTCTGCGAACGGGTTCGGGGGTGCGGACAGCGAAGAACTTCGCCTGCAAGACCTCCTCGGCCGGATGTCCGGCTTCGTCGTGGAGGTCGTGGGCGGGGATTTCCAGCGCACCGGTTGTTTCGCCGGTAACGAGCAGCCGGTCGCCCTCCTTAATGGACGGCAGGGCTTCCAGGTAGAACTCCGCCACGGAGAGGTTCTTGTAGAAATTGGTACACCGTCCGGCATAGACCTTCTTGAGGGTAGCCTGACTGCCGTAGTGGTGCGTCCATTCGCCGAGACGCTGCCCGAGGTAATAGCCGTTCCAGAAGCCGCGATTGAAGACCGTCGAAAGGCGGGTGTTCCAGTCCTCGATACGCGGCGTGATCAGCGCATCGTCGCGATACAGTCCTTGCTGCCAAGCCTGCACGGCTTCCTTATAACAACCGACAACTGTCTTGACGTACTCTGCGCCGCGTGCGCGACCCTCGATCTTGAGCACCCGTACGCCCGCATCGAGCATCTTGTTGAGGAAATGAATCGTCTTCAGGTCCTTGGGGGACATGATATACTGGTTGTCCACCTCCAGTTCGATCTCCGACTCCTTGTCATGCACGATATAACCGCGCCGGCATATCTGCATGCACGCTCCGCGATTAGCAGAGGCGTTGAGGTTATTGAGCGAGAGATAGCACTTGCCGCTGACGGCCATGCAGAGTGCTCCGTGGCAGAACATCTCGATACGGATCGGTTCGCCCTTGGGGCCGCAGATATGCTGCTCGACGATGTCACGATGAATCTGAGCTACCTGCTCGAGATTAAGTTCGCGCGCCAGCACGACCACATCGGCGTATTGGGCATAGAAGCGCAAGGCCTCGGTATTGGCGATATTGAGTTGGGTGGATAGATGCACCTCGACACCTTGGCTGTGTGCATATTGCAGCGCGGCGATGTCGGAGGCAATGATGGCATCCAGACCGGCCTCCTTGGCATTGTCCACGATCTCGCGCATCAGCGTCATATCCTCCGGATAGAGCACCGTATTGAGCGTCAGATAGGTCTTCACGCCCGCTTCCTTGCAACGACGAACGATCTCATGGAGGTCGGCCGTGGTGAAATTAGCCGACGAACGCGAACGCATATTGAGGCGCTCTACCCCGAAGTAGATACTGTCCGTTTTCGCCTGCAAGGCTGCAGCGAGGCTCTCCCACGAGCCAACGGGTGCCATTATTTCGATTTGATCAGCCATTCTGCTATTTGTACTGCATTAAGGGCGGCACCCTTGCGGATCTGGTCGCTGACGCAGAAGAAACTCAGTCCGTTAGCGTCTGCCAGGTCCTTGCGGATACGTCCCACAAACACCTCATCCTTGCCACTCAGGAACAGAGGCATCGGATAGCGTTTCTCGTCCGGTTCGTCCATGAGCGCACAACCGGGCGATGTACGGAAGGCCTCACGGGCTTCCTCGATGCTGACCGGTCGCTCGGTCTCTACCCAGACGCTCTCGCTATGCGCGCGCAGCGAAGGCACGCGTACACAGGTTGCGCTCACACGCACTTCGGAGTGCATGATCTTGCGCGTCTCGTTGTACATCTTCATCTCCTCCTTGGTGTAACCGTTGTCGGTGAAGACATCGATCTGGGGGATGAGATTATACGCCAACTGATAGGGGAACTTGCGGACGGTCACCTCTTCGCCTGCAACCAACTGCCGGTACTGCTCCTGCAGCTCCTGCATCGCTTGTGCTCCGGCGCCCGAAGCTGCCTGATAGGTCGCTACATGTACGCGAAGAACGGGACAGATGTTGTTGAGTGCCTGCAGGGCTACCACCAGTTGGATCGTGGTGCAGTTAGGATTGGCGATGATATTACGCGGCCGAGTCAGTGCATCCACTGCATTCACTTCGGGCACCACCAAGGGCACATCGTCGTCCATGCGGAAAGCCGACGAGTTATCAATCATGATCGCGCCAAAGCGTGTGATGTCGTCGGCGTACTCCCGGGACACCGAAGCTCCGGCTGAGACAAAGGCGATGTCAATATCGCGGAACTGATCGCCGTGCTTGAGTTGCTCCACCGCATAGTCCTGTCCGCAGAACGTATAACGCTGTCCTGCACTCCTTTCCGATCCGAACAGGCGCAATTCACTTACCGGGAAGTTCCGTTCCGAGAGCACCTTCAGCAACTCTTGGCCTACAGCGCCTGAAGCTCCGACAATCGCGATTCTCATCCTTGTCTCCTTTCACCTTTCAACTTTCACTTTTCAACTTTCACTTTTCAACTTTCTTGACGATCAAGCAGGCGTTATGTCCGCCGAAGCCGAAGTTATTGCTCATGGCGGCACGCATCTCGCGTTTTTGGGCCTGATTGAAAGTGAGGTTGAGTTTATAGTCGATGTTCTCGTCCTCGTCGCCTTCCTCGTGGTTAATCGTAGGCGGTACGACACCGTCACGCAGCGCCATAATGGAAGCGATCGCCTCGACTGCGCCGGTACCACCGAGCAGGTGACCGGTCATCGACTTGGTAGACGATATACTCAGCCGATAGGCATCCTCGCCCCACACCTGTTTGATAGCCGTCAGTTCGGCCACATCTCCGAGCGGAGTGCTGGTGCCGTGCGTATTGATATAATCGATATCCTCGGGACGGAGTCCTGCATCCTGCAGGGCCAACTGCATCACGCGCGCCGCACCCTGACCGGTGGGCTCGGGAGCGGTCATATGATAAGCGTCCGCATTGGTAGCAGCGCCTGCCAGTTCGGCCAGGATCGTTGCTCCGCGACGTACGGCATGTTCGTATTCCTCGAGGATGAGACAGCCGGCACCTTCGCCGATGATGAAACCGTCGCGCGACTTGGAATAGGGACGGCAGGCCGTTTCGGGCGAGTCGTTGCGCGTAGAGAGTGCACGCATGGCATTGAAGCCGCCTACGCCGCCGGTCGTGATACATGCCTCACTGCCTCCGGTGACCATAACATCAGCGCGCCCCAGACGAATCGCGTCGAGTGCAGCAGCGATCGCATTGCCCGACGAGGCACACGCGGCGGATACCGAGTAGTTCAGACCTTTCAGACCGTAGAGCAACGAGATATGTGCCGAACCCATGTTGGGAATCGATTTGGGGATATAGAAGGGACCAAAGCGAGGCGTTCCGTCGCCCTGAACAAAGTCTACATGTTCGCCCAGCAGCGTAGTCAGACCTCCCATGCCTGTACCCCAGATCACGCCGATACGGTCGGCATCCTCTTCCTGCATATTAAGCCGCGAATGTTCCATCGCCTCCTTGGCAGCTGCTATAGCGAGCTGGGCATAGCGATCCAACTTACGGGCCTCCTTGCGGTCCATGATCGTCGTGATATCAAAGTCCTTTACCTCGGCAGCGAACTGTGTCTTGAAATTCGCGGCATCAAACAGCGTAATAGGTCCTACGCCGCTCTTGCCTTCCTTCATCGCCTGCCACATCTCCGGCACACTGTTTCCTATCGGTGTGATTGCACCAATGCCGGTCACTACTACTCGTTTTGTTTCCATCGTATATAGTCATAAAAACGAGTCTACGGCTGTTGGTCGCAGACTCGAATACATCATTTAAAGGGGATTAAGCGGTAGCTTTCTCGATGTACTCAATAACATCACGCACCGTCGAAATCTTCTGTGTATCCTCATCAGGAATCGAGATATTGAACTCTTTCTCGAAATCCATGATCAGTTCTACAGTGTCCAACGAATCAGCGTTGAGGTCAGCTGCAAAACTTGCTTCGGGGGTAACTTGCGATTCTTCCACACCCAGCTTGTCAACGATAATAGCTTTTACTTTCGATTCAATGTCTGACATAATTTTTATACTTTATAAGTTAATATTTTTCGTTGTCTCATTGTGCCTTCACACAAATTAGCCGACAAAAGTACACTTTTTTTTTGAATTATGCAAATTTTTAGGGCACTAATCGTACAATTGTAACCCTAAAATAGCAATTTTATGCAATTTTTTCAAAATTTTCGAGCAATTTCATCCTCACTTATGCGCAAAAGCACCATTTTTCCGTCCGGAGTACGCGTGAAGGAGTTGAGGTGAAAAAGTTGGTCCATGAGCTCCCGCATCTGACCCTCCGTCATGGTCTGCTGACCGCCTGCGGCACTATAGGCCAGCGACAAGGCTAGACTCTTCTGCCACTCTTCGCGCACCGACGAACCGGTAGCAGTCACCTCCGCGAGGATATTCTGCAGCACTGCCAAGGCGTTCTGACCGTTCAGTTGCGGTGGGACAGCATTGACCGAGAAACTGAGCGGTGATAACTGCTCCAACTCGAATCCCAGGTACCTTAAATCGTCCTTCAGGCTCAAGACCGTCGGCACCTGTTCGGCATTCAGGTCCCAGATGTCGGGGAACAAGAGCTGCTCCCTCACGCCCTGCTGCGCGCGAATCTGGCGCATATATATATCATATAGTACGCAAGCGCGCGCACGCACACGATGGATGAGGAGTATTCCTTCCTTGTCCGGCACGACGATATAGCGGTTACCCACCGCCGTCGGCGTACCCGTAGGAGTCTCTACGGTAAAGAGCGTCTGCTCCCGGCCTTCGCGCTCCATGGGTTCCGCGATCGGCTCCTGCGATTTGGGCAAACCTTCATAGAGTTTCTGCCAATCCTTGGAGACCTGCGTAGCGGAATGGAAGGGATTATAGTGCGACTCATTGGATATACGCGGCATCTCGTACTTCTGCTCGCCGAGACGGCTTACCGGCATATCGGGACGACCTTCCACGTCGAAATCCAGCGAAGGGCTCACGTTGAACTTACCCAAAGCCTCTCGCACAGCGGCCAGCAGGATTTGGAAAATCATCTGCTCGTCCTGGAACTTGATCTCCGTCTTAGTCGGATGAATATTGACATCGATACTCTCCGGATCGACGTCGAAATAGACGAAGTAACTCGGGTTCATATCGGCGCCGAGCGTACCGGCATAGGCGGTCAGTATTGCCTTATGGAAATAGGGATGACGCATATAGCGTCCGTTGACGAACAGATACTGCTGCGGCTGCTTACCGGCCGACTCGGGTTTGCCCACAAAGCCGTGGATCGACACCAGTTCGCTCTCCACCTTGATATCCACGAAATGCGAAGTATAGTCCTGCTTCAGGGAACGTGAGAAGAGTTGTCCGATGCGTTGTTTCTCGGTGCCTGCCGGCAGGTCGAAGAGGATCTCATCGTTGTGAACGAGCGTGAACTGCACCTGGGGCCACACCAGCACGATGCGGTAGAAGTCCTGAATGAGGTTGCGCAGTTCGGTCTGGTCGGTCTTGAGGAACTTACGACGAACGGGGACGTTGTAAAAGAGGTTCTTAACCTTGATGTTGGTACCTACGGGGCAGGCGGCTAATTCCTGGCGCACCACGTCCGAACCGGCTATCTCCAATAGCGTGCCAATCTCGTCCTCCTGCCTGCGGGTCAGCACTTCCACATGTGCTACGGCACATATACTGGCCAGCGCCTCGCCGCGGAACCCCATTGTGCGGAGCCGGAAGAGGTCGGCCGCCTCCTTGATCTTGGAGGTAGCGTGCCGCTCAAAAGCCATTCGGGCATCCGTCTCGCTCATACCCGATCCGTTGTCGATCACCTGCAGCAGGGTTCGGCCGGCATCGCGCACGATGACCTGGATATGCGTAGCCCCCGCATCCAGCGAGTTCTCCACCAACTCCTTGAGGCAGGAGGCGGGACGCTGGATGACCTCACCGGCTGCTATTTGGTTGGCCACACTATCGGGTAAGAGACGAATGATATCCATCGCTTTTTATCGCAAGAAGAAATACAAGGCCAAGGCCAACACCAGCAGCGCCAGCCAGAAGGTCAGCTTGGATTGGTTCTTGGCCCGCTGAGTTGACATGTTCTTCTCATGTTCCTCGCGGAAGGAGCCATGATGCAGGCGCGCAAGTTTTTGCTTGCGCGCCTCTTTTTCCTCGTCGTAGTAAATGGGGCGATAGTCCCACTCACGGGGTTTCCTTACTTTGGGAAACAGGATCGACATCTATTTACTTGATGATAGCCAGGAAGGTCTCATCCTCCATGAACTTAGCAAACTCGATATCCTTCTGAGCACGAGCCTTCATGTTGGCATCACGCTCAACGGCAAGACGCATATTGGTGTACACAGCGTCACGGTCGTTGGTGCGAGCACCGACAATGGCTGCCAGATAAGCAGTAGTTGCGTTGGGGTTCTCCACAGCGGCCAGAGTCTTGCGAGCGCCGGCGTAGTCCTCGTTCATGATCTGTTGCACAGCAGCGTTGTTGCTGGCACCACCCTTGTACGCGTTCTTAGCCTTAGCATAGTCACCCTTCATCGTGTAGAGCGTTCCCATAGCGGCATTGAGGTCACCCTTGGTGCCACCGGCCTTGCCCAGATACTCCTCAGCCTTTGCGAGGTCGTTGTCAGCCATAGCTGCCAGACCGGCATTGTAGTTAACGTCGGCATTGTTGGGCTCGATAGCCAGCGCCTTGGTGTAGCAACGACGAGCCTCAGCGATGTTGTTCTGCTGGAAGTAGCACATACCCAGGTTGTTCCATCCGCGATAGTCGTTGGGGAACTGCTCGGTCACCTTGCGGTAAACAGCCATTTTCTCTGCGGGATCGTTGGTCAGGGTAGCAGCATAGAGCATCTCCTCTACGTTGAGCGCAGCGGGATCGTTCTGCATATAAGCCTTGATCTCGTCGTCCGACTTACCGATGATGTCGGTGGTCAGGATCAGACGGCTGCGACGCAGTGCGGGCAGGATCTCGTCAGCGATGGTCTTATAGACAGCGCTCAGGTTCTTGATTTGTGCCTCGCGCTCCTCGGGATCCGAGTACATCGACAGCACGCGCAGAACGAGGTCTTTGTCCTTGATGTTGCTCTCTTCCATAGCCTTGCGGAAGCCTTCCCAGTCCTCAGCGGTCATATTGGCCAGGATCTCAGCTTTCACCTTATCCTGCTTCATCTGGTTCTGGAGGAAGCGTTGTGCGTTAGCCTGACGCTCCTTAGCCAGACGGGTGTTCAGGTCAACACCGCCTTCGGGACTTGCATAGCCCGATACCTCGAGGCTGTGGATCTCCTTGCGGGAATCGTTGTTAGCATCCTTGATAGCGGCGCGCAGGTCTTTCATCTTCTGGCTGCCGGTCTCCGACGAACGGAGGTTAGCCTGCTGGATGAGGAACATAATGTCAGCCTCCTGCATCTCTTGGATGATACGTTGGAACTTGTCGGAAGTGATCTGCGAGGGAACATCCTCGGCAGTAGCCATCTTGGCGGTAGTGATCACACCGTCAGCAATCTTGAGGTCGGGAATCTCCACGGTCTTCTTACCCTTGCGGGCATCGAAGCGCAGATACAGCTCCGACTTAGCCATCTCGGGCACGAAATCAAAACTTACAGAGTGGCTGTAAGCGGCACCGCTCTTATAGACAACGGTATTGCCGTTCTCTTTTACCTTCTGGCCTACATAGGTAACGGGCTCACCCAGTACCTCACGACCGTCGAATTTCAGCACCGGAGTAATCGTTACAACGGCTTTCTTCGAGAACTTCTTAGCGGGGAACTTACCGGTAATCTCGGCGTTCACCTTGTTACCCACTACCTTCAGGGGGCTCGGGTTTACGTTAATCTGCTCGGGTTGCACAGGGGCACCGCAAGATGCCAGCATCAAAGCTGCTGCCATCGTCAGAAAAAAGAAACTTTTCTTCATACTTGTCATTTGTTTATTTTATGTGTTTTTTGTTCTACGTAAGGTGTATCTTAGCCCTAATACACCAATTCGGCGGCAAAGTTACAAAAAATAATACAAATATGCAAATTTTTCCGATTTTTTTTCGTATTTTCAATTCTTTTTTGTATCTTTGCACCCAATTTTACGAAAAATACATGCCAATTATGAAAAAAATACTCGTTTTTAGCCTTCTTTCCGTCGCGCTGCTCGGCCTCGCCTCCTGCGGCCACAAACCGACCAAAGTGGAACTCCTTCGCGCCGAGAAACAGCGCAACGACAGCATCGAGATGGTGCGCAACGAAATGACCCGCCAATCGGCCGATTCGCTGCTGCAGGCACTACTGCCCGAGGTGGAACCGCTGATGAAGCCCTTCCGCTATGAGAAGAACGACAGTTACGAGGACCACGGACACTATATCCACCGTCTGCTCGTGACCGGCAGCAACACCAGCCGTAACTACCTCCAGGCCCTTGTCTCCGACGACCGGCAGCTGATCCTACGCAGTTTCGTCTATGCCGCGCGGCCGGTCAACCAGACTACCCTAAAGCTGACGGCCGACGAACTCTATGTGGAGGCGCAGGGAAGCAACCACGTCTTCGAGGCCGAGGGTACGCACGAGATCATGTCCCTATTCGGCGACGATGCCCTGCGCGTACTGGCTTTCGTCAGCGCCAACCGCGACAGCCGTATCCGCGTGCAGGCCGCTTCGTCCATCGTCTACTACCTCACCAACGATGAGAAACAGGCGCTCGCTGATACGTACGAACTGGCCCTTATGATGAAGCAGATCTACGACCTCGAACAGACCATTTCCCTCTGCAATCGCAAGGCAGAACGCTATCAGATGCGCCTCAATAGTGCCAAAACGGACGAAAATAAGCCTATTCAATGAAAAAATAGAAAAATATTTGCGTATTTCAAAAAAAAGCAGTATCTTTGCACTCGCTATGACGCAGGAAGGGACCTTGTTGGTAGTAATCGGACCTACCGGAGTAGGCAAAACGGAGACCGCACTACGGCTCGCGGAGCGCTACGGATGTCCGATCATCAATGCCGACTCGCGTCAGGTGTACCGTGAGATACCGATCGGCACCGCAGCCCCCACCGCCGCGGAACAGCGGCGCGTGAAGCATTACTTTGTAGGCACGCGTTCCGTGACCGAAGACTACAACGCCGGCGCCTATGCCCGCGACTGCGAGGAGGTGCTCAGAAAGGTGAAAAGAGAAATGGGGGATGAGCCTTTTGCGATCCTGACGGGAGGGAGTATGCTGTATATCGATGCGGTCTGTGAGGGACTGGACGATATCCCCTCGGTGAAGCCGGAGACGCGCCGACAGGTGCAGGAGGCCTACCGCGAGAAAGGACTCCCGTGGCTGCAAGAGGAGGTAGCGCTGCGCGACCCGCAGTACTGGCAGCAGGTGGATCGACAGAACCCGCAGCGACTGATGCACTGCCTGGAGATATGCCTCGAGACCGGACTGGCGTATTCGACCTTTCGCAAGTCGACAGTCGATAGTCGAAAGTCGATAGTCGAAAGTCAAAAGCCGTGGCGGATCGTTAAGATAGGCCTGGAGCGGGAGCGGGAAGAGCTGTACGAGCGCATCAACAGGCGCGTAGTTGAGATGATCGACGACGGACTGGAAGAGGAGGCGCGCCGAGTCTATCCCCTACGCCACCTCAACAGCCTCAATACCGTCGGCTACAAGGAGATGTTCGCCTACATAGACGGCCGACTGACCCTCGACGAGGCCATAAAGATGATACAACAAAACAGTCGTCATTACGCCAAACGTCAGATGACGTGGTTCAGACGACAAAAAGATATACATTGGCTCAATGCCGCAGAAAATTATGAGACACAACTGGCATTTATTGATACTTGTCTTGCTGCTCGTTAGTGCATGCAAAGAGAAGACCATCGATTTCACCTACTCTCCCCTCCAACCCAAGGCGGGCGAGAAGATCACCTTTACCAACGCTTGCGATTTCGGTGAGGAGTGGGCTTGGTCGTTTGGCGACAACACCTTCAGCACGCTCAAGAACCCCACGCATATCTACCGCAAGCCCGGTAAATACACCATCCAACTGATGGTGGACAGTACCTTGCGCTACATCACGACCAAGACCATCGAGGTCTACGACACGATTCCCTCGTTCACCTGCGACGAGGATACGATTCTGTATTTCCGGACGGTGAAGTTCCGCGCCTCGGTGTGGAATCCCTTCAAATACACGATCTCCTACCTCTGGCATCTGCCCGACGAGGCGGTGCTCGTGAGCGAGAGTCCGGACAAAGAGACAGTGGAGGTCTTCTTCACCACCTTCGGCGACTCCGTACCGATGAGTCTGACGATCACCATCAACGACTTAGACGTACTTGCCACCAAGCGTTTCTATATCAACGAACGTCCTTCCGAGCGTATCCTGACGCGAACGGCTGAGGCCGACTACGGACAGCGTCTCTTCGGCGAACTCTATGAGACAGCACGTCCCGTTACGGACAGCAGCGCCGTAGCGACCCTCAACGCGGCGCAGGACAGCGTAGCACAGTACGGCGCGCAGACCTTCACGCGGCATAGTCTGCCCGTAGCCGGTCACACAGACGTGGAGGGATTCGTCATCGATGCCGCAGCCCGCAAGATCTACCTGCGCGACAACGGCGTCTGGGTAGCCAATATCAACGGTTCCAACCTCGTGCTGCTGGATAGCCGTCCGGCCACAGCCCTTGCCATCGGACAGGGCGCGCTCTGGTACGCCTCCACCGACGGCGTCTACCGCCTGCCGCTGCTGCAGACGCCCGACAACAGCTCCGAGGCCATCCCTAAACAAGTTAATTCATTAATCGGTGTCCAACGCCTGGCTGTGGACGCCACAAAAAGATAGTTATGAACAATCCTGATTACATTTTTGAGACCAGTTGGGAAGTGTGCAACCGCGTAGGCGGTATCTGTGCCGTGCTCTCGACCCGCGCGGCCACAATGCAAACCATGTTTCCCGACCATGTCGTGTTCTTCGGTCCCGACCTGGGAGAGAGAAGCGACCAGTTTTTCCGTGAAGACAAACGTATTCTTGCCCGCTGGAAGAAACCCGGCAACGTGCGCGTAGGACGTTGGCAGGTACCCGGCAACCCGATTGCCGTGCTGGTGGACTACCAATACCTGTGGCCCCAAAAGGATGAAATCTATAGTTGGGCGTGGAATCACTATGGCGTACAGAGTCACGCCGCCTATGGCGACTACGACGACTCCTCGCTCTTCGGATACGCCGTAGGCGAAGCGATGAAGAGTCTGCAGGATGCCCTGACCAAAGGCAATAAGAAGATACAAACCGTGGTGCAAGCCCACGAATGGCAGACCGCCTTCACGCTCTTCTTCCTCAAGGACCGCTGTCCCGATATCGCGACGATCTTCACCACCCACGCTACGGGTGTCGGTCGCTCCATCGCAGGTAACGGCAAACCGCTCTACGAGTATTTCCATAACTACTACGGCGACCAAATGGCGGCTGAGTTAGGGATGGTATCCAAACACAGTGCCGAGAAACAGGCTGCTCACGTGGCGGACTGCTTCACCACGGTGAGCGAACCCACGGCACGCGAATGCGAACAGCTGCTGGAGCGTCGTCCGGATGTGGTACTGCCCAACGGCTTCGAACAGGACTTTGTGCCCAAAGGAAAGGAGTTCGCCGCACGTCGTCAGGAAGCCCGCAAGGCCTTGGCCGAGGTGGCCAATATGCGTCTCAGCGGACTCAAACGCGGCGTAGATGCCAAGAAAGACTACTTCATCGGCATATCCGGCCGACTCGAGTGGCGCAACAAGGGTATCGATGTCTTCCTCGATGCCGTCAGCCGTCTGGCCCATCGCTGGAACGGCGACGAGCAGGTGGTGGCCTTCGTGCTGGTGCCCTATCTGGATCAGCCCTCCTTCAGCCACAACGAGCGCGTGCACGTCGTCTTCGTGCCCTACTACCTGGACGGACAGGATACGCTCATGAACCGCACCTATTACGACACGCTCATCGGTCTCGATGTGACGGTGTTCCCCTCTTACTACGAACCCTGGGGTTACACCCCGCTGGAGTCCGCTGCCTTCAGCGTACCGACGATCACGACGACGCTCTCCGGCTTCGGTCAGTGGGCACGCACCCTGCTCAAGGGCAAGGCCGACCACCTCACCGACGGTGTCTGCGTACTGCCGCGCAACGACTCCAACGGTCTCGAACTCATCGAGGCTATCTCGGGTGAGTTGAACGACTACCTCCACCTCTCTGCCGACGAAAAAGCCGCCGCAGGCAAGGCTGCAGCGGCTGTCGCTAAGAAGACGCTCTGGAAGAACTTCTTCAAGTACTATCTGGAGGCTTACAAGGTGGCCAGCACACGGCACAGCCAATCGTAACAACGCTTCGTACTCGGTATACTCAGCCTCTCCTGAGGCGAGTGTACCCCGTACATTTGCGGACCGATACTGACCATATCCAAGTACGGATATTTCTCCAGGAACAGACCGCACTCCAGACCGGCATGGATCGCCAAGACTTCGGGCTCCTTGCCGGTTAATTCTATATAGGCCTTCTTCGTCACCTCCATCAGGGGCGAGTGCACATTGGGTTTCCAACCGGGATAGCCGTCGCCGTGCGTCACCTCGTCGCAGGCCAGAGCCAAGGCGCACTCGACCATATTTTTCATATTGTGCTTCTGGCTCTCGACGGACGAACGCTGCGAGGTATTGATCTCCACATAGCCTTCGCGCATCTTGATGCTGGCCAGATTCGTAGAGGTCTCCACCAGTCCCGGCATATCCTTTGACATGGCAAACATGCCGTGCGGGCAGGCGTAGAGTGCCTGAATGAGGCGCGTAGCCTTATCCACGGGGATGAACTCCTCGGGCATATCGGTGGACTCCAACTCGAGGCGGATATCTTTCTCCACATCCTTGATCTCGGCCTCGATGTCGGCTACGTAGTGATTGAACAGCACGCGCAGATCTTCCTTCCAAGCCATCGGCACGCAGAACACAGCCTCCGCCTCGCGGGCGATCGCGTTGCGCAGGTTACCGCCGTTGATGGAGGCGATATGCAACTCCGTACGCTTCATCACCTCAAAGAGGAAACGCACGATGATCTTATTGGCATTGCCGCGACCCTTGTTGATATCGTCGCCCGAGTGACCTCCCATCAGTCCGCTCACCTTCACCCGTGCGGGGAATAAACTATCACCTCTAACCTCTAACCTCTCACCTTTATAATGCATCTTCGCCAACGTGTCGATACCTCCGGCGCAGCCGATGAAGATCTGTCCGTCGTCCTCGCTGTCGAGGTTGATGAGTTGGCGACCCTTGAGGTAGCCGTCCTGGAGCTTGAACGCACCGGTGAGGCCGGTCTCTTCGTCCACGGTGAAGAGGCACTCGATGTCGGGGTGCTTGACGGTCTCACTCGTCATCACGGCCAAGGCCATCGCTATGCCGATACCGTCGTCGCCGCCTAAGGTGGTGCCGCGGGCTTTGAGCCACTCGCCGTCCACGTAGGTTTCGATCGGATCGTTCATGAAATCGTGCTCCACATCGCTGTTCTTCTCGCAGACCATATCCATATGAGCCTGCAGTATCACACCCGGCTTACCCTCCATACCCGGAGTGGCCGGCTTGCGCATAATGACATTCAGGGCTTCGTTGCGCACGCACTCGATGCCGTGTGCCGCTGCGAAATCGACGAGCCATTGGCTGATTTTCTCCTCGTGCTTACTGGGACGAGGCACTTTTCTGATTTCGTCAAAGATGGCGAATACTTCTTTCGGTTCCAAATTATTCATGGTATAAATCAATTATATGTACGATTTACGATGTACGATGTACGATTGATGTACGATGGACCTTCGTCCTTATTTTCCTTCGTAAATCCTTCGTACCTCGTACATTTGTCCTTCGTCCTTTTATTTACTCGTGTGCTGTCTCGCTCACGATCGTTCTGAGGTATTCCTCCTTGCAGGCGGGGCGGTTGGGATACTGTGCCTCGCCGTATTCGTTGTAGAGGAAGGCTCCGTTCTCGTCGGTCTTCTTCTCCTGACCGTCCAGGTACTTGATCATGAGGTAGGTGAACAGCTCCTTCCACGCTGCCGTCACCTGCTCGGCCTGCATATCGCTGTAGTTGGTGAGTAGTTCGCGTGCGGCCGCGTCGTCGAGGGTAGCTACCTGTTCGTCCAATAGGCTCACGCGCTCGTTGAACCGGATCTCCCATTTCTGTTGCTCACGCCTCAGTTCGGGATACATCTTCGAGTACTTGGTGTACGCCCAGTTGGCGGTCATATTGAATGCCCACCAGGCGCTCGTCGGCGAGTAGGTCACCAGGTTGCCGTTACCCTCCTCCATGCAGCGCGGTACGCGCGTGATGCGGCAATACATCGGTACGTATACCGTGCAGGCGGCATCGTCCACGCCAAACCAGAATATACCGCCGGCTTTGGCGTTCTCCTGACCGCGCATCTCGGCTACGAACGACCAACCGGTCTGTTGCGTTGCCGTAGGACGCTCATACCAGTACTGCACGCTGTCCACCTTGAATCCCAGGCCGCCGTAGCGCAGCTTCGAGTTCCAGGGGCCTGCAGCGGTCTTATTCGTAATATCCAGCGGCGTACCTTCGTACTGATCACGCATACAGTCCTTGATATCCTGCGTGCTCACTTTTCTGTTGGGCTTGATCCAGAGCGGGAACGCCTCGCCGGCATCCTTGCCGCCGGTCTCCATGAAGGTCTTGCCCGAAGCATAAGGCAGGTACTTATCCATGTCGTCGGAGAAATGACGGAAGAAACTCCACACGCGCGCCTCGCACACGTACAGGCCCGAAAAATCAAAAGGATTATACGCCTCCTGGAACGAGAACTTCTGATCATCTTTGTCCGCAAAGTATCCTTTCTCGCGCGCCAAGGCAACCACATCCTTATGCCACATCCATTGGCCGTCCTTGCTCGTCACGCGGAAGCCTTTCTTCTTGGCACCCTTCACGGGAATCTCACGTATACGCGCCTGGTTGGCATGACCGGCGATGCAGTCGTCCGGCACGCGTACGGCTACCCACACGGCGCCCTTCTGGTCCTTGCCCTTACCGATCAGGTCCATGATCCACACCTCGTTGGGGTCGCCTATCGAGAACGACTCGCCCTCGCTGCAGTATCCGTAGGTCTCCACCAAGTCGGTGATGCACTCGATGGCCTCGCGCGCGGTCTTGCAGCGCTGCAGAGCTACGTAGATCAGGCTTCCGTAGTCGATACCGGTGCCTCCCCAGAGCTCTTCTCTTCCACCCCAAGTGGTCTCGCCGATGGTCAACTGGTGCTCATTCATATTACCCACTACCGAATAGGTGTGTGCCACCTCGGGTATCTGCATCAGCGGTTTGCCGGTGTCCCACTCGTTGATCTGCCGCATCTCACCGGGCTGGTGATCCGCTGCGGGTTGGAACTTGAGGAATCCGTACAGCGTGTAGCTGTCCGCTGCATAGGAGATCAGCGTCTGACCGTTGGTCGACGCAGCTTTTCCGACAATGAAATTCGTGCATGCCGCAGCGCTTATCCACGCGCCGCACAATGCAAGCATAAGAACGTAAATTTTCTTCATGGCAGTATTATTTTTAGTATTCGTCTCGTGTTTTTAGTATTAACTCTCGTGTCTGTATACATTTAGCGCTGCAAAGATACAACTTTTTTTTGACATACACAAAAAAAATCGCAGAATTTGTGTGAAATCTGCGATTTTTTGGTCGTTGGTCGTTGGTCGTTAGTCGTTGGTCGTTGGACTTTTGGCCGGCCGTTCGGTATCCCGGTATCTCATCGGGGTCCCCGCGAATCTGTCGATTCGTGGGGAGAGGAGGAAATGTGATGCGCCTCCGGTCACAGGGTGACGGCACTTTTTTTATGTCTTACCGGCATTTGTACATGATATTTTGTCTTTTTCCCTTGATTATTTGTCTTACCTCTTGCGTATGTCGTTTTTTTGTAGTACTTTTGCATGTTTTTTTGTAAATGACATAGGCAATGGTTAAAAAACTATCAGGATATCTGTTCCTCGGACTCTTGGCGCTGTGTTCCTGCACACGCCGGGAAACGACGCCGCTTGTAACGCCCCAGACGGATAGTGTCAGTCGTGAGATAACCGCTTTTTTGCTTAAGTCTGACCTCACCGGTGCCATGCAGGTGGTCGATTCTGCCGATGCGGCAGGTCTGCTGTCTGATTTCGACGCCGAGATGCTTCGTTTGCGAATCATCAGCCGCGACGAAGGACGGCTGTCAGAGGCCGTTGCCCGCTACGAGGCTCTGCTGGAGAACGATGTGCCGCTTATCCGCCAGCTGGATGTGCTCAATGCGCTCGTCTATCTGTCGCGTCAGCGTAATAACCACCAGAAGGTGTTGGATTACGGTGCGCGCTATATCGAGGTGTGCCGTCAGACCGGCAAAACGGTCTTGGCCCTGACCGTTCAGGGGGAGATGGGTCGCTCTCTCATCCTTCTCGGCCGCACGGAAGAGGGGCTGGCTATGATCGACCAGACCATCACCCGGGCCGACGGCGTGCGGCAGTTCACAGAAATGGATGCCTGTATTCTTGCCATGAAGAGCAAGATGCGGACGCTCATTGACCTCAGGCGCTACGAGGAGGTTATTCCCGTAGGCGAGCATATGATAGCCAAATTGCAGGATTTTGCGGCGCATCCCGATGAGTACGCCGACGGTACGTCGCGTATGCCCAAGCCCGATCGCCTACCCGGGTATGTAGATTTCTATACGGGGCAGGCCTATGCGTTTCTCACCTTTGCGTATGCCGCATCGGGTCAGCTCAATGAGGCACGTGCGCACAGTCGTTTGTTCGACCGGACGAACTATAGCCATTCCTACGGCGGACGCAAGCAGATGGCGAGCGCGTGGTGCATGTTGGGCGAGTACGAGCGGATGAATGCGGTCTATGACGAGATGGTGGCGGCGATGCGCGATGACACCGTCAACCACGACTACAGCCTTATGTTGTTCAACCGCGCCAAAGTGGCCGGCAATCAAGACAAGCCGGCGCTGAGTGCCAATTACTGGAAGCGCTATGCCTTGTTGCTACAGCAACTGAACGACAAGGAGCGCCGGGCTGCTGCTGAAGAGACTGCTGCGCGTTTCCATGAGCAGGAACAGCAGTACGCCTTGGAAAAAGAGCAGGCACGCCATAAACGCGATTTGATTATCCAAATATCATTGATTGTTGTGGCAGTGTTCATCAGCATAATGGCCATCCTGGTGTTCTATCAGTTGCGCAATACGCGCCGCAAGAACGCGCTGCTCTCCAAAGAGATTGCGACGAACATTGATTACAAAATGAGATACTTGACCCAGAAGAACCGGCCGGAACCGACGGCGGAGGACAAGGATGCTGAATCGACCCCGCAGTTTTCCACGATGTCGAATACCGAGTTGTTCGAGTTCCTGCGCGGGGTCATAGCCGGCGAGCAACTGTTTCTCAATCCCTATTTCGAGCGCAAGAGCCTTACGGACCGTTACGGGTTGAGCAAAGAACGTATCGGCGCCGCCTTCTCGCAAGGCAGTCCGTATGCTTCACTCTCCGATTATGTCAATGAATGTCGCTTGAACTACAGTACGCTGCTGCTCTCTACCCGTCCGGACATGTCCATCACAGAGGTAGCCTCTGCCAGCGGATTCAGCAACGCCAGCGTCTTCACGCGCAACTTCAAGCAACGCTACACCATGACTCCTACTGAATTCCGCAAAAAGGAGAATTAGACGAATGCATAATGGATAAAACCATTTTATAATCAACAATTATTAACCAATTAAAAACAAAAAAAAGTATGAAAAAATTCTTTTCTTTTGCTTTCGCAGCAATGATGTTGGTATCTGCTTTCTCTTTTGTAAGTTGCAAGAAGCAGAACGAACCGACAGAACCTGAAATGGAAACTCCCACCGTATTGACGGGTACAACTTGGGTTAGCGGTGATCCCGCCAGCTTCCAGGCAACCCTTATTTTCAAAACCGATAGTACCGGTGAAAGAAAGGTGATTAACGTTATAGAAGGTGAGGTATATAATACCGAATCGGATATTACGTACACGTACAAGGACGGTAAAGGTCAATATACAGATGATATTAATCATACGTATGATTTCACCGTTAACGGTAGCAAACTTGTTGTCAAGGAAATTGGTTACGATGAAGAATATACGTACCAGAAATAAGGTGTAAGCCTCTCATCCTATTGGCATGGCGGCATTGGCTTGCCGCTATGTCCTATTAAATAACAAAACAAGTAATAATTTAAATCTTTATGTGTATGAAGAAATTCTTTACTCTTTTCATTGCTGCGCTCATGAGCGTAGGCATGTGGGCAGAGCCCATCACCGTCACATGGAACAATGATGACATATCCGGCTCTGGTAATTCGTTCACTAAGGACGGTGTCACGCTTACCTGTGGAATGAATATTGACTGGGATGACAAAACTTTCCTGGCCGGCGGAACATTTACCACCAACCTCGGCAACTTCACAAAGATTGAAGTTACTGCGGTTGACTGTGGCATAAGCGGCGAGGGCTGGTCCGGTAGCAGCGCTCAAAAAACATGGACCGGCAATTCCGCCAGCGTATCGTACAGCGGCGAAATTATGAGTATGGGTATGGGTGTCACGTTTGTGTTTACCATCGAAGAACCCGCTCCCTCTGCTAAGTACTATGTAGTAGGTGACATGACCAACTGGGCTGTCAATGAGAACTACGAGATGACCCCGAACAACGCGGTAGGAACCGAGGAGTACATGTACGACATCACGCTGACCACGGCTAACCAGTTCAAGGTTGTCAAGGTCGAGGGCGAGACCCAGACCTGGTATCCCGACGGAATGGGCAATAACTACGGCGAGAACGGCGAGATCACGCGTGACGGTAACTACACTATCTATTTCCGTCCGAACGGTGACGGCGGCGAAGGCTGGTTCTACGGCTACATCTATGCGGATATCCACCTCGAATACGAGGATGTGATCTTGGGTGCACTGCTTCCCGAGAACGGCAAGCCTGCAAACGGCGTGAACCTGGTAGGTACCTTCAGCCTCGATCCTATCGCGATGGAGTTGGTAGTGGAGACCGGCGCATACGCTGTATTCGACCTCGTGGCTGACGGTGGTGATACGTTCACCTTCGTAGATGCTGACAACGAAGACAACTACCTCGTGATGCGCAATGCCGCCGGCGAGTGGGTTCCGGCTGTGTTCACCTGCAGCGAGGTATGGGAAGACGACACCTGGAAAGGTGAGCCCGTTAAGATGATTGACTTGGATCTGACCGACAACAGCAAGTACGCTTGGTCCACCGATATCCCCGAGGGTCTCGACGAGGTTCAGAGCGACAAGGCTGCCTGCACCAAGGTGATGCTGAACGGCAAACTCTACATCATCCGCGACGGCAAGATGTACAATGCCCTCGGCGCTGAAGTGAAATAAAATGGAGTCCCCGACGGGCGCTAACGAAGCGCGTCCGGTGGGGAGAGCGGAGGCACGCGTCGCCTTTATGCCGCCCAGCGGCATCCGATGCGACCGCGTTGCCGACCGCGATGAGCGTTTAGCGAAAAAAGCATAGCGGCATTGGTTTGCCGCTATGCTACAAAGGTATAAACAATTTTTTTAATTATGAAAAAACGATTCTTTATGGCACTTGCATGTGCCGCAATGATGCTTCCCGCGGCAGCACAATGGACCCCGGGCGACCAAAGTCCGACTAAAATCGCCCAACAATCGGGTATTGAGTTCAACA
>CAMJDT010000013.1 GCA_946404495.1 uncultured Bacteroidales bacterium
GGCAAGGCGTTGTGTCCCATGAGTTACCACCGGTGAGCGGGTTGCGAGCATGCCAAGAGAGGGTAACTTTGCCTCCCCGTTCGAACTGGCGCTGACACTCTTCGAGCATGCGGGAGAAAGGCACAGAGTCAAGGTTACGGGTATGGTTTAGTTCGATGCCACCGAGATCGAAACCGATGAGGTCAGGCCATTGCCCGGTGAGGTCATGAATACAGGAACGGGTGTCAGCATAGGTGCTGTCAGCAAGACGCTGCCAGTCAGAACCATAGACCACATCGTCCTGGTGTCCGAACATGACTCCTCTCTGCTTGCTACAGGAAAGGAGAGCAAGCAGAGAGAGCAAAAGGATAAACGGTTTATAGTTCATAACCGAAGATGGAGTACTCCTTATTGTCACGAATAATGACAACTTGACCATTACGTATTACCTTAGTGGCCTTGATGCTCGCATTTACATCCGAGATAGCCGTTGCGCCACCCGTATCTTCGGTAAGCAGTGACACTTTGGTGATGGCAGAGTTTTCGCCCTTATAGACATATATGTTCTTGCCGGAAAGGGCAGTTAGATCCGCTGCAGTGAGTGCAAAATCTTTGTATGTCTCGTCATCGTTGACCCACGGCCATTGGTTGCCTATGGAAGGGATTGTGGTCTCCGACCAGTCCGGAGCACCTTTATAGACGATCTTGAAGTTAGCGCCGCCGGCAGGAACGGTTACATACACGCGAAGGATGTCGTCGGTATTGAAAGTAGCGATCGTGGCAGAGTTGATCTCAATACCGTCGGTATAAGTTCCCTCCCATAGGGTGGTCTCTTGCATGTCTATCTCTTCAGTCAAGAGCGATACTCTGACGATCGTGGAGTTCTCGCCTTGATAGATATAGATATTCTTGCCGACAAAAGCAGTGAGGTCGGCTTCGGTCAGCACGAACTCTTTGTATGTATCACCGCCATTAACCCACGGCCATTGGTTGCCGATAGAGGGAATGGTAGTCTCCGACCAGTCGGGTGCACCCTTATAGACGATCTTGAAGTTAGCGCCGCCGGCAGGAACGGTGACATAGACACGGAGGATATCTCCGGCTTGGAAGGTAGCGATGGTAGATGCGTTGATTTCCACACCGTCCACATAGGTATCTTCCCACAGGACTGTTTCCACCGTATTGGCATTTACCATCATGGCAGAAAGGCATAATGCCATGAATAAAGAATATATTTTTCTCATTGTTGTAAAAATTTAGATTGTTGATTAATTATTTGTTAATTCAAATATGCGTGAGGGATAATCGATGGCATATTCCGTAGAGAGCGGGATATCCAGTCCGACAGACATGAGGTAGGCACCGGTGAAAGACTGACCGTCGAGCGCACAAGGTTGCTCCCCATGACGGATGTTGCGTTCGCGGATGGTGTAGGTGCGGTCGGGATCGAGTCCCGCCAGGCGGATACGACGCGACGCCTGCTTCATGAAGGAAGAGAGACCGTAGGCAAAGAGCACGGCATGATCTTTGGCATCGGATACGTACATGAGCGAAGCGACCTGTTGCACGGCAGGAGATTGCTGATTGCTGAATGGTGACGCTTCGCTAAATGGTGAAACAAGGCGGTAGAGGTTGCCGAGTTGGATGAGGTCGCGCAACTCTTTATAGTCATGAATGGCGGTGGTACACTGTGCGCGTTCGGTGTCGGTCATGTGGGCCGGTTGGAGTTCCATACCGAGTCGACCGGACATCGCTACATCGCAGCGGAACTTGATAGGCGTGGTGCGACCGGTCATGAGATAGGGCGAGCCGCCGATATGTTGTGCCATGGAGTTGGAGGGGAAGAAATAGGACGTTCCCCACTGGATATAGACGCGTTGCAGGGCATCGTTGTTGTCAGACACCCAGAACTCATCGAAATAGGGCATCAGTCCGTAGTTGGCGCGTCCCCCACCCGATGCGCAGTTTTGGATGACCACATCGGGGTACTTGGCGCGGATACGTTCGAGGGTCTTGATAAGACCGAGATGGTAGTCGATATAGAGGTTCGACTGCTTGTCGCGCGGCAGATAGGTAGAACCGCAGTTCTGGATGGACGCATTGGCATCCCATTTGATATACGCTATCTCGGGATGCTTGGTGAGAAGGTTATCGACGAGGTTGAAGACAAAGTCCTGCACCTTGGGATTGGTCATGTCGAGCACGAGTTGGGTGCCTCCGCGACCGAGCTTGAGTTCGCGTCCGCGCTCTTGGAGTGCCCAATCGGGATGCTGTTCGAACAGTTCGGAACGGGTATTGACTGCTTCGGGTTCGATCCAGATACCGAATTGAAGTCGTTGGTCGTTGGTATTCTTATCTCGGCAAGCCTCGAACGATCGGCTAAAGCCGTACGGTCGTTGGTCGATGAGCCAACTCAGGCCATGAGGTAACTTGCGCGTATCGACGATCCAGTCGCCGAGGGCGGCATCGTCAGAGTTGCGCTGGTACTTAGAGCCAAACCAACCGTCGTCCATGACAAAGAGTTCGCCGCCGAAGGCTGCGATGTCGTTCATCATGGCGATGATACGCTCTTCGGTGATGTCGAAATAGATACCTTCCCAGGAGTTGAGGAGGATGGAGCGCGTCGCAGAGCCGTTATGGAGCATGCCGCAGGTGCGCGCCCAACGATGGAACGCACGCGAGACACCGCTCATACCTTCGTTGGAATAGGTATAGGCCAGATGCGGCGTGGTGAAGACCTGTTTGGGCGACAGGATATACTCGGATGCCATCGGGTCGATGCCGGCGTAGAAATGGAAACCTTTCTCGTCGGTAGCGGCGACCCGTATCTCGAAGTTACCGCTCCAGCAGAGGGCAGCACCGAGTACGCGGCCGCTGTTTTCTTGGGGGTAACCATCCAACGAGATCATCACTTCGGGTGCATCGAGGTGCGCATTGCGTGCACCGTCGGAGTTACGGATGGTCTTGATGCCGCGTGTGAGGCGTTCTACGGTTGGTACGGCTTCCCCTGCCCAGTTTCCATGCAGGTGAACGAGGTACAGGTCGCCGTTGTCGAGCGGCAGATAACCGCTGTCGAAGCGTTGCAGCCGCACGGGTTTCTTCTCCGTGTGGGAGAGTTCGTACCAGGTCTCGGTGATAGGTACGGTTTTCCATTGACGCACGTGAAGGGTCACAAAGAAGGGTTGCACCAAGTCTTTGGTTGCGATGACCGTTTCCTTGTATTGGGCATTATCCACATAGGTGGTGTCCTGCGCCCTGAGTTGCAGGCTCTGGTCGCCATCGGCATGCTGCACCAGGAGAGCCGGCAGATGGATATGGTCGATGTCGCCAAAGGTGGGTAACAACTCTATGGCACGCATAGGTGCGCACACCCAAAGGCATGCGCACGCTATGAGCAAATGATGGATTCTCTTTTGCATAGACCGGAACTATTCTACCAGATAACGATTCGGGTTATTGGGCGCGAGTGCTGGGCCGGTGCCTTTACCGCTACCAAAGCCGACGGTTTGGGAGTTACACAAGGTCGTCGTCATCTCAACGGAGATAGTATCTGTCTCGGGTGTGTTATACATCTTTTTCATACTTTTATTTACGGTTACAATTTATTGAATGATTTGGCCGTTTACGTTGTACATAACACCGTTACGGATAATGAACAACTTACCGTCGAGGAGCACTTTCTCGGCTGTCGGTTGTTGACCTTCGGCCGTCAGTACTTCCATATCGGTCGGAGTCTGCTGACGGAAGACAATCCGCATCGGAGCAGGTGTAGCGCCGGCATTCGCATTATGACCGCAACTGAGGTATGCACGGTACGGAGCTACGGAGCAGGTATTATCCAAAACTTGGTAGAAGGCAACACCGTCAGTTCCATTACTTAGGATGTAGTTGTTATTACCTGCACCATCGTTTTCTGCCAGATGATCGATCGTTTGATAGGTACCGATGAGAGCACCGTTAGCATAGGTTCCGGTCTTGCCGGATATATCATCCGATGCGCCCGCTTCGCTGACGAACTCATATTCATCTTCGGATGCAATGATGAGTACCGGTTTATCTGCTTCGAGGGTATTGACTTCGGTAGCCATGATGACATTCGAGCCGTCATTGGTAAGGGTATATGCTTGTACACCTTCCGGCAACAAGAGAACATCGAACGGAACAACCAAAGTAGCCATACCGGCAGAGGATACGGAGAGGAACTTGGAGTTGGTGGTAACCGGTGTACCCTCTTTGAGTAACACATACGTTACCGTATAGTTTTTGCCTGCGATATTCAGTTTCTGATTCCGTAGCTGATCACGCATTTTAGCCGTAACCGGGATTTCCACCGTCATCGGTATTTCCTCACTTGCTACAGCGTGATTCGCTTGGAAAAGGTAGTTTACGGAAGGTGAGAAGTTATTCCATCCATCACCGTATTTCAGAAGCACTTGATCATCTTCATTCGTACGGGATACGGCTGTAAGTTGCAAGCAAATGATGTTACCTTCTTTGAGGTCGGACAGTTTCTCTTTTTCAATCGAGAATCCTCCTGCCCAATTATTATCCAGCGAATGCTTTTCGGAGCAGAGAATACGCTTATCGTAGATACTCATCGGTTGAGCCACAGTGAAACGAGAGAGTGTAACGCCTGTTCCAAAGAGAAACAACTGACCGGCAGTATTGATGGCAGTAGCCTGTTCTGCAGTCAAACTTACGAGATAGACCTTCGGTACGGTAGCATCGATGCCTGTTACTGAAATCTGCTGTCCGTCGCCCCAGCCATATTTGAAATTGATTTGGTAATCGCCACCTCCATCTATAGCACTTACTACGACACGCAGTTCATCTCCGGCGGTCAGTACAGGGAATGCTGTTTGTTTCCATGTCTCTTCCCAGTTCAGTGTTGCTGCACCATGCGCCAACTCGGTCTCCACCATGATTTGCTGCGCGTAAGTGTATAAGTCAATACTCGTGACGGTGTAATCATTTCCGTGGAAATACAAACCATTCGTTTGTACTTTCTCGATATCCTCGGCACGGAGCACAAACGAGAACGTAGCCGGTTCAGCCTGACTTTGCGTGATAGCTGCATACTCGCCCGTCTCGGTTAATTGTTCATCCGTATTCTGCACACGCACTTGGCATTGTCCGGAAGCTCCGGAAGTGTATGTGAACTGAATACGATCTCCTTCATGGATAGAGGCGAATGCAGTGTTAGATATCAAAATGCGATGATTCCAACCCCAATCGAAGGTGTTGGAGCCGGAATGAAGATTCGTCGGTGTCTCTTTGCCGACCACCTTCGAGAAATACAACTTGCTGAGAGTCGCCGAACCGACAGCAATCAGTCTGATGTCTATACGTTTGATAGCAGAAGACGACAACGCAACGCGAGCGATTAAGGAACCGGCTGCAATCGTTTTGTTCGATGTAGTATTGTCGCTATATGTCACCCAAAGATTTACCCCCACTTCCGATGCGGAAGCCAGTTCCAATGTCAGTTCGGTATAGTCCTCAGCATTGTAGGGATACTCTCCGTAGTCATGCGCAATGCCATCCCAGCCGTTCGTTACCGTAATGGAATTGGCCGACCACGTAGTGGATTGTTGTTGCTTGGAGAGGTCGGATAAATTATAGTCCTTTGTAACCAAAGTGGCGCTAACCGTTGCTGATAGCAGCAGTGCACTGAAAAATAATAAGATCTTTTTCATATGTTATTGATTTTTATTAGCGTTGAATATATTTCTTACCATTGAGGATGACAATACCTTTGTAGCTTGCATCAACGGGGTTGCCGAGGATGTTGTAGCGGATATCGTCCTCGCGGATGGCATTGTTGGTCTCATCCAGTCCTTCGGGAGCGTTGGTGCTGAAGACACTGATGCAGCTCACCTTGTAGCGGATACCCTGAATGACCAGCCCGCGGTCGGCGATGAGCATAGCCATCTCGTCATTGGCTACACGGTAGGCCATATAACCCTCGGTAGCGAGGTTGATCGTGAGATCGGTCCAGGCCCAGTCGTCACCGGCCTTGTACTGCATGGAGAACTCAGCGTTTTCTTCTGCCTCAACGATGGTCACACGGATGATATCATTCTCCTGCAGACCGACAAACATCGTCTCATCCAGATTGCGGGTGTCAAGTTTGGTACCGGGCCATGTTTCGCTGTCCCACGAGATAGCAACAGGCGACTCGGGTTGATATACGATAGACTCGTAGAGTCCGGTATAGTCGATCTCAGCATCGGGGTCAACGGGCGGCACAGTGTCTTCTACATAGGGCGAAAGGGTCACACGGGTGATGGTGCAGTTCTTACCCTGAATAGTAAGACCGCTGGTCTGAATTGCTTCTATCAAGGTCTCATTCTCCACCACGTAGGCATAATGACCTGCGGCGGAGAGTGCGTTCCATTCGGTACCCGGGATGACTGTCCAAGGCTCGTTGGCAGCGATATTGAGTTGGCAGTAGGAATCGGTGAGGTCTGTGATATCCACGGTGATGCTGTCGCCAACAATCATACCGGCAAAGCGCGACGCCTCGATACCGAGGTTGTCCTCGCCGCTGGCGCCAAGCACCTTCGTTCCCTCGAAGAGTATTTCCATCACGTGCTCGCCCGGAATGACGGGGACGGTGTCCGTAGTATCAGGCGGCAGGACGGGTGTGGTGTCTTGCACGGTGATGGTGATAGCGAGAAGGTTGTAGCCTTGTCCGCGGAAGATGAGTCCGCGTTCGGTAATATAGTTCGCGATTTCCTCCGTCTCCACAATATAGGTCATCGTGTCATCGGTGACTGTGGTTTCGAGGTCAGTCCATTCCCACGACTCGCCGGCCTTGTAGGTAAGGACATACTGAGGTTCGTCTATAGCCGCCATGACGGAGGCCAGGATCGTGTCTCCGATAGTAAGGCCTGTGAAGATGCCTTCGGGCGTTTCGAACTGTGTACCGGCATAGACTTCGGTGTTCCACGAGATAGGCTCGTTACCGGTCCAGACGGTACGTTGCGAGGCAAAGAGCGAGCAAGTGACTGCTAATGCCACAAAAAGGGATACAATCTTTTTCATAAAAATATCAATTATCGGTTATTTATTGCCAACCGGGGTTGTTATCATTGATCGCCGTATTGGTGTTTATTTCCTGCTGCGGGAGCGGGAAGAGGAGGTTGCGCGCGGTGCGTTTCTTGTTCACGCCGCCGTCATCGGTGCCATCGATGGCATTCATCGCATCGAGGTAGATTCCCCAGCGTATGAGGTCCCATCGGCGGTCTGCCTCGCAGGCCAGTTCCTTGGCACGTTCCTCCAGGATAGCCGAGCGTCGTGCCTGCTTGGTAGTGAGCGCTTTCTTGCCGCCGAGCGAAGCGCGTTCGGCGTTCGCACGCGTGCGCACCCTATTTAGTGCCTCTATTGCATCACTGGGTTTGCCCAACTCATTCAGCGCCTCAGCATATACGAGGATGACATCTGCCAGTCGGAGGAAAGGCCAGTTGGCATCGGCATTGTCGATGGCATCGTTGGTGACATCTTCGTACTTGCGGGTGAAGGCGAGACACTGTGCATCGGCCGAATAGTAATAGTTGACTCCGTCATTGAAGGGAGCCACGGGATCCTTTACCCAATCGCCGTTGAGGTTTCGTCCGGTCGCCATGATGGTATATTCATCGTCGTAGGGATAGTAGAATCCGCTGTTAGACGCAGCCTGCGTATAGGCGCGCCAGCGGTGACGGACGCCCTTGACGATACGGTAGTCATCGTGGTCGAAGAGGTCATACCAGTGACGCGTACAACCGGTCCACCCGCCGGACTGGATATAATCCGAACCCGGAGAGGTCATGTAGCCCTCGTACTGGGTATGAACAGAAGTCTTGTAGGTAGCATCGCCGCTGACCGTACCGATAGAAAACAGGAACTCCGATTCGGTAGCTGCGGCTTTGGTCCAGAGTTGGTCGTAGTCGAGCAGTTGATAGTCACCGTAGGTGCCATCCAGCACGGCTGCTGCCCAGTCGGCTGCCTGTTGGTAAAGCTGGAGCGGATCCAGGGACTCGTACCCTGTGACAGCTTGCTTATAGAGCGAGATTGTCTGCAAAGGTGCGTACGTTTTTTTACCCGAACCGTCGGTAGTGTAAGGCTTACCGGTTCGTACGATGACCTCCGTTCCGGCAGGCATAGCTGCAGCGGCCATGGTAGCATAGACCTTGGCCAGCAGACCGGCTGCCGAACCGGCAGAGACATGACCGGCCCGATAGTCGTTGTCGGTATTATGGTACAACTGACGGCAGGCTTTTTCCAAGTCGGCTATGATATAATCATAGACCTCCGTGACAGGTCGACGCGGTTGATTCTTGTCGAAATTCTCCTCCTCGGGTTGGATAGGAATAGGCCCGTACGCGCGCACCAACAGGAAATAGGCAAACGCGCGTTGGAAGCGCAACTCACCGAGGCAGTTGGCTTTGTAGTCATCGGTGATATTCTGCATCGGTTCGATGATACGCATGGCGGTATTCGCGCGACCGATCAGGCCGTAACAGCCTTTCCATAACGCATCCACAAGGTCCGTCTCACCTTGGAAATTACCGGCACCGAAGGTACCAAAGAGCCAGTCCGGTCCGGAGATATAGTCTGCATCGAACTCGAGCATACGCGGGAAATAGCCCCAACAGAACATATCGTATATCCACTTGGAATAGACACCCGTCACGAGCATGGAGGCATCTTCTTTGCTGTCGCCGATGGTGGTATCGAGCAACTGGCCTTTGGTATCTTCTTTGACCCAACTGCAAGAGGAGAGAAGTACGAAGGACAGAAGTACGATGTACGATTTATGTAAGAAGGTATTCAAGTATTCATTTATTTTTCTCATAGTAGTACGCATTTAGAAGGTGAAGTTAACGCTAAGTGAATAACTGCGGGCCGCAGGATAGGAATAACTGTCCACGCCCGGGCATGCGGCATTGGTGCCTCCGGAGTTGACGTCCGGATCGAACCATGAGTACTTGGTAAAGGTCCATACATTGCCGATTGTGAAGTTGAAGTTGATTTTCTCGAGCCATTTCGCCGGGTTATTCCAATCGTACGAGAGGGTGATATATTTGATCTTGAGATACGAACCGTCTTCGACATAGCGGTCGGATAGCAACCAGGTGCGGTTGTAACCGGCCGTAGCTTTCGGCCAAAGGGCACCATCGGGGTTCTCTTTGGTCCAACGATGGTCGTAGGCTTCCTGCGTGATATTACCGATGTTAGACATCGTGATATCCGTCAGGTTGTAGTTAAGGATATCGTTGCCGTACGAACCTTGCAGCATGAAGGAGAGGGAGAGTCCTTTCCAACTGAGCTTACTCGTCAGCGCACCGGTGAACTTGGGATTGGTGTTTCCGATGATATCACGATCGGCTGCGGTAATCTGACCGTCATTATTGAGGTCGGCATAGATAATCTCACCGGTAGCGGGGTCGATACCTTCTTCCTTATAACCATAGAGCGTACCGATCGGACATCCGTTGCGTTGGAGGAAGACCTGATCGGCTTTCGACCAGAGCGAGGTAGCATATTGGTCTCCGTCGAGTCCGCCTATCTTATTACGGTTGAGCGAGAAGTTTGCATCGATATGCCAACGCCAATCGTCTTTGTCAATGACTTCTGCACCGAAGGTTAGTTCTACACCTTGGTTGGTGACATTACCGGAGTTGATGAGCATCTGGCTGAAACCTGACGAAGCAGGAATAGTCACCAGTTGCAGCAAGTCATAGGTACGCTTGTAGTAATAGTCAATGGTGAGGTTGAGGCGGTTGTTCAGAAAACCTATATCCAGACCGGCATCAAACTGGTTGGTGGTCTCCCATTTGAGGTCCGGGTTGGTAGGACCGCGCCAGTCGATCATCGCTACCCCGCTCTCGAGCGAACCGTTATACGGATATTTGGCATCCGCAAACATCGTCAGCGTACGGTAGGCTCCGATAGCCTGATTACCGGTTTGGCCAAACGATACACGCCATTTCCAGTTGGATAGAACGTTCTGATCCAGCATCCATTTCTCATCGATCATGCGCCAAGCGAAGGCTCCGGAGAAGAAGGGAGCCCATTTATGTTTGGGAGCAAACGACGACGATCCGTCTACGCGGGCGCTCGCCGTAAAGAGGTAGCGTCCCATCAGCGTGTAATTGACGCGGGCAAGGAATGATGCGAGCGACTGCACCGTAGAGGACGAGTTAACCACAGCACGGTCCAATGCCAACTGCATCGAGGCATCCCGGATGGCATCCGTCGGGAAATTGGTGGCCGTGACCGACTCACTCTCTCCCCGTCCGCGCTCGAAGGTAGCACCGGCTACGGCATTAATCGAGTGAAACTCATTGAACCGATGATCAAACATCAGCAGCGTCTCCGTCGTCAGCGAGCGCCAGATATTGGATGCCTTGCCGGCCTTGCCGTTATAGGGCGATTTACCTTCCTGCGTATGGCGGTCATAATAGGTAGAGCGATGACCGTCGTTATAGCCGAGACCCAAGTTCTGACGGAGTTTCAACCACGGTTGGATCTTGAACTCCAGATACGAACTGGAGAACCACGATATCTGCTTGAGTTGGTCTTTGGCACCGTTGATATAATTGACCGGGTTGGCTGCCAGCCAGTTCAGTTCATCCAGTTGCTCCGTCTGTTGGTGCACGCCATAGGTGGGCGGAAAGATGAGCGACGAACGGATGATGCCGGTGTTCTCGGAGTTAGTACGCTGGAAATCAGTGGTAGCATGCGTGAAATGTTGCGAGGTACCGATCTCAAACCAATTGGTGATATGCCAGCCGGTGTTGATACTCAGGCCGTAACGCTGATAGCCGGTGTTCTTGACGATACCGGTTGCGTCCGTATAGTTGCCTGAGAACGCGTAATAGCCTTTCTCCGTACCGCCGCTGACGGAGGCGTTATACTCCTGCGACCAACCGAGTTGGTAGATGGCATCCTGCCAGTCGGTACCGGCTACCTCATCTTTGTTACCATATCTATCTTCGCGTATACCCGGGTTAAGGAAGTCATCGGGTGACGGGTTATACGTACCCTGAGAATAAACGTATCCCGAACCGATATAGGGATATTCCCACTCTCCGCGATAGGGATTCTGCTGTGTGTAGCCTTCGTATAGGCGGCTGTTCTCCGCTGCTTCGTTCTGATACAATGCATAGTGGTAGGCATCCAGTACTTGCACCTTACGGGCTATCTGCTGCAGTGACCCCTTGATTCCCACTTCCACTTTCGGTTTGCCTTCCTTACCTTTCTTGGTCGTGATGATGACCACACCGTTCGCGCCGCGCGAACCGTAGATGGCTGTCGCCGAGGCATCCTTGAGCACCTCTATCTTTTCTATTTCATTGGGGTTGAGCATAGAGAGGGGGTTCTGCGATTGGTTCTGTCCGGAGTTGGCACCCGATTGCGGCACACCGTTAGGATCTGTTCCGTAGGGGATACCGTCTACAATATAGAGGGGTTGAGAGCTGGTGGTGAAGGAGTTGGCTCCGCGGATGGTGATACTCGTCGATCCGCCCGGAGCGGCATCCGAGGTACGTACATCCACGCCGGCTATCTTACCCTGCATGCTCATGGCTACGTCGGGAACACCGCCCGCCATCAGGTCTTCGGACTTAATCTGACCTACCGAACCGCTGAGGTCGCGCTTCTTCATCACGCCGTATCCCACAACGACTACCTCTTCCATCACCTGTGTGTCCTCCATCAGCGTGACGTCGATACGTTCCTTGCCGCGGATGTTAATCACTTGGGTCTTGTAACCCACCATCGACACCTGAATCATGAACTTGCCTTCCGGCACCTCGAGGGTGAAGTTACCGTCATAGTCGGTAATCGTACCAACGGTAGTACCTACCACCAGCACCGAAGCGCCGATAGCCGATTCGTTGAGGGCGCCGTCTGTCACATGACCGATGACGGTCGTTTGTGCGTACGCGCATGTGAGCGTACATAGGCACATAGTAATAAGGAATAATCGTTTTATCATTGCGCAGATAGTATTTCGATTTTGGTTAACGTAAATCCTACACCGGTGAGGATGAATCCGCGGGTCTTGACTTGATCCAATGCAACTGCATCGAACATATAGACCACATCATTACCGTCCAGCGGGTAATATATCGGTTCCGGAGCTCCAGTGATCTCACTCCAGTTGCGTCCTTCTCGTAGTGACAGCTGCGGCGTCACACCTGCCGCCTTGGCCGTCGGATCGAGCGTATAAGATATGATCAGTACATCGTTCTCCGTGCATTTCTGGAAAGGAGCTGCCGAGATGCGCAGGTTACCGCTCCAGTCATTGGGGAACAGTTTCTCGCCGTGGAAGATCTCACCGGGTTGAAGGATATACTCTTTCGGTGCCCGCTGCGCCTCAGAATAGTCTTCGCTCACCTCGCCCACAAACTGGACCAAACCGATTTTGTCTAGGCAATAACCTTTGCCGCCCACTCGCATTGCGGTATTCATCGTATTACCCGCCAGTTGCAGTTTGAGTTGCAGTGCTTGATCGTAGATATACCATGTGTAGGCGTCGCCACCTACAGGCACTCCGTCCACCGACGGATCCAGCACATTCCATGTCATATCGCTCAACTTCATGGCGGCTCCGGCTTGCGCCTTGCTGATATGAAAACGGATTGCATCGCCTTCACGCAGGTGGACGAAGGCCTTGCCGGGGATTTCGGCATTGACGCTCCAGTCATTTTTCATCATCACACTCGGACCGCGCCAGACGATAGTCTCTTGATAGTCGGATGCTTCGCTCAGCGTCACCTGCGTGATGCGATAGTCGTGTCCGCCGATGGCTATACCGTGCTCACGTGCGACGGCAAGAATATCGTCCGTCAGCGTCATGCGGAACGGACCATTGATGCCGAAATAGGCGTATTCAGGTGCGATGCCCTGCCAATTGGTCGGATTTTGGAACGCACCCTGTGCCGTACGTTTGGCGTGGTCGTTATAGACCGTCAACACATCACCGACTTTGGCATCCGCAAAATGACGCGCCTCCAGCACAATGTTATCCTTCCACGCCTTTCCGATCGTCTTCGGGCCGATGAGGATTGTCCGTTCCGTAGCGTAAAGAGTACAGAATACAGAGTACAGAATACAGACTGATAATGCTATGTATCTTTTAACTTTCATCTTTCCACTTTCCACCTTACTTCATTAATCGTTTCACATCCTCTCGTGTCAGTACCAATCCGCTACCGATGGCGTTCTGCCACCAGGCTTCGCCGGCAAACTGGTGTTCGTCACTCGTGCCGGCATTATAATGATAATCATACCAGGTCATGAACCAGCTCCAGCGACTGCCTTCAGCCCATATGTCCGACCACAGCGACATATCCACATCATCCCCGTTGCCGCATTCGGCGAGCGCAATGAGTTTGTCGGGATACGTCGTCTTGAGCGTCTTGTATTCCTTGGCAAGCGGATATTGCAGTGCGTAGTAGTTATCGCGACCTACCACATCCACCACGTCCGCACCCGGATACCACTCGTCATCATTGATCTGTGAGGTCCACACCCAGATGAGATTGTTCAGTTTATGATAGTTAACCAATCGGTCATACATGAATCGCCAAAGCTGTTTATACACCTCCGGTCCTTGTGCCCCCCACCAGAACCAAGCCTTACCGCCCGCAAACTCCGTGCTATTTCCTGCTGCCTCATGCAGCGGACGCCAGATAACGGGAATGCCTAACTTCTGCATCTTCTTTAGATATCCTGCCACTTGGTCTATGTCCTTCACCATGCGTCTGTACGCATCGGAGGTAGGGTCATTGATCTTCGAAGCATCAAAACTCGTCTCGCCCGGTTCGGTGCCCGGTGAACAGGTCATGTTCGTACCGTTATTCGCGGGCACCTGCCAATGCCACATGCAACCTACTATTCCGCCCGCATTATACCACTCCGTCACAGGGGTCATATCGCTGTAATCGAGCCATCCTTGCTGATTCACATCTTTCGATGCATGGATATTGATGAAATCAAACACGTTCAGCGCAGGGTACTGACCGGTCCACTGATACACGTTCTCTGCCTCACGTGTGTTCCAATCAATATTAGCTACCACTCCGGATAGGGATTTCTCTCCATACTGCGCGCATAACACACCCCAAAGCTGCTGCGTCTCGGCAGTGGCATTGGGGTTGCACAAAGTATAGGGTACAGTCGTTGGTTCGGGATCAGGCGTATTCTGAGCCGTACAACTCACGGATAAGAATAGCATCGAAAATAGCAGAATTGTGTTTCTCATAACAGCGTTTTTTAATTCACGCTGCAAAATTACTGCTTTTTCCCGATATATACTGACACTTTTTTAGCAGATGTTACACTATTACTTTTGTCTTGGCATATTTTTCTCGAAATTCGGTCGGAGAACAGCCCTTTCGTTTCTTAAAAAGACGGTTGAAATTCGTCAATGTATTGAAACCGCAGGAGAAACAGATCTGCGAAACAGGTTCGTTGGTATCAATGAGTTTGCGAGCCGCATGCCCGAGACGTATATCTACGATATATTCCGCCAGCGTCTTGCCCGTACGCAACTTGAAGAACCGCGAGAAGGCAGTAGGCGACATGCTGACCATTGCACTAAGCTGCTCTAAGCGGATCTCCTCGATATAATGGCTTGTGATATACTCTTTTACCTTTGCCACACGCCTACTCTCTGTATTGGGTTGGACACGGGCGAAAGAGGACGAGGACAATTCGCGGGCATCATCAAACTTGGATAATTCATAGAGAATTTGGAAGAGTTCCATCATTGCATAGAAGCCCTCCTTAATCTGTGATAATTTAAGCAGGCGGGGATAAATCGTCATGATTGCAGAAAGCGGGAAAGAGAGGCCTCGTTCGGCACGGCAGAACATCTTCTTGACGGACTGCATCGGATTGGTATCAAAGATCCTATCCTTATGGAAATCTATGGTAAACTGAATGGTAATCTCATGTATATCATCGTTTTTACACACCCCTTGTCCCCACATATGTTCGAGATTCGGGGAGGTAATCAGCACCAAATCATAGTCGCCAATCTCTTCTACAGAATCACCTACGATGCGTTCACAACCCGCTCCGTGCTCCACGAAGTTCAATTCAAACAGTTCATGTCGATGCAGCGGAAAGTCGTAGTAGGCTTTATGCCTATCTGCCACATACATAAAATCGTGTTCTTCCAACGGCGTTATTTCCTGTAAGATGTTTTTTTCTTCCATAGCATGTTAAAAAAGTGTCATTCAGTTTTCTACTATAACCAAATTTAGGCTGCAAAGGTACGACTTTTTTTTCACATATGCAAGAAAAATCGCAGAAATCTTGCGAAATCTGCGATTTTTCGGCTTTGGCTATTGGCGTTGGCGTTAGCTATTTCAGCCAATGACAGCCAATGCCAATGCCAACAGCCAATGTTACACTAGCCCTGGTGCTGCTGATCGTACTTGTCCAGCTCTTGCGCCCAGATGTAGGCCTTCAAGGTGGGTTGGCCACCGGCGAGGTCCTTCTGTGCACGCCAAGCGGCAATGTCGGCTGCCTGTTTCGACACGTCGTGCAGACGGGTGTTGACCGCCCTTCTTGGGCTTACTCAGTGCGCCGGAATTCGTTTGCTCGGAGCGTTTGCTCCGAGAAGGGGACGAAGGATCGGGGACGGCAGCATTTCCCGAATTCAATTCGGGAGAAACAGACGGAGAGATATTGCGGATCAACTTGTAATACATAAAATCAAAAATTACTCAGTGGGTAATGCGCTCAAAAATGAGCGCAAATGGAACGACATTCATCGCGGGTATTGCTCGCCGAGTTAAAGGCGAGAGCAGAACCTAATTCGGTGGGGTCATTTTGCTCGCCGAGTTAGCGGCGAGAGCAGAACCCGGAGCAGGTCATGGCGGCAAAAATGCCGCCAAATGGAACGCCTCACAGCGGGTGATGGCGGCACGGTCTGTGACCGAGACGTAAATGCCGCCAAAGTGCACAATGCGGGATAGCGGGATACCGTGATACCGTAGAAGAATCTGCGGCCGCACTCAATCTGCCAAAATGGCAGGGGGATGGGGTTGGCATAGTTTTTGCGCTTGGAATGGCGCAAACAATTTTGATAAGAAAAAACAATATACTAAATTTGGATAAAATAAAAGACAATATACTAAATTTGGATAAGAAATAAAGTTGGATAATTAAAAATACGATATACTATGACAACAAAGAAAGGATCTATCGGGGTAACGAGTGATAACATCTTCCCCGTCATCAAGAAGTTTTTATATTCGGATCATGAGATCTTCCTGCGCGAGCTCATCTCCAACGCCGTAGATGCCACCCAGAAACTGAAGACCCTCTCCTCGGTAGGTGAGGCAAAGGGCGATCTGGGCGACCTACGCGTACGCGTTACCATCGATAAGAAAAAGAACACCCTCACCGTCAGCGATCACGGAATAGGCATGACGGCGGACGAGGTGGACCGTTATATCAACCAGATCGCCTTCTCCGGCGCCGAAGAGTTCCTCGGCAAATACAAGGACAAGACGGAAGCAATCATCGGGCACTTTGGACTGGGATTTTACAGTGCGTTTATGGTTTCGGATAAGGTTGAAATCTTCAGCCAAAGTTACCAGCCCGATGCAAAAGCCGTTCATTGGTCGTGCTCCGGAGACCCCGAATATACGCTGGAGGAGACCATCAAAGCCGAGCGAGGAACGGATGTGGTACTGCATATCAACGAAGAGTTTACGCAGTACCTGGAGGACGCGACAATCGAGTCGCTACTCAGGAAGTACTGCAAGTTCCTGCCCGTGGAGATTGCCTTCGGTATGAAGAAGGAGTGGAAGGACGGCAAGGAAGTGGAGACCGGCGAGGAGAACATCATCAACGACACCAACCCTGCCTGGATGCGCAAACCTGCAGAGCTGAAGGACGAAGACTATAAGGCCTTCTACCACGAGCTCTATCCCACGCAAATGGATGAGCCGCTGTTCCATATCCACCTCAACGTGGACTACCCCTTCCACCTCACGGGAATACTGTATTTCCCGCGTATCAAGTCGAACCTCGACGTGCGCCGCAACAAGATCCAGCTGTACTGCAATCAGGTGTTCGTGACCGACGAGGTGGAGAACATCGTGCCGGAGTACCTGACGCTGCTGCACGGCGTGATTGACTCGCCGGATATCCCGCTGAATGTAAGCCGTTCGTACCTGCAGTCGGATAATAATGTGAAGAAGATCTCCGGTCACATCACCAAGAAGGTGGCTGACAAATTGGCAGAGATGTACAAGAACGACAAGGAGGACTTTGAGAAGAAATGGGATGATATCAAGCTCTTCATCCAGTTCGGTATGCTGACGGACGAGAAGTTCTACGAGCGCGCCATCGGTTTTGCCCTGCTCAAGAATATCCAAGGCAACTATTTCACCTTAGAGGAGTACAAAGAGCGCATCAAGGAGGCTCAGACGGACAAGGACGGCAACTTAGTAGCTCTGTATACACAGGATCCGGATGCACACTATACCTTCATCGAGCGCGCCAAAGAGAAAGGCTATGATGTGCTGCTCTTGGACGGCGAACTGGATGTGCATCAGATCTCGCAGTTTGAGCAGAAGAACGAGCACCTTAGATTCGTTCGCATCGACTCCGACACCATCGAGAACCTCATCCGCAAGGAGAATCAGGAGAAGGACAGCTACACCGACGAGCAGAAAGAAGGTCTAAGGAAAGCCTTTGAGGGGTTGCTGCCCGACAGCGAGAAGTTGCGTTACTACGTCACTTGCGAAGCCGCAGCCAAGGACGCGTTGCCCGTCTTCCTGACGCAGAACGAGTTCATGCGACGCATGAAAGAGATGTCGCAACACCAGCAGGGTATGTCGTTCTACGGTCAGATGCCGGATCAATATAACATCGTCATCAACACCTCGCACCCGCTGATTCAGGAGTTGATCGGCAAGATGACGAGCGAGGAGGTGGAGGAAGTGCCCGAAACGAAAGAGGGTGAGGAGCCCAAGGCAGCCGAGAAGAAGACCGTCTATACGCTCGCGGGCGAGGACGAACGGCTGCATCAGCTCTTTGACATCGCGTTGCTGGCCTCCGGACAACTGAAGGGCGAGAGTCTGGCGAAGTTCGTGAACAGAAGCGTAGCTTTACTCTAGTTCACTAGTACTCTAGTTCACTAGTACACTAGAGCACTAGTTTTGAAAAAATCGCATCTTCGGGTGCGATTTTTTCATTTTTATTTGCGTATCTCATAAAAAATTCGTAATTTTGCAGTCGCTTATGATTTATTTCGTTTCGGATGCACATATCGGTTCGCGGGCGATGACAGCGCCGGAGGAACATCAGCAGAAGTTGGTGGAATTGCTGCGTAGTATGGCAGCGGACGCCACGGCGGTCTATTTGATGGGAGATATCTTCGATTTCTGGTACGAATACATCTGGGAGCGTTATCCGAGTGAGCTTACTGACGATCGTGCGATTCCTCGCTCCAAGCGTGCGTTTGCGCCGCTACTTAGGCAGTTAAGGGAGATGACGGACAAGGGTATCGAGGTACATTTTTTCATCGGGAACCACGATATATGGACCTTCGGCGGGCTTAAGAAGATGACGGGCGTCATCGTTCACCGGAAGCCCGAGACCCTCACGCTGAACGGCCGCAGCTGTTTCCTTGCGCACGGCGACGGGCTCGTACCGACCGGTTATATCGCATCGCTACCGGCAAATGTGCAGCGAAAGATACGCCGTTTTATCCGGTTAAGGGCCTTCTTTCACAACCCCGTGGCGCAGTTCCTTTTCCGCTTCGTGCCGCCGTTTATGGGCGATGCCTTCGGCTATGAGTGGGCGCGACGCAGCCGCGTACGCGAACTCGCCAATCCCTTCCCCTATAAGGGCGAGCACCACGAGGAACTCGTTCTATGGGCCAAAGAGCAGGAGGCCCAAGGACCAAAAACCGACTACTACATCTTCGGTCACCGGCATATTGAGTTGGATCTGCAGTTAGCCTCGAGTTCGCGCGTTGTGATCCTCGGCGATTTCTTCCGTCAGTTCACCTACGCATACATGGACGACAAGGGATGTCTCATCCTCTCTGCTTGCCAATAGTTTCCACTCACGCGCACATACGAAAATTTATTAAATGTAAGAAAAAACGAATTTTTTCCTACAAAAACTTGCATATATCCCATTTTTTTTGTAACTTTGCGCGGTTTTTGCTTAATATGATTGTAAAACAACATAATTAACCAAATTTATTAACCCCAAAAAACAAAAGCTTATGAGATCATTTACTCAGAAACTGATGATGTTCATGGCGGCACTTATGTGCTCAGTGAGCATGTCGGTAAGCGCTCAGGTCCTGAATGAAGGATTTGAGGACAGTTCTTTCCCACCAGATGACTGGAGTACTATCCATGTAAGAGGTGTCGTGGAATGGACACGTAACACTAGTTACAAGCATGCGGGAGAAGCATCGGCTAAAGCAAACTACGATTCCTCTACCGGTCATGAGAATTACCTTGTGACTCCGAAGTTGACTCCCGCAGCCGGTGACACCTTGTCGTTCTTTGTAGCGGCTCAGCAATACAGCGCTACTACATTGAGTATCGAGGTATCGACTACGGATGCTACGGCAGCTTCGTTTACGACTGTGTTAGCGACCTACACAACGGGTTCGAGCGGTACAATCGGTACTACCTCAACCAGTACGTGGGTTGAGAAACGTTTCCCGATGGATGACTATGTAGGACAGGACATTTTTATTGCTTTCCATATTACGGATGATAATGGTTCTGCTGTCTATATTGATGATGTTACGGGTGTAACGTTGCATGTTGTAACGTGCCCGAAGCCCGCAACGATAGCAGTTTCGGATATCACCAATGAGAGCGCAACCTTAAGCTGGGCAGCAGGTGGCAGCGAGACTCAATGGCAGTATGTATTGACGGACGCCAACGCTGCAGCTGATTGGACTACTGCCACAACTATCAACCAGCCTTCTGTTACGCTGACCGGTTTGACTGCCAATACGGCATACGATTTCCACGTACGTGCTTATTGCTCGCAGGCAGAACAGAGCGACGCCAGACTGACTTCGTTCCGCACCACATGCGATGCTATTACGGCTTTCCCGTGGAGTGAGGATTTCGAAGCGATGGCACAAAACTCGGAGATTGATGCCCCCTGCTGGAGTAACGAACACATTACCGGTAACGGTGGATATAGGTTCAGATCATATTCATTAGCTTCAACGGGCAATAATACCCGTATGTGTCAACTTCCCGATATGAGTGCGGGTACGATTACCGACCTGACTTTGCCGGCAATGAATATTCCGGAGGCCAATGCATACGAGTTGATCCTTACGATGTATCGTAGTGCTAATTATGGAAGTTATACCAATGAGGGTCTGCGCATCCTTGCTCTCAACGGTTCCGACACCGCTGTATTGGCATTCATTTCCAGAAATCCCACGCAGGCATACGTTGTGGATGAGACCGTGATTATTCCTAGCGAAGAAAATGTAGGATGGTATACGTATAACTTAACCATTCCATATAGCGGCTTCACGAGCATCGTGATTCGCGGCGAGAGCCAATATGGAGCTGCCACCTATTTCGACAATCTCATTGTCCGCGAGAAGCCTTCTTGCACACAGCCTGCTACGTTGACCGCTTCTGATGTTACCGCACATGGTGCTACCCTGACATGGACCACCGAAGGTACGGAGACGCAGTTCCAATATGCAGTTATGCCGAAAGACACGGCTGTGGATTGGACCGGTGCTACCACCGTAGAGGTCGCCGAAGAGAAGACCGCTATCGTTACCGGTTTGACGGCTAATACCGCATACGACATCTATCTGCGTGCATACTGCTCGGAGAGCGATCAGAGTGAGGCTCGCATGGTATCTATCACCACGCTGCCCTCTTGCTTTGTGCCCACGATGCCTATTATCTCCGACATCACAACAGTCGGTGCTACCTTCACGTGGGAAGCCGGCAACGGTGAGACGGAGTTCCAATATGTAGTTATGCCGAAGGACACGGTTGTTGATTGGACGGGTGCTACGCTCACTAACGCTACTACGTTAACAATCGCAGTTCTTTCTGCCAACACCGCATATGATTTCTACGTACGCGCATACTGCTCGGAGAGCGATCAGAGTGAGGCTGTCAAAGTGACCTTCCGCACTGAATGCGAGGTACTGGCTACCTTCCCCTGGAGCGAGGACTTCGAAGAGGTTGCTACGGGCAACATTGCTATTCCGTGCTGGAAGAACGAGCATATTGCCGGTACCGGAACACAATTGTTCAAGGTAACAACCAACTCTTCATCCGGCAATTCCACCCATTTAGGTCAACTGCCTGACATGTATTCGGGTACGATTACTGACCTGAGTTTGCCGGAGATGAACATACCTGCTGCCAATGCATATGAGTTCATCATTTCGGAATATCGTAACGCTACGGGTAGCAGTTATCCCGAAGAAGGTCTCCGCATTCTGGCTCTCAATGGTACCGATACCTTTGAGTTGGCATTCATCTCCAGAAACTACACGCAGGCCTACATGGTAGCCGAGACCGTTGTCATTCCTGTCGAAACGGCTTCTGGTTGGTACACCTATAATTTAGCCATCCCCTGCAGCGGCAATGTAAGAATCATCGTTCGTGGTGAGAGCAAATATGGATCGTCTACCTATTTCGACAATCTCATGGTTCGCGAGATTCCGTCTTGCGTGAAACCGACTGCTCTGACTGTTGCTGACAGTACGATTACTATGAATTCCGCTTCACTCAGCTGGCTTGCCGGTGGTAGTGAGACAGCATGGAAGGTACGCTATATGGCTGCCGGTGATGAAGACTGGACGGTTGTTGATGCTACCACAAACACGTTCGTACTGAACGGTCTGCAGGCCAATACGGCTTATACCGCAGAAGTGGCTGCCGCTTGTGGCGAGAATATCAGTGACTGGAGCACGGCTGTTAACTTCCGTACCGCTTGCGGCATCTATGCTGCAGCCACTTACGAAGAAGGTTTCGAGGGTGACGGATTATACTGCTGGACTGTTGGTAATGCACAGAGCACCAGCACTTCTTACATTCCTTCTGTAGGTACCACCTACAAGCGTACCGGTGATAAGGGTCTGCATATCAATGCATACGTAAGCGGTAGTGTTAATGCCGATAGTGCTTATGCTATCCTGCCCGCTATGGACTACGGTACTCCGGGTCTGACCGGCTACACGCTGAAGTTCTATGCTCGCAGCTCTTCTACGGGTTCTTCCTACTACAAGCATCTCTTCGTAGGTGTAGTTACCGATCCTAATGACATCTCGACCTTCGAACTGGTACAAGATGTAGAAGTTACGGCTGACACCTATGCTGAACTGCCCTTCGAAGTAATTCTCGGATCGTACGCCGGAACCGGTACTCGTCTGGCACTGCTGACCACCGTGGATCCGACCGCGAGCGGTTATCGTTACGGTCACATCTATGTGGACGACATCTCGATCGTTCGTACCCCGACTTGCCAACCGTTGGCAAAGGTAGAGGCTACCAACGTAGAGCGTCGTAACATCACCGTGACCCTCTTCCCGAAGGCCGGTCTTGAGCTCGGCACCAACGACCTCGTGTACAGCACTACCGAACTCGACAATGCTGCTCTCGAAGCTGCCGATAAGGTCACCGTGGCTACCCCGACCTACAAGATCACCGGTCTGGATCGCGAGACTACCTATTATATCTACGTGCGCGCGAACTGCGGCGAAGGTGATGTATCCGCTTGGGTTAGCACTTCCGCTACCACCAAGGGTCTGACTCTTTGCGACAACATCCTTGAGATCGGCGATGGTACTTCGAACGACTACGGACCTATGTGCGGTTACTATGGTTACGAGCGTAATGGTTATATCTATACGCCCGCTGACGGACTGACCGCCGGCAATATCGGTTCGATCGCTTGGAACTACTACTCTGCAGCTACTATTCCTGCTAAGATCTACGTCAAGAATACGGAAGCTACCGAATTTGAGACCACCTTGGTTTGGAACGAAATCATCGCAGACGCTACCTTGGTATACGACAATACCGTTGCTTTGACTACCGGCTGGAACACCTTCGATTTCAATGCTCCGTTCGCATACACCGGTGGCAATCTGATGGTACTGGTT
Organism: uncultured Bacteroidales bacterium; assembly: GCA_946404495.1. Lineage (GTDB taxonomy): Bacteria > Bacteroidota > Bacteroidia > Bacteroidales > Paludibacteraceae > Colicola. Next base: position 23,126 of record CAMJDT010000013.1, read on the forward strand.
GAATCCAACTACGGTGGTTCCGGTGGAGGAACTGCTAAGGCATACTACACCAATACTACGGATGCTACCCACCACTTCTACATCCGCAAGGATTCGAGCATCGACGACACGCAGGCTTATTCCACCTTCAATACGAAGGCTATAGATGGCAAGCGTCACAATGTGCGCTTCGGTCAATGCTACGCCATTAATCCGTGCCCGACTGTTACCGAGATGACTTCGGAACTGCTCAACGAGGGTACCACCGAGGCTCGCATCTCTTGGACCGCAGCTGATGCTGACTACCTGAGTGCATACGAAGTAGTTCGTTCGCTCACCGAGATCGAGGACTTCAGCGAAGTAACGGCTACCGTGCTGGCTCCGGATCAAAACTCGATTGAGTACAACGACCTCGTGGCTAACACTACGTACTACGTATATGTTCGCGCTATCTGCGCAGCCGAAGGTCACAATGAAGGCAGCTCCAACTGGGTAGGCATTAGCTTCACCACGAACGACAACTGTCCGACCCTGAACGGTCTTGCACTCTCGCTGACGGCTACCAACGCCTTCCGTGCTTCTTGGAACACCGCTTACGAGGAGCAGGCTCTCTCGTTCCGTTACATCCTCTCGACCAGCGAACTCGACGCTGCCGGCATTGCTGCGGCTACGCCCGTACTGGTTGACACGAATGTAATCGTACTGGATGAGCTGCTGAACGATCAGTTGTACTACTTCTACGTAGCTTCTGCTTGCGGCGCATCGACCTCGACATACATCTTCGATTCGATCAAGACTCCCGTAGCTTGCCAAGCTGTAGTGAATCTCGAGGCTGCTCGCGTTGAGCACAACCTCGCTCTGATCACCTGGAACAAGGCTCCGTTTGCTACCGAGACCGCTTGGGAAATCGGATTTGTAGGTGACGAAGAGAATGCTATCGTAGTTACCGAAACGCAGCATATGTTCATCGCCCTCACCCCGGAGACCGCTTACACCGTATACGTGAAGGCTCTCTGTTCGGAGACCTCTGAGAGCGCGATCGCTACCGTTTCCTTCACCACCGGCACTCAACCCGGCAACTGCGCTACTGTTGGTACCGGCACCTCTGCTGCTTATCTGCTCTACACTTCCTATGGTAACACGTATTCGCAGCACATCTATACGGCTGAGGAACTCGCTGCCTTGGGTTACGGTGCAGGTACAATCAACTCGGTAGCATTCGACTATAGCGGCACGTCTTCGACCTACGAAAAGACGCAGTCCGTATATATCGGCACAACGCAGCAAACATCCTACACCGGTGCAAACGCAGCTGACTTCATTGGTGACCTGACACTTGTTTACGGACCGACATTGCTGAGTTACGAAGCCGGCTGGCGTGAGTACACATTTGAGACTCCGTTCGTTTGGGACGGTACAAGCAATATCGTTATCGGTATGCTGAGCAACTCGACGGATGGTTCATCCAACGGTTGGGGCACACGTGGTACCAGCACTTCGCCCGACTATCGCACGATCTATCGCTATCGTGATAACACTCCGATCGACATCGATAATCTGTCGGCCGTATCGTCTGGCTCACGTAGCACGACTCGTCCGAACATCCAGTTCTGCTTCGAACCGAAGACTTGCCCGGATGTAAAGGCTCTGACTGTTGGCGACATCACCGCTACCTCGGCTACCGCTACCTGGGAGCCCGTTGGTCAGGAGACCTCGTGGAATGTATTCGTATCACCCACTCAAGTGGAGGATCCCGCTTCCATCGCAGGCTATGCAACCGTTAACGTCATGACCTATGCGATGAGCAACCTCATGGTGGATCAAGACTACTGGATCTACGTACAACCCGTCTGCACAGGCGCTGACAGCTGGCGTGTGGCTACCTTCCGTACCGTCGCTACCTGCTTCCCGCCCACGGCACTGGTTGCATCGAACATCACCGCTACTACGGCTACGATTGCTTGGACCGACGAGCGCGACGTAAATGACTACACCGCTATCTATGGCCCGACAGCAACGTTCAACCCGGCTGATCCCAGCACCTATGAGACCGCTGACGCTATCGACACCTTCGCGGTAATCAGCAATCTGCTGCCTTACACGAACTACAGCTTTGCTGTTCGTTCGAACTGCAGTGATATGAACAGCCGCTTCGGCGCAGCTGCTACCTTCAAGACCGCTCCGGGCGTTCCGTTCGAACCTGTATTCACTTCGACTTCCGTTCCGGCTGACTGGTCGCGTCTAACAGGTCTGGCAAGTGATGCATTCGCAGGCACGAACCCGACAACGTCTACTTTTGGTTGGTCTATCATCGCTCCGGATACCGTCATCGATGCATACCACTTCCGTGCTAACATCTACGGTACGGGTTCGAAGTATTGGGTAGTAACTCCCACTATGGAAGTTCCCGCTGCTAATGAGGGCGAAGGCTATCTGCTCCGCGTAGACCTGGGTCTGACTCCGTATAGTCAGACGGCTACCAATCGCGCCAACCGCAACAACGGTGTGGACGATAAGTTCATGATCATCGTACAAGAGATGACTGAGACTCCCGTTTGGAGCGCTGAGAACGCTACCGTTTGGAGCAACGACACGACCGCTGACTTCATCTACAATGAGATCCCCGAAAACGGTGAGACCTACTATGTAGATATGAGCAAGTATGCCGGCAAGAACATCCGCATCGCCTTCTACGGTGAATCGACGACATCTAACGCCGACAACTACTTCCACTTCGGTAACATCAGCCTCGACCGCGCTATCGTTAACGTCGATACCGTCGATGCATGCCAAACCGATCCGGAGGAGGAGATTGGTACCTTCACTACCGAGGAATACGCGCCCGCTACGGAGACCTCGCTGCAGATCTATACCAAGACGTTTACTACCGTCTATGAGTCGATCAACCACGAGGAGCTCATCGAGACCGCTTACGTAGGTGACCACTATGTAGACCGCTTCTATGATTTCTATGTTCAACTCGGCGATGAAGAGGCCTACGGCTTCGAAGAGGTATCGTCGCACGGCTGCGACAGTGTCTGGCTCGTTACCTTCAACCAGATACTTGAGGCTACTACCTTCAACGAGAACGAAGAACTCGCTGAGGGCGACACCATCAACTGGCGTGGTCAGGAGATCACCGAGGTTGGTGTTTACACCGACACCGTTCGCTCGGCTATGGGTGGTGTGAAGGAGATCTACATCCTCACCGTTACCGCTGTAGTTCCGCCTGTACAAGGTCGCACCTTCGAACTTGTTACGACGCAACTCGCAGACTGGTCTGGTAACTACCTCATCGTCTTCGCTGACAACAAGGCTCACTCGATTGTAGGTGGTTCTCAGAATAAGGATCTCATCGCTACCAGCGACGTACTGACCATTACCGAGGACAACAAGATTACGACGGCTGACACCTGCTTCGTAACGATAGAAGCTATGGGCATCGATGGATACTCTATCCTTCTCTCCAATGGTAACTATCTGAAGAGAGCTCACAATGGTTGCGCTCAGGCAGCAGAAGCCGAAGCTATGGTTATCGAATACACTGAAAACGGTATCCAGATTAGTGGTGAAGTAGCTGGTAAGACTGGTTCGTATTACCTCTACTGCAACGCCAACAATGGTAACCCCGTTTACCGCTTCTACGTAGACAAGACCGGCAACACTCAGTTTGCTCTGCCGCAACTCTACAAAGAGGTATCCGGTGTAGATCCCGGCACCGCTATAGAGACCATCAATACTGTCAACGACGCTGTGAAGGTGATCCTCAACGGTAACCTCTACATCATCCGCGACAATCAGTGGTACGATGCTACCGGACGTATGACCGTAGATCCTCGCAAGTAAGGCTTGCTACATACAGAACAGTGCGCCCACGCGGCGCAGCTGTTCTGCCCAAAAAGGAGAGTGTGTCAGTAACGGCACACTCTCTTTTTATCTCTCGCAAACCAAAATGGATACGCAAAAGAAGAGAATTAATTCTTAATTTTAAATTTTTCATTGCATTTTATTTGGATATATCAAAAAAATTTTGTATCTTTGCAGCCGCAAACGAAACCATGAAGCACCTGCGAATCATATTTTACCGCATTTGGGCGCATATACGTCATCGCCTTACAGCCTGGAATACAGGTGGAGAAGGCATCCACTCGCCCTATCTCTTCTATCTCGTTCGCTTCCTCTTCTACGATCGTAATGCCTACTACTGCTTTGCCCCTATTGAGCAACGCCGCGAGGCTATGCTGCATGCGCCCAAACCGATCCGGGTGGAGGACTACGGCACCGGCTCCTCCGGCACACGCCTTTTATGCGACATAGCCCGCCGCAGTTTAGGTACGCCCAAAGAATCGCAGCTTCTCTTTCGCATGGCGCTCTACCTCGCCGAGGAGGTTCGCCGCGAGGAAGGCGACCGTACGCCGCTACTAATCGAACTCGGCACCTCGCTCGGCCTCACGACAGCCTATCTCGCCGCCTCAGACTCCAGAAGCAGGGTCGTCACCTTCGAGGGCGCAAGCGAAATAGCGGACATAGCGCGTATGAACTGGAAAAAACTATCGCTACAGAATATCGAATGCATCATAGGTAACATTGACGAGACATTACCCCGTTTCGTCAAAGGCACCTTATATAATAATACGCGCGCGAGGGCAGACCTCATCTTCCTCGACGCCAATCATACTTACGAAGCTACTCTGCGTTACTACGAACAGCTCCAACCGCTGGTTCATCGCAAGACCATTATCGTCGTCGACGATATACACTGGTCGCCCGACATGAACCGAGCCTGGAATGAAATACGCCGGCGCAAGGAGGTGACCTCATCTATGGACTTACTCGAGTTGGGAGTCCTGTTCTTTGACCCTGATTATTTACCGAAACATTATACACTACGCATATGAGAATCTACACGCGAACAGGCGACCGCGGCACGACAGCACTCGCTACCGGCGAACGCGTCTCCAAGACCGACCTCCGACTGGAGGCCTACGGCACTGCCGACGAACTCAACTCTTTTGTCGGACTCCTTAGAAGTGAAAATATGCCCAATGACGATGAGTTGCAGTTCATCCAGAACAAACTCTTCAACCTCGGTGCCTGCCTCGCCGGAGCAGACGGCGAATGGATCACCGCCGACGATGTCACCCGTCTCGAGCAATCGATGGATGAAATGCAGGCCGACCTCGAACCGATGCGCGGGTTCATCCTGCCGGGTGGAAATCGACGCATTTCGCTCTGTCATATCTGCCGAACGGTGACCCGAAGACTGGAGCGAATCATGGTCGCCCTCCAAGACCAAAAAATGACCCAAAATTTACCCTCCTCCACCCCAAGTCAGGATGAGGCCGTTTTGATGCAATTTGTCAACCGTTTGAGCGATTTTTGGTTCGTCTTAGCCGAAAAAATGGCAAAAAATGATAAAATTACACTTTTTTTGTGGAAAAAATGAGAAAAATCTTGCATAAACGAAAACTTTTTTGTATTTTTGCACGCTAATTCGATATAATGGCACTCGAAGGGTGCATTTTGCGTCGTCGCTACTATGTCGAATTGAAGGTGTAAAAAGAATAAAAAAATAAGCAAAGGAACTATGTATTGGACACTGGAACTTGCTTCGAAAATTGAAGATGCCCCCTGGCCCGCTACCAAGGACGAATTGTTGGACTACGCCAACCGTACAGGTGCGCCGATGGAGGTGATCGAAAACTTACAGGAGATTGAAGACGAAGACGAAGTATATGAGAGCATCGAGGACATTTGGCCCGACTATCCTACCAAGGACGACTTCTTCTTCGACGAAGAGGAATATTAAGGTGAAAAGATATGTTGCCCTATTGATGTTGGCGATCGCTTGCGTCCCGCTGTTGCGGGCACAGACGGATCCGCAGATCGGACAATATATGTATATACAGACTGCCTACAACCCCGCAGCGGCGGGCGAGGGCGATTTGATGCGCGTAGCGGGTATGCACCGCATGCAGTTCACCGGCATCAAAAACGCCCCGATGACAACGTACGTGACATTCTCGTCCCCCTTCCTGATCGGAAAGACGAAGCACGCAGCAGGTGTCAGGTTTTTGAACGATATGTATGGACTTTTTAGCAATCAGGCTTTTCATGTCCAATACGCGTATCGTCATAAGATAGGCAAAGGCTATTTGAGTGCCGGTATCGACCTCGGATTTGTGAACGTAGCCTTCCAGGCGGACAGTATCAACCTGGCGGAGATTGCCAGCGTGGCTTCCGAAGGAAACTACTTCTCTGAGGTGGACGAAGCCATTCCCCGCAGTACGGGAAGCGGCTCAAGCGGCAAGGGAGCCTCGGGAATGGGTTTTGATATGTCACTGGGCGTGTACTACACTGCGCCTACCTGGTGGGCATCGCTTAGTTACAGCCACGTGACGCAACCTCGCCTCCAATGGAGCGACAAGAGCGAGCTTCGGCTCGTCGGTACGCTCTATATGGCCGGCGGATATCACTACCGTTTCCGCTCCAACCGCAACTGGATGCTGCACCCCAGCATGATGGTCATGACGGACTTTAGGAACTGGGATGTCAACCTCACCCTTCTGGCGGAAGTAAGAGACCGCTACCGGTTCGGACTCGGATACCGCATCGCAGGTAGTGTCAACATCCTCGCCAGCGTAGATATCATCAGCGGACTGACGCTCGGTTATACCTACGAACTGCCGGCCAACCGGCTGATACTCGAGAGCTTCGGCTCACACGAACTGTTTCTCGCCTACGGCTTCGACATACTCAAGCCCCGGCGTACAAACCGATACAAGAGCATCAGATACCTCTGATGAACAACATAGAAAGAAAACAAAAACAAGGATATAAAACATACTGTACAATATGAAAATCACAAAATTCATTCCCGTCTTGTTGCTGACTGCCATCTTGGCATCATGCAACGGTCCTGCCGGAGAACTGGTCGGAGTACGCAAACCGGGAAATTTCAAGGAAGCTAACCCTTACGGAATGGTCTATATCAAGAAGGGATCATTCATGATGGGTGAAAACGCACAGTCGGCGGTGTTCAACCAGCCCGACAATATCGGTATGCGTACCGTGAATGCTTTCTGGATGGATGAAACAGAGGTGACCAACAACGAGTACAAGCAGTTCGTCTATTGGGTACGCGACTCGATCGCTTTCACGTTGCTCATTCGTGCCGACATGCAAGACTACGCCGTAGTCCCGCGTAACGGCGAGTTTGACGAGGAAAACTTCACCATCAACTGGAAGAAGAAAGTGCCTTGGGACTCCGACGATGACGAGGTCAAAGACGCTCTGTCTGACCTGCTCTACAGCGACGGAGCCCTCAAGACCATCAAGCTGCACTACAACTACTCGTACGACAACCTGGATCAGGCCGTTAAGTATGAGAACAAGTTCGATGTAGCTAAGGGTATGTATCCTCCCGGAGCCATGGCTCGTGTGGATACATTCTGGATTGACGAAGAGGGTTATATCCGCGACTCCACCATCGAGCGTCCGCTCAAGGAGCCGAAAGACTTGCGTACCAACAAGATCATCAGTGTCTATCCCGACACGATGGTTTGGATTCGCGACTTCCAGTATGCCTACAACGACCCGATGCAACGTGGTTACTTTGCTTTCCCGGGCTATTCGGAGTACCCCGTCGTAGGTATCACCTGGGAGCAGGCTCACGCTTTCTGTCACTGGCGTACCCACTACCTGGAGACCCACATGTCGGCTCCGGTACATATCTATCGTCTGCCGACAGAGGCGGAGTGGGAGTATGCAGCACGTGGCGGACGTAAGATGGCGATGTATCCTTGGGGCGGCAACTATGCCCGCGATGCCAAGGGATGCTTCCTCGCCAACTTCAAGCCCTATCGTGGCGCCTATAGCGATGATACCGGTGTGATGACGATGCGTGTAGCGCAGTTCCAGCCCAATGACTTCGGACTGTTTGACATGGCAGGTAACGTAGCCGAGTGGACCTCGTCGGCCTATAATCCCGCTGCCAACACTTACGTCAGCGACATTAACCCCGACTTCCAATACATGGCTCGTAAGGACGACCCCGATGTGTTGAAACGTAAGATCGTTAAGGGTGGTAGCTGGAAGGACATCAGCGCCTATATGCAGTGCGGTGCCCGCACCTACGAGTACCAGTACGAGAGCCGTACCTATATCGGCTTCCGCTGCGTACGCTCCTTCATCGGAGATTAATAGATAACACAATCAAAAACAGAATATTAACTAAAAAAAATCTAATCATATGGCAAAAGAGAAAGTTGCTGCAGAAGCTGCTGAGAAAAAAATGGGCTTTGGTGCAAAATTTATGCACTGGTATGATTCTTACTCTGGTAAGAAAGCGGTAGGTATGATTTACTCTATCGGTGCGTCCGTCGTTATCGTCGGTGCCTTGTTTAAGATTCTGCACTGGCCCGGAGCAAGTACCGTGCTGATGATCGGTATGTTTACCGAGGCATTCCTTTTCATCATCGGTTGCTTGGACAAACCTCACGTAGATTTCCACTGGGAGCACGTCTTCCCGCAATTGATGGGCTATGGTACCGAACCCGAGTACCTCAAACACCTCGAGACACTGCCCCGTCCTACCCTTCTGGGTGCCGGCGTTGAGAACCCCGACGGAACAAAGACTGAGACACAGATGAACACTACCGCTCAGCCTGCCAACAACAATGTGAACGTAGGTTCCGCTCCCGAACTTGCGGAAGGCGACATGACAGCACTGCGTAACGGTATCTCGACCCTCTCCAAAACAGCAGGTCAACTCGCTGATCTGGGCAAGGTAGCAGCTTCCTCTACCAAACTGGGCGAACAAATGGATATAGCAGCTACAGCCGCCGGTAAGTTCGCCGTATCGGCAGAGCAACTCGGACAGAAGAACGAGCAACTGGCAGAGAGTTATACCACGATCGTCAACGACATGCAAGGTGCTGCTTCGAATACTCGCAGCTATTCGGAGAACATCGCTGCTATCAACGGTAAGGTGGCTAGCATGACTTCTGTATATGAGCTCCAACTCAATGCTATCCAGTCGCAAGTAGATGCACTGCAGAAGATGGCTGCATCGACTGCCGAGGCAATGAAGAGCAGCACTGAGTACGAAGCCGGTGCCAAGAAACTGGCCGCTCAGATCGCTGACCTCAACAAGGTATACGGAAATATGCTCAACGCTCTGGCCTAAGCGGCCTTAGCGTCTATCCTTCGAACCAATTGAGTTAAACCAAAAAAGTTAACAACAAGCAATGGGAGGAGCAAAAAACTGTCCGGAAACCCCGAGACAAAAGATGATTGGTATGATGTACCTGGTGCTTACGGCTATGTTGGCATTGAACGTAAGTAAGGACATCTTGGACGGTTTCACACGTGTGGACTCGAGCTTGCATTCCAGTATTGATGCAACCTATGGCCGCAACCAGAAACTGTATTTCGAATTCAAGCAGGCCAACGAGGAGAACCCCGAGAAGACCCGTGAGATGTATGCCAAGGCCGGCGAACTGCGTCGTAAATCCGACTCGCTGTACAACTACATCCAGGACTTCAAGGTAGGTATCGTGAAATTGGCCGACGGTCCAAGCATGGTAGATGAGCGTACGAACTCGGACCCCAACGGTGACCCCACCCGCGATATCACCAACAAGGATAATAAGGACGTAACGGGTCAGTACACCTTTATTGAGGTAGCTGAAGACGGTCGTCCCAACGGTGAACACCTCAAGGAGGCGATTGGTAACTACCGCGAGTTCATGTGTAGCCTCGTGCGTGAGCACGACCCGCAACTCGAAGGTCAGCTCTCCAGCCTCTTCTCGACGGCCGATATCTATAATAAGAACGACCACAAGGACGAGGAGTGGACTCACGCTACCTTTGACGAAGTCCCCATCTGCGCATCTATCACGCTGTTGACCAAGATCCAGAACGATATCCGCGCCTGCGAAGGGCAAGTTCTAAAATACCTCTTCGACCGTACTGACGCAGCCGACCTGCGTGTGAACAAGTTTGAGGCACACGTGATTCCCGATCCCTCGGACTATGTGATGCGTGGTGGTCGATATCGCGCTAAGATTATTTTAGCGGCTGTAGACTCAACTAAAACGCCTGACATCTTTGTAGAAGGAACTAAACTTGGTCCTGATGGAATTTATGAAGTTGCTGCGACAGCTCCGGGTCCGAAGACTATCAAAGGTTATCTGACCTTCCTTGATAATGAAGGTACAGTAAAAGAAGTTCCTTTTGAGCATAGTTATACTGTCGGTGAGCCTTCAGTATCTATCTCGAACAAAGATTTGAACGTAATTTACGCTAGCTATGACAATAAATACTCGGTATCAGTACCTGGTATATCGTCTGATAAATTGAAAATCATCGTAGAAGGAGGTACTTTAAAGGACGATAAACGTGGTAATATTGAAGTTCGTCCTACCGTTGGTGTCGGAAGCAAAGTCAAAATTATTGTACAAGCTAACGTAGCTGGTGACGGCAAATACGTAACAATGGGAACGACAGAATACGATGTTAAGAGATTGCAGATTCCGGAAGGCTTTATCAATTACGGAGGCGAGTTGCTTACAGGTAAAGTTGTTGCAGCAACCTTGACCTCTGATAGGACAACGATTGCGGCGGCATATCCTCCCGAAGTTCTGTTAAAGATTGACTACGTAGTAGTAAGTTTCCAAACAAAGATTAATGGTCAAGTTAAAGACTCAAATGGTAACAAGTTCTCTAAAGACCAAATTAATCAGATTAAGAAACTGAAATCAGGAACTCCTATCAAGTTCCAAGCTGTTAAATTCCGCCCTGCCAAAGGTGGCGAAGAAGGCTTTGTAAAGGACTTCTATATTGAATTGTAATAAATAGTCATGATATGGATATGAAACGTTTTAGTCTTGTGCTTTGTGTATTGTTATTTACAATAACTACATTTGCACAACAACTGCCCAAATCGTTCTTCGATGCCAAGGGAAACCTGCGGATGGAGACTCAAGAATTGGCGGATAATGCAGACACACTTGTTACCATTTTCCACCGATCTGATGACATCGTTTGGGATCGCGTGATTTATCGTGTAATTGATATGCGCTTCAAGCAAAATTATCAATTATATTTCCCTGTGCGTACTGATAATGAACGGTATCATAATTTACTCAATGTAATTGCTAATGCTGTAATAGCAGGAATGCCTATTTATAGACATCCAAATATTGAGAAAATTAATCCGGATTATTCAGATGAATTTAGATTAACGAACAAAGAGATACCTGTTAGTTTCCAAGTATCCGAAAATCAGATAGCGGCTCCTAGCGTGCAACAAGTTGAGGCATATCAGGCTTATCGTGATATTACTCAATCGGAAGCAATGGTTATCTTAGCTAAAGATACATCTGTAGATACCGAATTATACGCAAATTATAAGAACTTTGAGTTTCTTGTTAGGAATCAACTTAAGTACTTAATACAAGAAGTTGTTTTCTTTGACAAGCACACCTCGCGCCTATATTCTAAAATCATAGGAATTGCACCCTTATATGCTGATGCTATTGAGGTCACAGAGCCTGAAAGTCCGGAAGAATATCGTTTAGCATTTATCCAATCCATTATGTTTTGGATAGCATTCGATGATTTGCGTCCATACTTAGCTCAGCAATATTTGATTCCGACTAACAACGAATCGAAACGTGTAACCTACGAAGAATTCTTCCAGAAGCGTCTCTACTCGTCTTATATTGCGGCAGAAAGTAATATGTACGATAGAATGATTCTAGACTACGCAATTAAGGAGGATGAGATAGCGAAAGAGCAAGACAAGATTGCAACCTCACTCCTTACCTTCGAGCAAGACCTGTGGGAATACTAATCGTTTAGAAAACATAAAGGCAGGCCATCAAGACCTGCCTTTATTTTCGAAACATACAACTAACATCAGTTAAAGAGCAATACTACTGTGAAAAAGCATCGTTTTTTCAATATGTACCTCACCACGACCATTAGTGTGGCCTTGGTGCTCTTCTTGGTAGGACTGGAGTGTATCGTACTGCTCAGCGCACGCAATCTCATTACGCGCGTTAAAGAAAATTTGGCCCTTACGGTCGTGCTGACGGAGGAGGCAGACAGCACCTCGCTGGCTCGATTCGCCACGATGATGGACGCTGCTCCCTACTGCCATGACTACAAACTCATCACCAAGGAGCAGGCGCTCAGGGAACATATTGAGCAACTGGGCGAAGACCCCTCTGCCTTCTTAGGCTACAACCCCCTGACGGATGCCTTTGAGGTATACCTGGATGCTACGTATGCACAGCCCGACAGCGTCGCTATGATCGAAGCCTCGATTAAGTCGCTGCCGTATGTGGACGAAGTGATCTACCAGCAGGACGTGGTACGTATCCTCGATCGCGGTGTCAATGAGGTGTCGTTGGTGCTGGCCGTGGTAGCGATTGCACTACTGCTCATGTCGCTGGTGCTGATCGTCAACACGATCCGTCTGCATATCTACTCCAAGCGCTTCCTCATAAATACGATGCGCCTGGTGGGAGCTACGCCGTGGGTGATTCGTGCTCCCTTCATCCGCCGCAATGTCCGGATGGGATTTGAGGCCGGCATATTGGCCCTCATCGCACTGGCCGGCGCAGTATATTACTGCCACGCTCGGATGGGTCTCGTGCTCTTCCCCTATACATGGCAGAATATCACGTTTGTAGCCGTGACCATCTTGGTCGGAGGCATGCTCATCGCCTTCCTGGCATCGCTCTTTGCTACTGACCGCTATGTTCGTATGAAAATTGACAAAATGTATGAGATATAATTTACCCAAACAAAACGCACTCTATATTGCCGTTTCGTTCGTCATCATCATCCTCGGCTTCGTGCTGATGGCCGGCGAACCGAGCGGGGCAACCGAGTATAATCCCGACATCTTCTCCACCCGTCGTATCACGGTAGGTCCGATGATTTCGTTATTGGGCTTTGTGCTGATGATTGTCGCCGTGCTTTGGCGTCCGCGCGAGAAGAAAGAGTCAGAAGAAGAGAGGATGAATAAATGAGTTGGTGGGAAGCACTGATATTAGGCATCGTGCAGGGACTGACGGAGTTCCTGCCGGTCTCGTCTTCGGGACACCTGGAGATCGGGCAGGCGCTGCTCGGTACGGCCGGTGAGGAGAATCTGCTCTTTGCCATCGTCGTCCACACGGCTACCGTCCTCTCCACGCTCTGCATCCTCTGGCGCGAAGTAGCGCAACTCTTCCGCGGCACGTTTACTACGACGGCTTGGAACGAGGAGAAACGATACGTCGCCAAGATCCTCGTGAGTATGATACCGGTCTTCATTATCGGTATGTTCTTTAAGGACGAGGTGGAGGAGTTCTTTGGCAACGGACTGACGCTCGTAGGCATATGCCTCTGCGTGACAGCCGTACTGCTGTACCTGAGCGAGTGGTTGCAGAAGCGCCTCAACCGTCCGACGCACGAGGTGACCTGGCGTGACGCCTTCATCATCGGCTGTGCGCAGGCTGTTGCCGTGCTGCCCGGACTGAGCCGCAGCGGTACCACGATCGCAACGGGGCTATTGTGCGGCGTCAAGAAAGAGAGCGTAGCGCAGTTCTCCTTCCTGATGGTACTGATTCCGATCTTAGGCGAAGCGTTCCTGAGCCTGTTGGATCTCGTGAAGGGCGAAGTGAGCTCCACCTTAGGTTGGTTGCCGCTCACGGTCGGTTTTGTCGCCGCCTTCGTCTCCGGCTGCTTTGCCTGCCGATTTATGATTGACATCGTGCGCCGTCAACGTCTGGTCTATTTTGCTGTATACTGCCTCGCCGTAGGCCTGTTTGCCATCATCTATGGACTTTGTTGAGGGAGAGATATTGGCATTCGACAAGCCCTACCGTTGGACCAGCTTCGATGTAGTGGGTAAGACACGCTGGCTGCTATGCCATAGGCTGGGAGTCAAGAAACTGAAGGTAGGCCACACCGGCACGCTCGACCCGCTGGCAACGGGCGTCGTAGTAGTCTGCACCGGTCGCAAGACCAAACTCATCGACCAACTGCAGAACCACACCAAGGAATACGTAGCGACCCTGCAATTAGGGGCTACCACCCCGAGTTACGACCTGGAGAAACCCATCGATGCGACCTACCCGACGGAGCATATCACACGGGAACTCATCGACGAGGTCATCCCTACCTTCCTTGGCGAACAATGGCAAGTGCCGCCTATGTTCTCCGCCGTCAAGGTGGACGGCAAACGCGCTTACGAGTTGGCTCGCAAAGGCAAGGAGGCCGAACTGAAAGCCAAACTGCTGGTCATCGATGAGATCGAGATACTCAACTTCGACGCTGACAAGATGCAACTCACGCTGCGCATCGCCTGCTCCAAGGGAACCTATATACGGGCTTTGGCACGCGATATCGGCGAACGCCTCCGTAGCGGAGCACACCTCATCGCACTCCGCCGCACACGCGTAGGAGACATACGCATCGAAGACTGCATGAACTTTGAACAATTTACACAACTGATTGATAATGAAACTAAGTCAATTCAAATTTAAAGTACCGGATGAGCTCATCGCTCAGTATCCTCTGCACTACCGTGACGAGGCACGTCTGATCGTAGTACACCGCACCACCGGTAAGATCGAGCATATGCTCGTCAAGGATATGACCACCTTGTTCGGCGAGGGCGACCTCTTTATCCTCAACGACACGCGCGTCTTCCCGGCTCGCATGTATGCCAAGAAGGAGAAGACGATGGCCAATATCGAGGTCTTCCTGCTGCGCGAGTTGAACCACGAGATGCGTTACTGGGACGTACTGGTGGATCCGGCACGTAAGATTCGTATCGGCAACAAACTCTTCTTTGACGACGATCCCTCCATCGTAGCCGAAGTGATCGACAACACCACCTCGCGCGGTCGTACCTTGCGCTTCTTGACCGACTACAACAACGACGAGTTCATCAAGCATCTCTACGCTCTGGGACACACCCCGCTGCCTAAGTACATCCATCGTCCGATGGACGAGGAGACGCTCGAAGAGTTCAAGCAGGAGTTCCATATCGCCGATGATGAGGACCTCCATGCCTGCGTCAAGGAGATCGACGAGGAACGCTATCAGACCATTTTCGCGACGAAGATCGGAGCGGTAGCTGCGCCGGCATCGAGTATGCATTTCTCCAAGCAGCTGCTCAAACGCCTCGAGATACAGGGCGTATCGCACGGCTTCCTCACCTCTCACATGGCGTTGGGTAACTTCAAGGCCGTCGATGTAGAGGATCTGACCAAGCATAAGGTCGATAGCGAGCAGATCATTATCCCGCAGCAGCTGGCCGACCAGGTCGCTAAGGCGCACGAGGCTGGAGCCAAAGTGTGCGCGGTAGGTACGGAGGTGATGCGTGCACTGGAGCACGTGGTAGGCACCGATGGCCAGATCAAGGCCTACGACGGATGGACCAATAAGTTCATCTTCCCGCCCTACGACTTCACGGCTGCCAATGCCTTCTTTGCCAACCTCTATGCGCCGCAGTCCAGCCAACTGATGATGGTAGCTGCGTTCGGCGGATACGAGAACGTCATGCACGCCTATAAGGTAGCTGTCAAGGAGAAATATCGCTTCGGAGACTACGGTGACGCGATGCTTATAATCGACTGATGCAGGTACGTATCGACGAAACATGGCGCGAGGTATTGCAACCCGAGTTTGACAAACCTTACTTCGAGTTGCTCACATCCTTTGTCCGTCACGCCTACCGGACGACCACCTGCTATCCGCCGGCGAGGCTCATCTTCAATGCATTCGACTCGTGCCCTTTTGATAGGGTGCGAGTTGTCATTATCGGACAAGACCCTTACCACGAAATCAATCAGGCGCACGGACTCTGTTTCTCGGTCAACGACGGAGTCGCTATCCCACCCTCGCTGGAGAATATCTATAAGGAGCTCAACCGCGACCTGGGCAAACCGATTCCCTCCTCCGGCAACCTGCAGCATTGGGCCAATCAGGGCGTACTGCTGCTCAACGCCACGCTCACCGTGGAGGCGCACCGCGCCGGCAGTCATCAGAATAAGGGCTGGGAGGAACTCACCGATGCGGCCATCCGTGCGCTCAACGAGCGGCGCGAACACATCGTCTATATGCTCTGGGGCAGTTATGCCCAACGCAAGGGGCAGTATATCGACCGCCGTCGCAATCTCGTCCTCACCGCTCCCCACCCCAGCCCCCTTAGCGCCTACCGAGGCTTCATCGGCTGCGGACACTTCTCTATGGCAAATAACTACTTATCGCAACACGGACTTCAACCTATTGATTGGTAAATGAACAAGCTACTTCTCATTGACGCTTATGCGATGATCTTTCGCGCGTACTACGCCTTCGTACGCACCCCGCGCCTGACTTCCAAGGGGGAGAACACCTCCGCCATCTTCGGTTTTATCCTGACGCTGGAGGACCTCTTGAAGCGCGTCAAACCTACTCACCTCGCGGTAGCCTTCGACCCCCACGGACCTACCTTCCGTCACGAGGCATACCCTGCCTACAAGGCGCAACGCGAAGAGACACCGGAGGATATCCGCCGCGCCGTGCCGGAGATACAGACGATCCTCGGCGCGATGAATATAAAGACCTACGAGGTGGACGGCTTCGAGGCTGACGATGTCATCGGCACCCTCGCCCGGCAGGCCGAAAAAGAAGGCTTTGAGGTATTTATGGCAACGCCCGACAAGGACTACGGCCAACTCGTCACCGATCGTATCCACATGTTCCGCCCACGTCATACCGGCGGATTCGAACTGATGGGTCCGAATGAGGTTTGCGCCAAGTACGGCATCTCGTCCACCGATCAGGTCATCGACCTCTTGGCACTCATGGGCGATGCAAGCGATAATATACCCGGCTGCAAAGGCGTAGGCGAGAAGACCGCCGTCAGCCTATTGCAACAGTTCGGTTCGGTAGAGAACCTGCTCGCGCACACCGATGAACTCAAAGGTGCGCTGCGTCAGAAGGTGGAGAGTCAGACCGAGGAGATACGCTTCAGCCGTTTCCTCGCTACGATCCGTACCGACGTACCCGTTACGCTCCGTGCCGAAGAGCTGACGCTGCGTCCCCGCAACAACGCGGCACTCATCGATATCTACCGCCGATTAGAGTTCAATACGCTGCTCAAGTCCCTGCCCGAAGCCCTGCCGACGAAGCCGGCTACCCCCTCCCGCAAGGCACCCAAACCCGCCGACCCCTCCCAACTCGACCTCTTCGCCCAAAACGAAGAAATAATCGTGCCCGAAGAGGGCAAAGAACAATCACCAATCACCAATCACCAATCACCTAAGAATTTTGACACCATCGAAAACCGTCTCTGCGCATACCTTTTGAACCCTGAGGTACACTTCAACCCCGAGGTGGAACCCGACTGGGATGCCCTCAAGCGCGACCCGGCGCTGTGGAACCTGTATCAGGAGGTCGAGCTGCCTCTGGTACCGGTGCTCCGCGACATGGAGAAGGCCGGCGTGCGATTCGATGTCAACCTGTTGCATGAGGCGGAGGAGCAACTCACGGCCGAACTGCAGACCCTCGAGGCGGAGATCATCGCGTTGGCCGGCACAGAGTTCAACATCAACTCCCCCGCGCAGGTAGGCGATATCCTCTTCGACCGGCTGCACCTGGACGACAAGGCCAAACGCGGCAAGAACGGCAAATACTCCACCTCCGAGGAAGTGCTGCAGGCCATCAGCGACCGTCATCCGATCGTTAATAAGATCCTCGACCAGCGCGAACTCAAGAAACTCATCTCCACCTATATCGCGACGCTACCCTCGTACATCAATCCGGCTACCGGCAAGATTCATACCACCTACAATCAGACCGTCACGGCTACGGGTCGTCTCTCATCGAGCAACCCTAACCTGCAGAATCTGCCCGTTCGCACCGAGCGCGGACGACTCATCCGTCAGGCCGTCATCCCCGACCCGGGTTGCCTCTTCCTCTCGGCCGACTACTCGCAGATCGAGCTCCGTCTGATGGCCCATTTCTCGCGCGACCCGCACCTGGTGGAGGCTTTCCGTTCGGGGCAGGACATTCACGCGGCAACCGCGGCTAAGATATTCGGCATACCCGTAGAAGAGGTCACCAAAGACCAACGCCGGCGCGCCAAGACCGCCAATTTCGGTATCATATACGGTATCTCATCTTTCGGCTTGGCGCAGCAACTCGACTGCTCCCGCGCCGAGGCCAAAGCCCTCATCGACGGATATTTTGCATCGTTCCCGGGCGTAGTGGAGTATATCGAGAAACAGAAGACCTTTGCCCGCGAACACGGCTACGTAGAGACGCTCTTCGGCCGCAAACGCTACCTGCAGGATATCCTCTCGCGCAACAGCGTCGTACGCTCCTTTGCTGAGCGCAACGCCGTCAACGCACCGATCCAAGGCACCGCCGCCGATATCATTAAGATGGCGATGGTGAGCATTCATCGGCGATTAAAGAAACTAAACGGGCAAATGATAAATGACCAAATGGTACATGCAGAGATGATCATGCAGGTGCACGACGAGTTGAACTTCAACGTACCCGCCTCGCAGGCTGAAGAGGTGCGCCAAATCGTGGTGGAGGAGATGCAGAATGCCGTACATCTCTCCGTTCCCCTCATCGCCGACTGCGGCATCGGACATAACTGGCTGGAAGCACATTGATACGATTATTTGATAATGGAGAAAGCAATATTAGTGGGAATCATCACTCCCCAACAAGACGAAGAGCGAACCAAAGAGTACCTCGACGAACTGGCCTTTCTGGCTGACACGCGCGAGATACAGGTCAACCGGCGTTTCGTACAGCGCGTACCGGGTCCCGACACCAATACCTATGTCGGTTCGGGTAAGCTGCAGGAGATACGCCAATATATCATCGACCATCAGGACGACGAGGAGCAACGCATCGACCTCGTCATCTTCGACGACGAACTATCGCCGCGTCAGATTCGTAACATCGAGCGCGACCTGAACTGGCGGGACAATAAGAAGGAGCGCTCCGAAATACGCGTCATGGACCGCACGATCCTCATACTGGAGATCTTCCTGCGCCGTGCGCAGACCTCGTACGCCAAGACGCAGGTGGAGTTGGCGCATCTGCAGTATATGCTGCCGCGACTGACCCGAATGTGGACGCACTTGGACCGTCAGCGCGGCGGTGGAGGCACCAACCGCGGTACCGGTGAGACGCAGATAGAGGCCGATAAACGAATCATCGGTCAGCGTATCGCGCTGCTGCGCGACGAACTCAAGCGCATCGACCGACAGATGGCTACCCAACGCCAGAACCGCGGTAAGATGGTACGCGTAGCGCTCGTGGGCTATACCAACGTGGGCAAGAGCACGCTGATGAACCTACTAAGCAAGTCGGAGGTCTTTGCCGAGAACAAACTCTTCGCCACGCTGGACACTACCGTACGCAAGATGACCATTAGCAACCTGCCGTTCCTCCTTAGCGACACCGTCGGCTTCATCCGCAAACTGCCGCACCACTTGGTGGAGTCCTTCAAATCGACCCTGGACGAAGTGCGCGAGGCAGACCTGCTGGTACACGTGGTGGATATCTCGCATCCCAATTTCGAGGAACAGTACGAGGTCGTGGAGCGCACAATACACGAGATCTGTCAGGACGACAAACCCTCCCTCGTCGTATTCAATAAGATCGACGCGTTCACCTATACGCCTAAGGAGGAGGACGACCTGACGCCTATCCGACGGGAGAATATCTCGCTGGAGGAACTCCAGCACACCTGGATGGCGAAGCTGCAAGACGACTGCATCTTCATCTCCGCCAAGCGCAAGGACAACATCGATGCCCTCAAGCAGCGCCTCTACGAACGCGTCAAGATGATCCACATCCAACGCTATCCCTACAACGATTTTCTCTTCGAGAATTACGAGTAAGGATTCTCGGTATAACGGTATAACGGGATACCGGTATAACGAAATAAAAGCGGGTCACTCGAATGAGTAACCCGCTTTCAAAATGTCAATTGTCAATTTTCAATTGTCAATTAGCGGAGCTTCGCGTAGCCGTAGCGAGCCATCTCGCCGAGTTGCTCCTCGATGCGGATGAGCTGGTTGTACTTAGCCATACGGTCGGTGCGGCTGAGCGAACCGGTCTTGATCTGACCCGAGTTGGTAGCTACAGCGATGTCAGCGATCGTGGTGTCCTCGGTCTCACCCGAACGGTGCGAAGTAACGGTGGTATAACCGTGACGGTGCGCCATCTCGATAGCGTCGAGGGTCTCGGTGAGCGAACCGATCTGGTTCACCTTGATGAGGATACTGTTGGCAGCACCCATCTTGATACCTTTCTCCAGGAACTTCACGTTGGTCACGAACAGGTCGTCACCCACGAGTTGGCAGCGGCCGCCGATGCGCTCGGTCAGCTTCACCCAGTTGTCCCAGTCGTTCTCATCCAGACCGTCCTCGATCGAGTCGATGGGGTACTTGGTGATGAGTTCCTCCAGGTAGTCAATCTGCTGAGCGGCAGTCAGTTTCTTGCCGTTAGGATCTTTCTTCTTACCGTCCTTGAGCTGACGATAGTCGTAGTACCACTCGCCGTTCTCCTGCGTAGCAAACTCGCTGGCAGCGCAGTCCATAGCGATACGTACGTCGCGACCGGGCTCGTAGCCGGCGTCACGGATAGCCTGCATGATGCTCTCCAGAGCGTCCTCGATACCGTTCAGTGCGGGAGCGAAACCACCCTCGTCACCTACAGCAGTGCTCAGGCCGCGCTTCTTGAGCAGCTTAGCCAATGCATGGAATACCTCCGCACCCATACGGATAGCCTCACGCTCACTGGGAGCGCCTACGGGACGAATCATGAACTCCTGGAAGGCGATAGGAGCGTCGCTGTGTGCACCACCGTTGATGATGTTCATCATCGGCACGGGCAGTACGTGACCGTTGGCACCGCCGATGTAGCGGTAGAGCGGCATCTCGAGGTAAGCAGCTGCTGCATGTGCGCAAGCAAGGCTGACACCCAGGATAGCGTTGGCACCCAGTTTCGACTTGGTGGGAGTGCCGTCCAGACCGATCATGCGATAGTCAATCGCACGCTGATCCAATACCGACATACCGATCAATTCCGGAGCAATGATGGTGTTCACATTGTTCACAGCCTTCATCGTACCTTTACCCAGATAACGGCTCTTGTCACCGTCACGAAGCTCCAGGGCCTCGTTCTCACCGGTCGAAGCGCCCGACGGAACGCTGGCGCGACCCATAATACCACTTTCAAGAACAACTTCTACCTCTACGGTAGGATTTCCGCGCGAGTCCAAAATCTCGCGAGCATGTACGTTTTGAATAAACATAATGTTACTTTTTTTATTGCGTTTTGTTTGTATTGCCTTCTTTTCCAATTACGCTGCAAAATTACTGCTTTTTTTTGATATATGCAAATATTTTGAAGAAAAAATCATCTTACCGCTTATAAATGCCGTATCCGTACGCTGCGATGGTCGCCGTCTCGCCTAAGGTCAGTGTCTCGCCCGTCAGCATATCGGTCACCGTCTTGCCCCGGAACGATTCGGGATATTGGATCGTCGTTTCCTGATTTACGGTGTTGCACACCACCATCAGCGCCGAGTCCCCTGTCTGGTATTCGATATACGCCACGTTGTCCGCCACGGTGCCGGTCGTCTCAGTACCCGTACGCAGGTGGGCGGAGGCCTTGTAGGCCTTCATCATCGCCGTCAGCGCACGCGTCACCTTGTTCGTCGCCGAGAAAGACAGCGTCTTGTTCTCAAAGAAATTGATCTTCTGCATATACCCTATCTCCTGCGAGGAATAGATCATCGGCACGCCGGCGAGGAACGACGTCAGGCAGAAGGCCGACAGCTCGCCCTCCGCGTTGGTATAGAAGTCCTTGGGTGCATTCTCGGCCGAGGCATCGTGCGTAGTGATATAGCGCATGCGGTCCTTGCCTTCGGGCGTGGAGTTGTATTCGCCCTTGGAGGCAGTTTTTAGGTTCTTGAACTGCTTCGTGCCGGCATAGAGTCCCTGAATCGTAGCCAGGTAGTTCCAGCTGTAGAGCAGGTCAAAGCCGGACTCATAGTAGTTGGCCTTGCTCGTCTCGGCGATAAAGAGTGCACCCTCCCGCTCGGCGCGCACTTTCTCGATAGCGCTCGTCCAGAAGTCAGCCGGCACGCCGTGCGCATAGTCGCAGCGGAAGCCGTCGATGCCGAACTCGCGTACCCAATAGAGCATGCAGTCTGTCATCGTGTCGCGCACCGCCTGCACGCTGTAGTCGAGGAAGGTCACATCGTTCCATCCGCGCTCGTCGGCCGTCTCCGCCTCGGTGTACCAATCCGGATGACGCGCTACCCAGCCGTGGTCCCAGGCCGTGTGGTTGGCTACCCAGTCCAGTATGACCCTCATCCCGCGGCTGTGAGCATCGTCTATGAGCGCATGCAGGTCGTCCTTCGTACCAAACTGACCCGTAATGGCGCAGAAATCCTTGATGCAATAGGGCGAACCTACGCTCTTGACCGTGCCACGGGGATAGATCGGCATCAGCCACAGCACATCCACTCCCATCTCATCCAGTACCGGCAGGTAGGCCTTGATGGCTTGGAAGTCTTGCGAGGAACCGAAGAGTCGCTCGTTGCACTCGTAGATGACCGTACGGTTGGCGTAATCGAGGTTCTCCGGATTCGGCTCCGGATCAGGGGTCTTAGTCGAATGACAGGCTGTCAGTGCAACCAGCAAAAAAGGAAGTAATCGTTTCATACACAATCGGTTTTACAGTGTTTAGCGTGCAAAGGTACAAATTTTTTCTCACATACGCAAAAAAAATCGCAGAATTTCAGTGAATCCTGCGATTTTTCATCATTCCACCTCGGGGTCCCCAAAAAGCTCACGTGAGGTTTTTGGGGAGAGCGGAGGCCCGATTCGCCTGTCGATTAAGCGTAGCGGTATCGACCTTTGCGACCTCGGAGCCGAACGCGATCAGCCTTGGTGTGCTTGATCGTACTTGTCGAGCTCGTCCGCCCAGATGTAGGCCTTCAAGGTGGGTTGGCCACCGGCGAGGTCCTTCTGTGCA
>CAMJDT010000014.1 GCA_946404495.1 uncultured Bacteroidales bacterium
CAGCAAAAATCTTTCAATTTTCTCTCATTTCTATAAGTACACAATATTTCAAAGTCCATTTCGCCGATTTTTTTGTTACCCTCGGCGGGTGGGTGTATTTTGTTCTAAAAGTAAGATTCTCGGCTTCTTCTCGGTACATGGTCCCGTGATGGTCCTGTCCTGATCTTCACTTTTACTCGCGTTCGTCTCCGCAATCGCAAAGGTCGAAACCGCTCTGCTAATTCGACAGGCGATGCGGGCCTCCGCTCTCCCCCCAAAATCGGCAGATTTTTGGGGACCCCGATCCCTTCCGTCGCTACAGGATGAGGTATGTCTTCCCTCCCTGGATGACAATGCCGTGGTAGCCGGCGGGGTCAATGCGCTGTCCGGAGAGGTTATAGGTCGGTTGCGTCGAGTCGAAAGGCTGCGCGTTATTTTCGTTGTTTTCGTAGTTTGCGTTATTTTCGTCAATCTCCTCTATATCAGTCGGTGTACGCGGCTGGCTACCATTGCTCGCAGGTGCATCGCAGGAGTAGAAATAATGATTATCAGCATACGAAATCACCACTCCGCTATTCCAGGAACCATTAATTTCTCTGCGAATCTTATTATCTACTGCATCATATTCACTTTCTACAATAGAAATCGGCCGCCAATAGGTTCCAGTCCATCCGTACTGATTATTCTTAACGGTTGTTCCTCTGGCATCAAATTCATGAATATATCGGGTATCATCCTCCCAAACGCCATTTCTATAGCGTGCTGCAACCTCATCGATGACTCTCCCCTGAGCATCGTAAGTATAATAATGCTGGAACGTAGGAGTCCATGTTCCGCCCGAATAGGAGTAAGAAATACTACTGATCTTTCTGCCATCATTGCCCCAGACAGACGTAGAGCGATTGGTTCCAAACCAGCTTCCGCCCGACCAGATATAACTAGCAGACATCACTTGGCGACCATTGGCATCATAGCCCCATTGATTCCAGAACGAGCCGACCCAGTCATTATTGGTCCAATTGCTGCGTTTCTCCTCTGTTTTCCGATTGGCAGCATCGTAAGCGTATTCCACTTTATACGAAGGAACCCAGTCATTATTCGACCAAGAGGTGTAACGAGCGATAAACAAGGTCTGTCCGGCTGCTGTATATGCATTCGTATCCTTTTGCAAGCCTACCCAAACAGAGTCTGCCGAGCACGACCAAGTAGCATTGAGGAGCAGATGGTTTGCATTATCATAGATGAGATCCTGTCTGTTCATGGATGTCATAATCCACGCCGTGCCGTTCCAAGAGGCATTGTGGGTAAGAATGGTATTGCCACGCGAGTCGTAGGTATTGACGGTGCGGGCAGAATAAATCCAGTCGGTGCCGTTATTGGTGTAGGTCTTGGTTGTATCATTTTGACCCAGGGTATTATAATGGTAGTCGCTTCGCGAAGTGCCGACCCATGCTTCGTTCAGCCAAGCGAAATAGGCCTCTTGAACCATGATGGAACCCGAATAGGCGGCTGTATAGCGCGTGCTGTTTACCCACGTAGAGTCCGTCGCAGACCAAGATTGCAGAACCTGGTCCGTCATTCTCTTGGCATTATCATATGCGCAAACCACACGCGTACCATTTCCCTCCCATTTGCCGTCTTTCCACGTGTACTTACAACTCTCTATCGCATTGCCGGCTGCATCATAGTCGCTTACTGTCCACTGATTATTGACCCACGTACCATTGGTCCATTTATAGGATATGGTGCCCGTTTTCTTGTTAGCGGAATTGTAGGTATAAGTCTCCTTCTTCGAGCCCTTCCAAGTCGTGCCCGAACCGGAATACTTCTCATAAAGGGTGTTATTAGCACCTTCATATTCCCACACCTCTTTGGACGTATTGGTCCAAGCGCCGGAATTCCAAGTGGTTTTCTCGTACAGCAGTTTCTTATTCGAAGCATTGTACAGCCATCTCTCGTGCGTAGAGCCAACCCACGTGCCGTTGGAATAGGATGAATAGTATATATAATCTATTCGGTTGCCCTTGGCATCGTATTGGTAATCCTTGCGGTTGCCGGCAGACCAGGCACCGTTGGAATATGCAGTATAGTTGATTTCTACGGTAATAGCGTTATTCTCGTAGGTACGCAGGCGTTGTTTGGAATGTACCAGATGATTGACCGCAGCATCGCGGGCATAAGTGGTATATTCCGTCTCATGTCCGGCTGCATCCCAGTCATATGTATAAGCAGTTTGAGGTAGCCAAGTATTGTTTACCCAAGTATAGGTGATATTCGACTCCATCTTATGTGCCTCGTTATAGACGAACTCCGATTTGGCAGTACCTCGCCAATCGTTGGTGTTGGTATCCCACGCGAAGGTGCCTGTATAGATCTGCGTGCCGCTGGCGTCGTAGGCATATTCCTGTTTGGACGAAGTACTGAGGATGCCGGTAACATCGTATTTCCAAACGATGGTGCGGATAGCACGATTGGCTGCATCGTATTCGTAGATGGTAGTCTCCGTGAGAACCGAGTCAGAGTTGAAGGTGAGAATCGAGTCCGTAAGGCATGTACCCGCGTTCGCGCGCATAGGTGCGCGCAGTTCAGCAGGTATCTCAGCCGGTACATACCACTCGGGTACGCTATCCTCAGCGACAACGATTGAATCCATCGTCGCCTCGATGTTATCCGATACGACCGTATCCTCCGCCCTTGTCTGGAGCGGAAAAGCCAGGAGGGCTGCGAGTACTATGTATATATGCGTACGCATTGTCTCTATTGTTCTAGTGGTACTAGTGCTCTAGTGTATTAGTTAATAGCAACAAAAAAGCGGATCCTCTGAATGTGTTCCGCTATTTTCGTACGCATGTACTAAAAAAGCGGGACTGCATTATTGCTGTTCCGCGAATAGAGGCTCTCGCATTGCCTTTCATACTAAACAGCAACACTGGAGCCCACTTCTGCATATATACATATTAAGGTACGCGCACACGCGTACATGCATATACATGCCATGAGCATCTTTTGTGTCGCAATGTCTTGGTATGAAAAATATGAATTTGCGAGATTCCTATTCGCCAAAACAAAGCGCTAAGACGCTTTTTATCACTATGTCTCCGCTTTTTTACGCTGTCGGAGCCAGCGGTTGGTCATTATTCCGCTTTTTCCCGTTTATGGAAATAAATCGCGGAAGCGATAAAGGCAATTATACCTAATACCATCCAAATTAACAAAAAATGTATTACAGTCATAGTATGCCTCCTATCTTTTATTACTTTTGCTTGCCATTAAATAAAAACCTAATCCGATAAAAATGAGTATAAAAACCACTCCCACTATCGTTAGTGTCACATATCCAATATCCTGTCTCATCAATCCGACGAGAATGACTCCTGCAAACACTAATTTTGCCAAGTCCAAACAAAACTTACCGGCTTCCCAAGCCAAACTATGGCTATCCTCTTCCTTTGCGGCAGGCTTTGCTTTTACGGATGTTGTTTTCTTCACCATCGGGTTTCTATCTACACTTTTTCTCAAATTCGCCGCAAAATTACAACTTTTTTTTCATATATGCAAGAAATTTTAGAAAAAAATGCATATTTGCAACTATAGTTTGCTTTTTATCCCCAATTTTTTGCGTATTCCAAATATTTGTTGTACCTTTGCACCCAAATTGAGAAACAGTACAACTATGCGTAGTATCATCATTACCGGCGGAGCCGGATTTATCGGGAGCCATGTGGTGCGCCTGTTCGTAAATAAGTACCCCGAGTACCGAATCATCAACGTCGATAAATTGACCTATGCCGGCAACCTGGCGAACCTGCGGGATATCGAAGATAAGCCCAATTATCGCTTCGTAAAAGCCGATATCTGCGACTTTGATACCATCTATCGCCTGATGCAGGAGGAGCAGGTGACGGGTATTATCCACCTCGCGGCCGAAAGCCATGTGGACCGCTCCATCAAGGATCCCTTTACCTTCGCCCGCACCAATGTAATGGGAACGCTCAGTATGCTGCAAGCCGCGAAGCTGTACTGGGAGACCCTGCCGGAGAAGTACGAAGGCAAGCGTTTCTACCATATCTCGACCGATGAGGTGTACGGCGCCCTGGAGATGACGCATCCGGACGGCATCGAGCCGCCCTTTACCACCAAAGCCTCGTCCGGCAGCCAACATCTGGCCTACGGAGACAAGTTCTTTACCGAGGACCTGAAATACCAGCCGCATAGTCCGTATTCCGCTTCGAAGGCCTCCAGCGACCATTTCGTCCGCGCCTTCCACGACACATACGGCCTGCCGACGATCGTCACCAACTGCTCCAATAACTACGGCCCCTATCAGTTCCCCGAGAAACTGATACCGCTCTTCATCAACAATATCCGTCACCGTCGCGCGCTACCCGTCTATGGTCAGGGACTCAACGTCCGCGACTGGCTCTATGTAGAGGATCACGCGCGTGCCATCGACCTGATTTTCCATAAGGGTACCGTAGCCGAGACCTACAATATCGGCGGCTTTAACGAGTGGAAGAATATCGATATCGTGAAAGTCCTCATCCGTACCACCGACCGCCTCTTAGGCCGCAAGGAGGACGAGGATATGAACCTCATCACTTATGTAACCGACCGCGCAGGTCACGATATGCGCTATGCAATCGATAGTCGTAAGTTGCAGCGGGAATTAGGCTGGGAGCCGACGCTGCAGTTTGAGGAAGGCATCGAGAAGACCGTGCGCTGGTACCTGGATAACCAAGCCTGGATGGACAATATCACCTCCGGCGACTACGAGAAATACTACGAAGAGATGTACCGTAACCGCTAACTTTTTACTGCGGATCTACGTCGGGCAGGATCTCGAGTCCGCGATAGGCGGGATCGGCGAGAATGGTCTCAATATGCGGGCGGAGGAGTACCTTCGCCCGTGTAATGGATGCCGAGGACTCGATGCGGAGCTGAAGTTGGCGCAGATGCAACTGCTGGATGCGGGCGACACCCGGCACGATGACATCGGAGCAGCGTTTGCCGAAGACGGCCTTCAGTCGTTGGGCCAACGCAAGCGCCGCCGCCTCCAGCCGATCGGCGTGACGATGCCTTAGCGTCAGCGTGATCAATCGTGTAAAGGGCGGATAGGCGAAGAGTTCGCGCTCGTTAATCTGCTCGTCATACATCGCGTTGTAGTCATGACGCATTACCCAGTCGAATACCGGGTGCAAGGGGTCGAAGGTCTGGATAATGACCTCCGATCCTGTGTTTTCGGTGCGTCCGGCGCGGCCGGATACCTGCTCTAACATATGGAAGGCGCGTTCGTAACTGCGAAACGAAGGCTGCGAGAGCAGGGCATCGGCGTTGAGTACGGCAACGAGGCTGACGTTGTCGAAATGCAGCCCTTTGGAGACCATCTGCGTGCCAATCAGGATATCCACTTCGCCGGCGGCAAAGGCCGAAATAATCGCCCTGTAGTCATCCTTACGACGCGTGGTATCCAGGTCCATGCGCGCAACTCTCGCCTCGGGGAAGAGCGCTGCTACCTCGTCTTCGATGCGTTCGGTGCCGAAGCCGTGCACGCGCATCTTGCCTCCGCACTGCGGACAGATATCCGGCAGGGACTGCTCCGATCCGCAGTAGTGACAGGTAAGGCGATGATGAATAGTCGATGGCCGATAGTCGTTAGTCGATAGCGCGTTCTTGGTATGCAGCGTGAGCGAGACATCGCAGTCGGGACACTTAGGCACATAGCCGCAGTCGGTACACTGCACATAGGGCGCGTAGCCTCGGCGGTTCTGGAAGAGGATGATCTGCTTGCCTCTGGCCAGTTCCTCGCGGATGCGGAGCACAAGCGGGTCGGAGAAGTGGTCGTACATCTCCTTGCGGTGGTACTGCTCTCTAAGGTCGATGAGGGTGATTCTTGGCAGTTGGAGCCCTTGATAGCGGCGCGTCATCCTTACCAACCCGTATTTGCCGGAGAGGGCATTATAGTAGGTTTCCACCGACGGAGTCGCTGTGCCGAGCAGCACCTTACCTTTTAATAAACGCGCGCGCACGATAGCGATAGAGCGTGCGTGGTAACGCGGCGCCGGGTCTTGCTGCTTGTAGGAAGGTTCGTGTTCCTCATCTACGATGATGAGGGCCTTGTCGCTGAGCGGCAGGAAGACGGCAGAGCGTGCGCCTACGATGAGCCGCGGTTCGCGGGAGAGGATCAACCTTCTGTATAACTCCATCCGCTGGGCATCCGTCACGCGCGAGTGATAGACGGATAGTTGCGCTCCGAAGACGCGCTGGAGCCGGTCGGTGAGTTGGGTCGTGAGTGCGATCTCCGGCACGAGGTAGAGTACTTGTCGTCCCTCGCGGAGGGCCTCCAGTATGAGGTGGATATAGACCTCGGTCTTGCCGGAAGAGGTAACGCCGTGCAGCAGAACCACATCGTGCGACTGCCATCCCTCTTTGATGCTTCGCATCGCCTCTTGCTGCTGGTCATCCAGCGGATGAGGCGGTACGGTTTCGCCCGTATATTCGCTGAGCTTGACGCGCCGGCGCGTGGATTCGGCGAGTACGTACTGTCGGTCGTTGGCCTTGTTGGGCAGCGCCGCTGCCATCACATCGCCAATCGGACACATATAGTAATCGGCAGTCCATTGCCAGAGTTGCAGCTGCTCCTCTCTTAGAACGGGCTCGGCATCCAGTATCAGGATGATATCGCGCATCTTTTCCTCGGGGAGGTCATCGTCTGTTATGACATGTTCGCCGCGAACGATACCTACCAGTTGGCGCGTCGCAAGCGGCACCACCACCCGGGTTCCGGGGGCGGGTATAGGGAGAGAAGAAGGGACACGATATGTATACGTGTCCCTTATCGCAAGCGGTAATATGACATCAACTCTCGGCAGCAATAGCTTTCTCGTAACATGCACGACAGAGAGGTTCGTAACTATCGGTCTCGCCCAGCAGCACGCGTTTGTCGCTGGCTACGAGGCGGTGCGATACATATGCCAGATCGCCGCAGTGGACACAGATAGCGTGCGTCTTGTATACATCCTCGGCGATAGCCATCAGAGCCGGCATCGGACCAAAAGGTACGCCCTTATAGTCCATGTCCAGTCCGGCAACGATGACGCGGATACCGCGGGACGCCAACTGGCTGCATACATCTACTATTCCCATATCAAAGAACTGCGCTTCGTCGATACCTACTACATCGATATCTGAGGCCAGCAGCAGAATGTTCTGCGACGAATCGACGGGCGTAGATTGGATCACGTTGTGGTCGTGGCTGACTACGTCCTCCACGCTGTAGCGCACATCGATGGCGGGTTTGAATATCTCAACGCGCTGTTTGGCGAACTGCGCACGTTTCATTCTTCGAATCAGTTCCTCGGTCTTACCGGAGAACATCGAGCCGCAAACGACTTCTATACTGCCCCTGCGATGCACGGGGCCTTGTGTGTCACGTTCTGAAAACATAAAACCATTTACTATTTAGTCATTTACCAATATCAATTATCAACTATCAATTATCAATTAAATGAATGTCTTGCACATTCATTTGTACCGACGTGCGTCCGTTATAGGTGTTTTCCTCCAGTTCGTAGCAGATGTCGGCGCTGTGTCCGTTCTGCAGATGGAGTGCCGCTTCGCCGAGTCCGAAGCCGATGCCGGTAATGGCAGCCGTGCGGTCGGTCACATCGAAGCGCAGGTGTTCACCCTGTTTGCCGACGCGGCGGGTGCCGTGATTATTG
This sequence comes from uncultured Bacteroidales bacterium, assembly GCA_946404495.1. Classification (GTDB taxonomy): domain Bacteria; phylum Bacteroidota; class Bacteroidia; order Bacteroidales; family Paludibacteraceae; genus Colicola. Next base: position 7,698 of record CAMJDT010000014.1, read on the forward strand.
ATGACATTGCGGGTGACGAACATAGGCCGTGGGTTATCCGGTCCGAAAGGCTCGAGGTGACGGAGGATGTTAAAGAACTGGTAATCGATATCCGAGAAAGCTATCTCCGCCTCCGCGTGGATAGTCGGATAGCGTTGCTCGGGTAGGATATGTTCGGCTACAAAGGCCTCAAACCTACGTTTGAACTCCGGCAGGCTCTCTTCCTTCATACCGAGGCCGGCGGCAAAACGGTGTCCTCCGAAGTTGGTCAGCAAATCGCGGCAGGAGTCTATGGCCGTGTAGATATCAAATCCGCCGACGCTGCGCGCCGAACCGGATAGCAGCCCGTCATCGCCTCGGGTGAGGACGATGGTGGGACGGTAATAGGTCTCCGTGAGCCGACTGGCTACAATTCCTACCACGCCCTTATGCCAACCCGGCGAATAGACCACGGTAGAGAACCGCTTTTCGTTGTCAGGATCCTGGCTGAGCAGTTGGAGCGCCTCGTCGCGGGTGGTGTTGTCAAACTCGCGCCGCTCGTTGTTGCTCGTGTTGATGACTTCCGCCAGCTGTTCGGCCTCTGCCGGATCGTTGGTGATGAGCAGCCGTACGGCCTCTATGGCGGAGTGCATACGTCCGCTGGCATTGATGCGCGGACCAATACGATAGACCAGGTCGGATATCGTGATATGCCGCCCTTCCTCGCCGATACCGGCTACGCGGAAGAGGCTCTTGAGTCCGGGAGAGGGTGCCTTGTTGATCCGACGCAGCCCGAAATAGGCAAGGATGCGGTTCTCGCCGGTCATCGGCACGACATCGGAGGCGATCGACATTGCCAACAATGGCAGCAGATCCACAAAGTCGCTCTCCTTCAGTCCGTGACGAATCGCATAGGCTTGCACCAACTTAAAACCGACGCCGCAGCCGGACAGTTCCTTATAGGGGTAGCCGCAGTCCTGGCGCTTCATATTGAGCACCGCGACGGCCTTAGGCAGCGTGTCGCCGGGCGTGTGGTGGTCGCAGATGATGAAGTCGATACCGCGTTCGCGGGCATATTCCACCTTATCTATGGCTTTGATACCGCAGTCGAGGGCGATGATGAGCGTGCAGCCTTGTTGCTGCGCATAGTCGATACCGCGGAAGGAGATACCGTAGCCTTCAGTATAGCGGTCGGGGACATAGAAATCGAGTCGGTCGGTGAGATGGCTCAAAAAACGGTACATGAGTGCTACCGCCGTAGTGCCGTCTACGTCGTAGTCGCCGTAGACCAATATACGCTCGCCTTCGCGCACCGCCATCTCGAGTCGGGCTACCGCGTTGTACATATCCTTCATCAGGAAGGGATCGTGCAATTCGCCGAGCGAGGGACGCACATAGGCGCGCGCCTCATCGGGCGTGCGTATGCCGCGACGCACCAGCATGCGCGCGGAGGGAGCACTGATCTTGAGTTCCCGCTGCAGGAGTTCGGAGATTTGCTGCTCCTCCTCACTCATTTGCCATATGTCCCAGTTGTAGTTGATAGCAGTTATCCGTTTATCAGGTTAAACTCGTCGGCATCCTGCCATAGAGGTAGTACCTCACGGAAGTGGTGCAGGCGGTCTATGTCAAAGCTTGCGATGCGCGTAGCCGCTTCGTTGTTGCGGAAGTGCACGAGGGGGCTGAGGTGGGTGTCGTAGGCGATGCTGTGTCCGTTGTAGTGGAGTCCGAGCCCGTCGTCCCCCACGGGATTGGCGGCTGCGATGTAGCATTGGTTCTCGGTAGCCCGGGCCGCGATAAGGGCATCCCAGTACTGGATGCGTATCTCCGGCCAGTTAGCTACAACGAGCAGGATATCGTATCGGTCGTTCTTATCCAGCCGTGACCAGAGCGGGAAACGCAGATCGTAGCAGATGATGAGCCGCAGTTTTACGCCGAGGTACTCCACGATCGTACGGTCGCGTCCGGCCGCAAAGAACCGATCCTCGCCGCCGTGCGCGTAAAGGTGCGCCTTGTCGATAAAGGTCACCTCTCCGTCGGGACGGATAAAGAAACCGCGGTTGTAGAGCTGGGTCTGAATCTGCGACTGTCCGTTGAGATGCGTCTCCGTCTCCTCGCGGCAAATGAACGACGATACGATCGCGATGCCGGTCTCATGGCTGAGGCGCTTGAGACGTTGGATCGTGCGTCCGTCGCTGTCTTCAGCCAGGTCGGGGCGGTCGGTGCAGAAACCGGTAGTGAACATCTCCGGCATCAGTGCCAACTCGGCTTTGCCTTTGAGGCGGCGAATACGACGCTCGGCGAGGGCAAGGTTACTATCCTTGTCCGCCCAAGCTATCGGATATTGCAATATCGCTACGCGGAAGAGCATTTATTTCTTCTTCGAAGCCGTCGTTTCGGGTTTGGCAATCGACTCGCGCATTTGCGTGTCGGCCTGTATGTTCTGCATCCGGTAGTAATCCATGATGCCGAGATTTCCGTTGCGGAAAGCATCTGCCATCGCTTGCGGCACGAGTGCTTCGGCTTCGATCACTTTCGCGCGAGCTTCCTGTGCCTTGGCTTTCATCTCCTGCTCATTGGCGATGGCCATCGCACGACGTTCCTCGGCCTTGGCTTGCGCGATGTTCTTATCGGCTTCGGCCTGATCCATTTGCAGTTGGGCACCGATGTTTTTACCTACATCGATATCTGCGATGTCAATAGACAATATCTCAAAGGCCGTACCATCGTCCAGACCCTTCGAGAGCACCAGTTTGGAGATGCTGTCGGGGTTCTCGAGCACGAGCTTATGACTCTCGGCCGAACCGATCGAGCTGACGATACCTTCGCCTACACGGGCGAGGACGGTGTCCTCACCGGCACCTCCGACGAGCTGGCGGATATTGGCGCGCACCGTTACGCGGGCTTTGGCGATCAGCTGAATACCGTCTTTGGCTACAGCCGTTACGGGCGGGGTGTCGATGACCTTCGGATTGACCGACATCTGCACAGCCTCAAATACGTCACGACCGGCGAGGTCGATTGCCGTAGCCATTTGGAAGGGTAATTGGATATTGGCTTTGGAGGCACTGACGAGGGCGTGAACCACCCGATTGATATGACCTCCGGCCAGATAGTGCGCCTCCAGTCCGTCGCGTTTGACATCGGTCAGACCGGCCTTGTGCGCCTCGATGAGGCAGTTGACGATCTGCGTGGGGGGCACCTTACGAATACGCATCAGAAACAGTTGTACCAGCGAGATGCGAACACCGCTGACTTGGGCATTGACCCACAGCATAAACGGTACATAGTAGAAGAACACGATCAGCACAATGGCCAACAGCACGATCAAAATAATCTCAAATCCTTCCATAAGACAATAGTATTTACGATTTTACAATTTATTTACAATTTATGACTTTTTAGCAGGCTTTTTAGTCGGTTGGTTCATCTGCTCGGCTTCCTGCTCGAGTTTCTCGATCTTGCGTCCCGGAGCAGCCAACTCCACGCTGGAGGATATAGTCGTATCCAGCGCCATCTTCTCTACGGCTTTGCTTCGGAAGAACCACCACACGGCGATAATGAGCAGCACCACAGCTAAGGCCAGCGTAGCATGACCGGCCCACGGATAGACGGGAGCAACCCGCACATAGGCCATCGTCACTGCGGCCGCGAGCGACAACACGCCGGCGATTCCGGCAGCACCGAAACCGGGCAACAAAAACAACTCGGCTACCAACATCACTACGCCGAATACCAATAATATCAGTACAATTACTATATCCATTTTTATACTATTTTATCATTCAATTGCTATTATCCCAATTTCGGCTGCAAAGATACACATTTTTTTTTACATATACAAATAAAAATGCACGAAATATTCAAAAAATTGAATTTTACCTGTTTCGTATAAGGTTGGCACGGTTTTTGCGTCTCTAGGAACAAACTTGTCTTTGTGACGCAAAATGAATGGAAGATGAAAAAGATTTTTGTGATGCTCTTAGCCGCCCTGTCAATCGCAGTGAGTGCGGCAGATACGAAGCAGATACGCTGCCTCATTATGGATGCGGATAGTGCATTAATATATGGTGCGGAGCTGACCTTCTCCAATCGGAAAGATACGCTCCGGACGGGGTGCGACGGGTGTGTGGCATTCACTCCCAAAGGCCGTTCGCGCATTAAGATAGAGGCAGATCGGTACGAGACGCGTACGCTGAAACTGACTCCGTCGGAGGCAGGTAAGACCCTTGTTATTGTGCTGAAGCGCAAGCCGCGCTCTGACAACCACGGCCCGCTCTACGGCTCGCGTCATGCTTCCAGAGAGACCGAGGTCTATTATAGTTACGGCCTCACGGCCTCAAAAGCCGCCGTTACTCGAGCGGACATGGTCTACGATGAGATGCCCGCAGCTGTAGCCGAAGAGGCGGAGGTGATGATGGAGGAGGCAGGGATGGCGAATGCTCTGCCCTCTGCCGGAAAACTGACGGCAGGTGAGGTGAATGACTTCGCGAAATGGAATCTATGGCCGTCTATTATCCGTGAGAGCCACAAGCAATATCTGCAGAAGTGGGGCATGACGGCTTCTGAGCGCTATACGGCGCAGGTCACCAACCGGGACGGCTATCCGTTAGCCGGTGTTACGGTGCACCTGACAGGTCCGAAGGGACGCGTACTCTATACCGCCGTGACGGACAATACGGGTAAGGCGGAGCTGTGGAACGGCCTTACGGAGCCGGCCGCAGAGGGCAAACTTACCCTGGAGGCAGACGGCACACGCATTTCAGCTTCCAGGGAGGTGATGAATATCTTCGTCTTGGATCGTCCGTGCGCAGCGCCGGAGGTAGCCGATGTGTTCTTTGTATTCGATGCTACGGGTTCGATGGGCGATGAGTTGCGCTACCTGCAGGCAGAGATGAAGGACGTGGTCCGCCGCTCGCAGTCGGCTGTGGAGGGACTCTCGATTCGTACGGGAGCTCTGGTATATCGTGACTTCGGGGATGAATACCTGACGCGCATCGCACGCCTGAGTGATGATATAGAGAAGACGCAAGCGTTCATCGACAAACAGCAAGCCGGCGGAGGCGGTGACTACGAGGAGGCAATCCCGGAAGCACTGTTGGCTTCGCTGCACGTAGCCGGTTGGAGCGAGCAGGCACGGGCACGGATCGCGTTCCTGATACTGGATGCACCTTGTCACAGCGATTCGGCTACGCTCGCTCGTCTGCACGAGGCCGTGACGGAAGCCGCGCAGTTGGGCGTACGCATCGTACCCGTCGTATGCAGCGGCGTGGATAAGGACGGTGAGTTGCTGATGCGGACGATGGCGCTGGCAACCAACGGTACCTCGTTCTTCCTGACGGACGATTCGGGTATCGGCAACACGCACCTCAAGCCGACGACGGATAGTCTGAAGGTGGAACACCTGAACGACATGCTCGTGCGTACCATAATAGAATACACGCGTATGCCCGCGTGCGCAATAGAGGAATGGCAAGAGGAAGCCTTGGCAGACGACCCGATCGAGCAGTTCCTGCCGAATCCGACGGATGATGTAGTGATTCCGGGTTCGCCTATTTGGACCGTAGGCGACGTACTGCGCGTACGGCCGAATCCGTGCAGCGATGTGTGCTACGCCGATATCTTGCGCGATGTGAAGAGTCTGACGCTATGCGACATATCGGGCAAGACCATCTTTACCTACAGCGAGCAGACGGCCGGAGCAGTCGTGCTGGTACCTGTGGAGGGTCTGGCTACGGGTGTCTATTTCCTGAAGGCCTACGCCGACGGTAGATGGTACACGGCTAAGATCGTGAAGAAGTAGCCTCTCTTTTTTGGCTTATTCCACCTGGAGGACGAGGCCTTTGAGGTACTCGCCTTCGGGGTGGTAGATATTGACGGGGTGATCTTGCGGCTGATGGAGCTGATGGATGATGCGTACGCGGCGACCGGTCTGTGCGGCAGCCGAGAAGACGGCGAGACGGAACATCTCCTTATCGATAGCCTGTGAGCAGGAGAAGGTGAAGACCAGTCCTCCCGGACGTACGGCCGAGATGCCGAGGGCGTTGAGGCGCTGGTAGCCGCGCAAGGCATTGCGAATCGCATCACGGTGTTTGGCAAAGGCAGGCGGGTCGAGTACAATCAGGTCGTAGCGGTTCTTCTCACTCGTGAGAAACTCAAAGGCATCGCAGGCTTTCTCCACATGGTTCGTTGCCTCCGGGAAATTGCGTTGCATATTGGCGCGTACGAGTTCGACGGCTTTCTGGCTGACATCGACCGAAGTGACGCTCTTGGCGCCTCCGCGCATGGCATAGAGCGAGAAACCTCCCGTATAGCAGAACATATTGAGCACATCGCGTCCTTTGGCATAGCGTTCCAATAGGGCGCGATTCTCACGTTGGTCTACAAAGAAGCCCGTCTTTTGCCCCTGCAACCAGTCGATGCGGAAATCGAGTCCGTTCTCAGTGGACCAGAACTCTTCATTCTCGTCATTCCTCACCAGCCATCCTACCCGCTCTCCTTCTATCGGCGCCTTGAATGGCAGCGTGTCATCGGACTTGTAGTAGATATTGCGAATGCTATCTATGGTTTTCAGTGCATCGGCAATCGCATAGCGCGATTGGTGCATTCCGACCGAGTGTGCCTGCACGACGGCGGTGCCGGCATATACGTCGACAATCAGTCCGGGCAGGAAATCACCCTCACCGTGGATAAGGCGGTAGGTGTTGTTGTCCGGGCGAATGAGGGAGAGGCTGCGGCGCATCTCGTACGCCGCGTGAATACGATCGTGCCAGAAGGTATCCGGTAGACGGTCGGTACCGAAGGCTAAGATGCGTACGGCGATGCTGCCTATCTGCCAATGACCTACGCCGAGCGCTTTGCCGTCGGAAGAGCAGACCGCAACGAGTTCGCCCTCTTGAGGTTCGGCGTACGGATACTTGCGGTCCAAGACGATGCGGGCGACTGCGCCGGAGAAGACCCAAGGATGAAAACGGAGGAGGGATTCTTCTTTTTTGGGTTTGAGGATGACGGTATTCATGAGTTGTGCGTAGTTTGCGTGGGGGATTGTTGTTCGTGTGCGCGGGCCTCGAGTATCTCCAGCTGATGGCGATGCTGCGCTTCGAGTTCGGCTTGGTGCAAGGCCTCGGCCTCTTCGGGTGCGAGGGGCTGCGTCTGCATCAGTTCCTTATAGATAAGCAGCGTTGCCCAAGCGTCCGTACTGGCATAGCGTGCCTGCTCGGGCGTGAGGACGGCATTCTCCCAGTTGGTGAGTTGCTGTGACTTGGATATCTTCTTGCTAAAGCAGATGGCAAAGATCTTTTGGAGCCCGAGTTCGAGTATGCCGTATCGTCCGACGATGGATTGCAGATCGATGCAGTTACGAGGCTTGAAATCGCGCAGGCGTTTCAGCCCGTTTAAGTCGTCCTTGAAGGCCAACCCGACTTTGATGATGTTGTTATCGCTAAAGAGTTGGGCAACCTCCTCCGGCAGACCGATGGCTGTCAGACGAAAGAGGTAGCAACGCTCTTCCGTAGCGATCTGCAAAAGAGCAGTCGGGTAGTGTACGCCGCGTTTGAAAGAAGGACGCGACTCGGTGTCTACGCCCACGATTTTTTGTGCCTTGAGATAGGCAACGGCTGAGGCTACCTGTTCGGGGTGGTCGATGACAAAAACTTCCCCATCAAATTGGGTGATTGGAAGCCAATGAATCAGGTCTTTTGCGATTTTATGAACAAAATTATTCGTTTTCACGTGTAAAAATCCAAAAAAATCGTGCAAAGATACTACTTTTTTTGGATATATGCAAAAAAAATCGTACCTTTGCAGCGAGAATGCGAAAAAGATTGCAATATTACCTCCGTTTGCACCGCTATCAGATCCTTTTTTCGATCGGTTTGGTGGTTTTGGTGCTGTTTTTGGTGTTGGCGTTCACTCCGTTCTACATGTACGACTTTGTCACGAACTATCGCATCGAGTTGATGTGGGGCTTGGTGGTATTGTTGGCCGGTATGATAGGGGTGCTGTCGTACGATATCAGCGATCTGCATGCCAAGTTGGAGACGCAGAAGGAGCATCGTGAGGAGGAGATGGCGGGGTTGGATGTATTTAACTTCTACGACGAGAAGGGCGACCTGCGCCTGTCAGCCAAGCCGGAGAATGTGTATTATCTGGAAGCGGCGGATAACTATGTGATCATCCATTACCTCTCGGCAGGCAAGATGGAGAAGCTCATTATGCGCAACTCGCTGAAGAACATCGAATGGCGTTTTCGCGAGCGGGGATTGATACGTTGTCACCGCTCCTTTATCGTCAATCTGAATCTGGTGCAGCTGCTGAAGCGTCAGGAGAACGAGGTGGTGCTGGATTTCGGAGACGATCGCATCCCGCCGATACCCGTCTCGCGCTCGTACGCGACGGCAGTTATGGACCACTTTACCAGAAAGTAACGGATAGTTGATAATTGACAATTGATAATTGATAGTTTATGAAGACAATCAATCTCTCGGAGCACCCGTCGATGCTCAACATTTATTTGTGGGAAATCCGTAATGTCGCTATTCAGGGCGACCCCTTGCGTTTTCGTAGAAACATCGAGCGTATCGGTGAAATCATGGCCGTGGAGGTCAGCAAGACCTTGGACTATGCTGTAGATAACGTGCAGACTCCGTTGGGGATTGCTTCGATAGATTTGCCGCAAGACCGAATCGTGCTGGGTACGATCCTGCGTGCCGGTTTGCCTTTCCATCAGGGATTCCTCAACGTCTATGACCGTGCCGAGAACGCTTTCCTCTCTGCCTACAGGCGGATGGGACGCAATCGTGACGGCAAGCAGGATTTGGAGATCGTAGCCGAATACCTGGCTGCTCCTTCGCTGGAGGGCAAGACGCTGATACTGGTGGATCCGATGTTGGCAACAGGTATGTCGATGGAGGTAGCCTATAAGGCCTTGCTCTCGCACGGGCAGCCCAAGAAGACGCACCTGTGCTGCACTATTGGTACCAAGCAGGCAATCGCCTATCTCGAGGCCAATATGCCGGATGACGTGACGCTGTGGTGCGGAGCGATTGATGAGGAGTTGAACGACAAGAAATACATCGTTCCCGGTTTGGGTGATGCGGGCGATTTGTGTTACGGTACGAAACTATGAGTGATCAGGAATTGCTTTCCCTTATTGCGCTGAACTTGCATTTTCGCAACTATCCCCGCAAGGCGCGTATTCTAATGGATATGCACGGCTCGGCGGAGGCTGCGATGGCGAGTCTGCCGGACGACGGACGCCGTCTGAGTTATGAGCGGGCGGAGAAAGAGTTGGCCTTTGTGCGCAAGCATGCCATCAGCCTCTTCGTGCAGGGAAGCGATTCGTATCCCTACCGACTCAACGAATGTCCCGACGCTCCGCTGTTGCTATACGGAAAGGGTAATATCCGTCCCAATGACGGACACTTCCTCTCGATAGTAGGCACACGTTCCGCAACGGACCGCGGTAAGGTCTTTACCCGCCAACTGGTGCTGGATTTGGCAGCAAATGTACCGAATCTGACGATTATATCGGGTCTGGCGTACGGTATTGACGTAACGGCGCATCTGGCGGCACTGGAGGCCAATATCCCGACGCTGGTGGTGTTGGGACACGGCTTGGACCGTATCTATCCGTCGATGCATCGTGACATAGCGGTGCGTACGCTCAAAGATGGCGGATTGCTCTGCGAATATCCCAGCGGGACGGAACCCGAGCGAATGAATTTCGTAGCCCGTGACCGTATCATAGCCGGTCTGGCTGATGCCGTAGTGGTGGTAGAATCACGCGAAAAAGGCGGCAGCCTCATTACGGCAGGAATGGCTTCGGACTACGACCGCGAGATCTTTGCCGTGCCGGGACGTTCTACCGATGAACAGTCACTCGGCTGCAACCGACTCATCCAGAAGAATGCTGCCCACCTCTTGCTCTCGGCTGAAGATATCATCCGTGAGATGCAGTGGGAGCGCAAGCTGGCGCCTACGCAAACACAGATGATCAATCTCTTTGAGAACCTGACAGAGGACGAACAGGCACTCCTGGATCAACTGCACACCAACGAAGATGGCGTGCATATCAATAGCCTTGTTATGGAGACGGGTATAGCCTATGCTGAGGCTGCAGCAATCTTGATGGAGTTGGAGATGCGGGAGTTGGTACGTGGTTTACCCGGTGGAATCTATAGGGCGTTGAAATAAAACGTTAAAAAATGAGACAGACTTTCTTTTTCTTATTGTTGCTCGCTTCGACAACGCTGAGTGCGCAGGTGAGCGCCATCGTCGGGGATTGGATTAATATTGATGACAAGACCGGTACCGAACAATCCATCGTGCATATCTATAAGGGCACGGACGGCCTCTACTACGGTAAGGTGAAGCAGATTCTCGTAGCCGGCTACGAGGATCAGAAATGCACGGAATGCGAAGGAGCCGATTATATGAAACCGATAGTCGGGATGATCATCATCCGCGGTATGAAGGCCGAGGGAGATGAACTCACCGGCGGACGTGTGCTGGATCCCAATAACGGGAAATTCTACTATGCACGTATCTATATCAAGGACGGAAATCTGGTGCTGCGAGGTAGTTTGGATAAGCGCGGTTTTATAGGCCGCAACCAGACCTGGCGTAGAGCCAAGCAATAATAGAAAAAGGGATTGCTCATCGAGCAGTCCCTTTCTTTCACCTTTCACTTTTCACCTTTCTCACACCGGGTCAATTGCCTGGGCGATGGAGTTGGCTATTTCGACCATTTCTTCTGTAGAGAGTGAAAGCTTCGGATTCGCGAAGTTGAGGTCTCCCTCCGTGTTGAGAGGCACGAGGTGCACATGTACGTGGTTGACTTCCATTCCGAGAACGGCTACGCCGACACGCTTGCAGCCGGTAGCCTCTTTGATACCTTTGGCTACGATCTTGCAGAAGGTCATCAGCCCGCTCAGCGTCTCATCGTCGAGGTCAAAGATATAATCAGCCTCGGGTTCGCTCAACTTGGGTACCACCAGTGTATGACCCTTCTGCAGCGGATTGATATCTAGGAATGCGTAGTAGCGATCGTCTTCAGCTACCTTGTAGGACGGAATCTCGCCCTTGATGATACGAGTGAATAGCGTCATAGCATGTACGATTTAGTCATTTAGATACTGATTTCCAGGATCTCAAATTGCATGATTCCGGCGGGTACGCGTACTTCGGCTACTTCGCCTACTTTCTTTCCCATCAGCCCTTTGGCGATAGGAGTAGTCACGGCAATCTTGCCTTCCAGGATATTGGCTTCGCCTTCGGTAACGAGTTGGTATACCTTCTCGGCTCCGTTCTTGAGGTTCTTAACGCGCACGCGAGTCAGGATCTGAACTTCGTCGGTCTTGATGGCGGACTCATCGATGATGCGAGCGTCCATAATTTTGGCTTTGAGATGCGCGATTTTGCTCTCGAGATGTCCTTGCTCTTCTTTAGCGGCATCGTACTCGGCATTCTCGCTCAGGTCACCCTTATCGCGAGCTTCGGCAATAGCGGCGATCACGCGCGGCCGCTCTGTGCCCTCGAGGAATTGGAGTTCCTCTTTGAGTTTCTGCAGTCCCTCTGCAGTCATGTAAGTTACAGCCATATGTTATAATGTATTTAATATTTTCGTTTAAAAATCTCGCTCGCTATAAAAGCCCGACGAGCCTCTTCCGGATCCGTGAGGTCCGGTACGAGTGAGGGAGTAGTTACTATGTCTTCTTTTTTCATATTCATAATAAAAAAGGCCCTTACTAAGGGTAATTTTTCGCTGTTTAGGAAAAATAACAGGTAACTTCACAGCCACCTGTTACCCATTAAACCTAAACCTTAACTATGAAAATTTTGTTTGTTTCGGGTGCAAAGGTACTGCTTTTTTTTGATATGACCAAATTTTTTGGCAAAAAAATGCATTTTTTTTTCATTTTTTTTTCATTTTCCTCTATAACTTCCCCTTTTAGGGTAGCTGCAGAGGCTGAAATAACCTTTACTTGTATGATTTCGCCCACGTGTCTATGCGCGCGTGGAAAGACCACTGTTTTGTATTGTGAGGTGCGTCCGAACATGTCATCCTGACTCCTTTTGCTGTATCCCTCCACGAGGACCTCTACCACCTTGCCCACTTCGCGTAGATTGCTCTCGAGTGAGAGCTGATTCTGCAGGGCGATGATCTCATTGAGGCGGCGAACCTTCACTTCGTCGGGAATATCATCCGGCAGATGTTTGGAGGCATAGGTGCCCGGTCGCTCGGAGTATTTGAACATGAAGGCCGTGTCAAATCCCACTTCGCGCATCAAGCTGAGCGTCTGTTGATGGTCTTCTTCGGTCTCGCTATGGAATCCGCAGAATACATCCGTACCGATCGTTGCCTCCGGCAGGATGCTTCGGATGGCCGCAATGCGCTCCAGGTACCACTCGCGGGTGTACTTACGGTTCATCAGTTTCAGTATTCTATTGCTTCCGCTCTGCACCGGGAGGTGAATGAACTTGCAGAGATTGTCGTAGCGAGCGATCGTCTCCAGCGTGCGATCGGACATATCCTTGGGATGACTCGTGGTAAAGCGGATTCGCATCTCGGGCACGGTCTCGGCTACGCGTGCCAACAGGTCGGGAAAGGTCAGATCCTCGTAATGGTAGGAATTGACGTTCTGTCCTAAGAGGGTTACCTCCTTGTAGCCCTTATCGCGGAGGTCGAGTACTTCGCTGAGGATGCTCTCTATATCGCGGCTGCGTTCCCGTCCGCGTGTGTAAGGTACTACGCAGTAGGAGCAGAAATTATTGCAACCGCGCATAATGCTCACAAAGCCGGATATCGACTTGCCGATACGTGCCGGAATGATATCCCGGTAGGTCTCGGTCGTGCTCAGTGTGAGGTTGACCACTTTCTTGCCTTGCTCGGCTTGCGCCAGCAGATTGGGGATATCGAGATAGGCATCCGGTCCGGCTACAAAGTCGACGTGGTACTTGCTGATGAGTTCCTCACCGATGCGTTCAGCCATGCAACCGATCACGCCCGTAATGATTTTCTGATGCGCTTTTGTCGCAAGAGCGTGCATCTCCTCCAGGCGGTGACAAACGGTCTGCTCGGCCTTATCGCGGATGGAACAGGTGTTCAGCAACACAATGTTCGCATCCTCGAATCGGTCGGTCAACTCAGCGCCGGTGGTCTGCATTACGGCAGCCACCACCTCACTGTCTGCCACGTTCATCTGGCAGCCGTAGGTCTCAATGTAGAAGCGTTGCGGGGTCAAGATTATTCTTCTCTATGTCCTTGAAATAGCGATAGGTACCTACAGTCAACTCGTGGCACGAGTCCTCGTCGCAGACGATGATACCGTGTTGGTGCATTTGCAGGGCGGATATGGTCCACATATGCGAGATCGGTTTGTCGATGGCGTGCAAGAGGGCGCGACCTTTTTCATGACCGTTCACGAGGATGAGTACCTCGTTGGCATCCATGATCGTACCTACACCTACTGTCAGCGCCGAACGGGGCACGAGGTTGGTGTCGCCACCGAAGAAACGGGAGTTGGCAATGATCGTATCGGAGGTCAGATCTTTCTGACGGGTGCGGCTCGTAAGCGACGAACCGGGTTCGTTGAAGGCGATATGACCGTCTTTGCCTACGCCGCCGATGAAGAGGTGGATACCTCCGTAGTTCTTGATTTTGGCTTCGTAGCGAGCGCACTCGGCCACCAGATCAGCGGCATTTCCGTTGAGGATATTGACGTTCTTCTCGGGGATATCGATCTGCGAGAAGAAATTGGTCCACATAAACGAGTGATAACTCTCGGGATGCTCGGTCGGTAGGCCGACGTACTCGTCCATATTAAAGGTGACCACATTGCGGAAGGACACGAGTCCCTGCTTGTTCATCTCGACCAGTTTGCGGTACATGCCGAGCGGTGATGAACCGGTAGGCAGACCTAATACGAAAGGATTGCTCTCCTTGGGTTGGAAAGCGTTGATACGAGACACCACGTAGTTGGCTGCCCAAGCGGACAGGGTCTCGTAGTCGGGTTCTATAATTACTCTCATAAACTAATACCTATTTAATGTGTTTTTGTGATTTTATTGTATTACTTCAGCAACTCCAGCACGACGGCGCTGCGAGCGGGCAGATAGAGTTTGAGCCAGCCTTTGTTGTCCTTCTCATAGACGGGGTCATACTGTGTGAAGTGCTCGATGGAGTCGTCGCTCAGACCGAATCCGCCGTATTGCTGTGCATCGGTATTGAGCACAACGCGGTACTTGCCTTGCTCCGTCAGTATTCCGTAGTCGGCAAACGACTTCTGTCCGTTCCAGTTGAAGACGAATACCAGATCGCCTCTACGGTATGCCACCACTTGGTCGCCCTCGTTGTCCCAGAGTTTATCCAGCGGGTGTTTTGCCGTATCCATACTAAAACGCAACAGATGAATCATCTGGCGGTCAAAGCGGTTGAGATCAGCGTAGTAGAAGTGGGGATTGTCCACCAGACTCCATTGGCGACGGGCGTATTTGTAACTCCAGCCGTTCCCTTCGCGTGGGAAATCAATCCACTCGGGATGTCCGAATTCGTTACCCATAAAGTTGAGGTAACCGCCCTGGGTCGTGGAGGCGGTGATGAGGCGAATCATCTTATGCAGCGCGATACCGCGATCCACCATATAGGTAGCGTGACCGTGCTCGAAATGCCAATACATGTCGGCATCGATGAGGCGGAAGATGATAGTCTTGTCGCCTACGAGTGCCTGGTCGTGACTCTCGGCGTAGGAGATGGTCTTTTCGTCGAGACGACGGTTGGTCATCTCGTAATAGATATGACCGGCCTTCCAGTCCTCGTCCTTCACTTCCTTGATATACTTGATCCAGAAATCGGGAATTCCCATAGCTAAACGGTAGTCGAAGCCTACGCCGCCGTCCTTGAATGGGCACGCGAGACCCGGCATACCCGACATATCTTCGGCAATCGAGATAGCTTTCTTCTTGACCTCATGGATGAGTTTGTTGGCAAGTGTCAGGTAGCAGATCGCATCGCCGTCCTCGTTACCGTTGAAGTAGGAGTCATAGCCGTTAAAGTCCTCGCCGAGTCCGTGGCTGCGGTACATCATCGAGGTGACGCCGTCGAAGCGGAAACCGTCGAAGTCGAATACGTCGAGCCAGTATTTGCAGTTGGAGAGCAGGAAGTGGATCACCTCGGTCTTGCCGTAGTTGAAGCACAGGCTGTCCCAAGCCGGGTGCTCGCGACGGGCACCGTCGTGGAAATACTGGTAAGGCGTACCGTCAAAGTTACCCAAGCCTTCCAACTCGTTCTTCACGGCGTGCGAGTGAACGATATCCATGATGACTGCGATTCCGCGACTGTGTGCATCGTCGATGAGTGCGCGCAACTCTTCGGGCGTACCGAAGCGGCTGCTCGGAGCGAAGAAATTGGATACGTGGTATCCGAAGCTGCCGTAGTAGGGGTGCTCCTGCACGGCCATGATCTGCAGGCAGTTGTAACCAAGGTCGGCTACGCGCGGCAGGATGTCGCGGCGGAACTCCTCGTAGGTAGCTACGCGCTCCTGCTCACCCGACATACCGATATGGCACTCGTAGATATATAGTTCCTCGTCTTTCTTCAGACCCTTCCAGGAGGTGTGTTTTACCTTCTCCGTCACTTCGGGATGCCATACTTGGGCGGCAAATATCTTGGTCTCTTCGTCTTGCACCACGCGGTTGGCATATGAGGGGATACGTTCTCCCCATCCGCCGTTCCACTCCACGAGCAACTTAAAGTGCTCTCCGTGCTTCAGCCAATCTCCCGGCCAAATGCCTTCCCACACGCCGTTGCCAACGGGTTGGAGACGCCAATCTTCGCGTTTCTCCCAGTTGTTGAAGTCGCCCTTGAGGTAGATAGCCGTCGCATTCGGAGCCCACTCGCGCAGTACCCACTGATATTGCGGCGTCTTAGGCTGACGACCTTTCTTCTTGGGAGCCGGCACGTAGTGCAAACCGAAATATAGATAACCGGTAGCCCAGTCGCTTAACGACTGTCCCTGCGTCAGTTCTTTTTCTCTTCGCTCAGCGTAGTCATGACGTGCCTGCAATGCACCGTCATACGGCTGCAGATACGGGTCATTCTTTGTAATCTTCAACATATCTTTTCCTTTCTGTTTTTCGTTCCACTATTATTTCTCTACTTTGGTTTTGACGATGAGTTTGCGGTGTGCCTGACCGGGCTTACCGATGCCGGGCTTATGGCCGTCGGTGGGGAAGAACACGGCAAAGTGTCCTACCGGTACGGTCAATAGCGCGGTGGGTTCATCGTTGTAGAGCTCCATATCTTTGCCTTCGTCGTATTCCTCTTTCTCCTGTTGGCAGTCGGCCAATGCGCGCCAACCCATTTGCTCATCGCCCGAGAGTGGAACCTGAATGTCGATGTAATCTCTGTGCGCCTCCATCGGGCAATCTTTGGCTGCGCGAAGTTTGATGTCCTGGATGTTGACAAACAAATCATCTCCATCCAATCGCAGTTTCATGGCCGGAAATTCTTCCAGGTCATTGTCATTGAAAAATTGGATAAAACGCTCCAAACCGGGTACTACGTCGTAGTATAGATCGGCATTTTCAATTCTGTCTAAAATCATCTTTTTGTTTTGATTTGGTTATTTGGCGGCAAAGGTACGATTTTTTTTTGACATATGCAAATAAATTCGCATATTTTAAGGCAAATAGGTGTTTTTTAGGTGCAAAGTCCTATTTTATCTGCATCCGTTTGCGTTCTTTCCAATCGGGGAGGTAGCGGGTGACGAGGGCGTGGAAAGCGGGAGAGTGGTTCGGTACGCTGAGGTGGCAGAGTTCATGAACGATGATATACTCGCGAAAGGGGAGCGGTTGGTGGGCGAGTTGGAGGTTGAAGGTCACGGTGCGTGTCAGCGGACGGCAGTTGCCCCACTGCGATTTCATGTTACGCAGGCGTATTTGGATTGGTTGTTCCTGCATCTTGGCAAGCCAGAACGGTACGCGTTCGTTGATATAAAGGATGAGTTCCTGACGCTGTTCTTTCGATACAGGCGGCAGGGTACGGGGTTGCTCTTCGCGTAGCCGTTGGTAGGTTTTTCGTAGCCAGTCGGCTTTCTCGCTAACGAAGGCCTCTGCTCGAGAAAGAGGCATAAGCCAAGGCACGGTAAGCCGTACCTCTCCTCCCGGATATACGCGCAGACTGATTCGTCGAACGGCCTTGCGCACCACGTCTATCTCGATACCGTCTATGGTCATGATACGGCGGGCGGTATTCATCGTGGCTCCTCTGAATAGATACTGCGGATGCTGTCGCAGACGCCTAAGGGGTTCATGAGCAGAGGGCGGGTGGAGTAGAAGCACTCGCCTGTTATCTCGGGGATCGTGCGGTTCAAGTACATCTGGCGTACGATCTCGTTGCCGGTCTTCCAGGCTGCAGCTTCGTTCTGTCCCCCGAGGCGATACGGCGCCATCCCTATATAGAGTTCGACCTTGGTGCCGCGTACGGCCTCTGCCCACCAGTGAGCGAGTGTTTCGTAGTCAGCCACCTTTTTACCGATCTCCCAATAGAGTTGGGGTACGACATAGTCTATCCAGCCTTTCTCGATCCATAGCAGGATATCCGCATAGAGGTCGTCGTAGTTGGTCATACCGGCTTTGGTCTGACTGCCGCGGACGCTGTCGCGGTCGCTGTTGCGCCAGACTCCAAAGGGCGAGATGCCGAATCTAACCTCGGGACGGGTGCGGCGGATCATGTTGTGGATAGCCTCGATGGTGAGGTTGACATTATCGCGTCTCCAGTCGTTGATATTGGTAAAACCTCGCGGGTCGGCGAGGAACTGCTGACGGTCGGGTATTGGGGTCTTGGGCAGCGGATAGGGGTAGAAATAGTCATCCATATGGATGGCATCGATGTCGTAGCGGCAACAGATATCCTCTACCACCATGCATATCCAGTCGCGTGTCTCGGGCAGGGCGGGGTTGAAGTACCACTGTTTGCCGTATTTCCAGAACCACTCGGGGTGGACGCGGTAGATATGATCCTCGGCGAGCATGTCGAGGTTCATGGTGTGGAGCGTGAGCCGGAAGGGATTCAGCCAGACGTGTACCTCCATGTGGCGGCTGTGCGCTTCCTCGCAGATGAACTGCAGGGCATCGTACGGCGTCGCATCACCCCAATGACCTTGTGTACCCGTGAGCCAATGTGAGGTGGGCTCGAGTTCCGATAAATAGAGGGCATCCGCAGTCGGCCTCACCTGAAAGATGACGGCATTCATGCCGAGTGCCTGTAGCGAGTCGAGTATAGTCAGGAGTGTCTCCTTCTGCATTTCTGTCTGTCCGATAGTCTCAGGCTGCGGCCAATCGATATTGGCTACCGTAGCTATCCACGCAGCGCGGAAACGTATTGCCGAGTGTGCGGGAATTAATGCGAATACGCACAGGATTAATGTCAGGATATATCTTCTCATAGGGATATCAGGTCTCTAATGTGGGTTGTCCGTTGTGCATCGTCCATACCTGCCCGTGTTGGCGCGCAGAGAGTCGGGAGAGGTGTTGGCGGTCGGTGTCGGTCATGATAATTTGTCCGAAGCGGTCGCTGTTGACCAGTTGTAGGATGCGTTCCACGCGCTCGGCGTCGAGTTTGTCGAAGAGATCGTCAAGGAGCAGGATCGGTTTGTTGGTCCCCTGACTGAGGTAGAGCGACTGCGCGAGTTTGAGGGCAAGGAGGTAGGTCTTCTGTTGTCCCTGCGAGCCGACTCGCTTGATGGGATAGCCGTCGAGGGTCATCTCGAGTTCGTCCTTGTGTATGCCCTGCGAAGTCCATCCGAGGATGAGATCCCGCGGGCGTGTTCGCACCAGCGATTCCTTCAAATCACGGTTTTGAAGCTGGGAGACATAGTGCAGGTCGATCTCTTCCTTACCGCCGCTGATTTCGCGGTAGAACTCGCGGAAGAGCGGTGTGAAGGCTTCAATATATCTGCTGCGCTCCTGATAGATATGCTGTGCGGGCGCGATCATCTGTTCCTCCAGCACATCAAGCAGATCCCACGGCATCGTATCCTGTCCCTCGTACTGCTTAAGCAGGGCGTTGCGTTGCTTGACGAGTCCCTGATAGAGGGTGAGGTCGTCCAGATAGGGGTGACTTTGTTGTGCAAGCACCTGATCCATGAACCGGCGTCGTTCGTCGGAGCCGTCTGCGATGAGTTCGGCATCAGCGGGACTGACCATTACGAGCGGGATGAGTCCGATATGTTCGCTGAGGCGTTTGTAGTCCTTCCTCCCGCGTCGGAACTGCTTCTTGAGACCGCGTTTGATACCGCAGGATATGACGAGGTCGTCGGAGTAGAATCCCTGCACGAGGCATGCCTGCTCGTTGTGCGTGATATTCTGCGAGTCGATGGCGGAGAAGGCGGACTTGGTGAAACTGAGCAGATAGATGGCATCCAGGATATTGGTTTTACCTTGTCCGTTGAGTCCGACGATGCAGTTGAGCTTGTCGTTGAAGAGCATCTCTGCCTCGCGGATATTCTTCCAGTTGAGTATGTTAAGCTGCTGTAGGATCATGCAAAAGTATTGACATCGTCTTCGGTGATACGGTTGCCGGCGAGGATGATGAGGCGTTCGATGACATTGCGGAGTTCGCGTATATTGCCCGGCCAAGTACGATGCTGCAGCGCTTGTACGGCTGCTTCGTCAAATTCTTTGATCTTCCAGCCTTGTTCCTCGCAAATCTGCTCGGCGAAGTAGGTCACGAGCAGGGGGATATCCTCCCGCCTGTCTTCGAGCCGCGGTACGTGGATAGGTATGACATTGAGCCGGTGGTAGAGATCCTCGCGGAAGGTGCCGCGTTCAATCTCGTGCTTCAGGTCCTTGTTCGTTGCCGCGATGACGCGTACATTGACGCGGATGGTCTTGTCGCTGCCGACGCGTGTGATCTCGTTCTCCTGCAGCGCCCGGAGCACCTTGGTCTGTGCATCCGGTGACATGTCGCCGATCTCATCGAGGAAGAGCGTGCCGCCGTCGGCCTGTTCAAACTTACCGGCTCGGTCTTTGACGGCGCCGGTGAACGAACCCTTCATATGTCCGAATAGTTCGCTCTCGATGAGCTCGGACGGGATAGCGGCGCAGTTGACCTCCACGAGCGGTGCCGAAGCGCGGTTGCTGAGTGCATGCAAAAGTCGTGCCACCACTTCCTTACCCGTACCGTTCTCGCCGGTGATGAGCACGCGAGCCTCGGTGGGAGCTACCTTATTGATAATATCGCGTACGTGAACGATGGCGGGCGACTCACCGATCATGCGCATCTGCTTCTCCACTTTCTTCTTGAGTTTCTTGATCTCCTCGGTCTTCTGTCCCACCTCTTCGCTGAGGTCCTTGTGCGAGAGGGCGTTGCGGGTCGTAACGAGCAGACGGTTGAGGTCAAAGGGCTTCTCAATGAAGTCAAACGCACCCTTTTTGATTGCTTCCACGGCGGTCTCAATGGTGCCGTGTCCGCTGATCATGACAATCGGGCAGGTGCCGTGCAATTTCTCCAGCACCTCGATACCGTCCATTCCTGGCATCTTGATGTCCGTATAGATGAGGTCGAAGGGTTGTTTCTCGGCTGCCTGAATACCTTGCACGCCGTCCTCGGCCACCGCGACCGTATAGCCCTCGAGTTCCAGAATATCCTTGAGCGAATTACGAATCGCCCGCTCGTCGTCTATGATGAGTATTTTAGCCATAATTCTCCAAATTTGGGTGCAAAGGTACAAAAAATTATTGAAAATTGAAAATTGAAAAATGAAAATTTATGTTTTTTAATGAATTTCTTGCATAATTCAATTTTTTTTTGTACTTTTGCGGCGAAAATGCAAGTCTCGGGTTACTTTTCGTAATTGAGCAGACATGAAAGGTGAAAGGCAACAAGTGAAATTATAAAATAGAGACAAGATATGAAACGTAACATTACACTGATTGTTTTGGCGCTGATGGTAGCTGTCGGTACGGCTCAGGCTACGAAGCGTGCGTTGGTAATAGGCGTAGGAGCTTATCCGGAGTCGTCGGGTTGGAAAGCCATCAACGGTGATAAGGATATCCCCGTCGTAACGGCTATGCTGAAGGACAATGGTTTCCAGAGTCAGGATATCGTGACGCTGAAGAACGAGCAGGCTACTTGTGCCCGTATCACCGGCGAGATGAAGAGCCTGGTAGCTAAATGCCAGCCGGGTGACTTTGTGTTCATCCATTTCTCGGGACACGGCCAGCAGATCACAGACCTGGACGGCGATGAGGACGACGGCTTGGACGAGGCTTGGGTGCCTTACGATGCTTGCCTGGAGTTTGCGAAAGGCAAATATGAGGGTCAGAACCACCTTCTGGACGATCAACTCAATGCCTGGCTGACGGATATGCGCAAGCGTGTAGGCGAAAACGGTAAGATCGTCGTGGTAGCCGATGCTTGCCACAGCGGTGGCAGTACGCGTGCCGTAGGCGATGAGGAGGAGCAGGGCTGGGTAGCTCGCGGAACGTCGGATACCTTCATTATTCCGGGTTCGCATCCCGCCTACAACGGTGCTTCGCAAGCTGCCGGAGACTGGGTGCTCATCTCGGCCTGCAAAAGCAACGAGACCAACTATGAGTATAAGGGTACCGGTAGTCTGACTTACGCCCTGTCCCAGCTCAAAGGGGATCTGACCAACCTTACCAACAAGCAGATTCGCATCAAGGCCAAAGGTATTATCTGCCAGATCATCCCCTTCAACCAGAATCCGCAGATCGATTGCCCCGATACACGCAAGGATGTGACATTCTTTTAATTAAAAATTAAAAAATAGGAATTATTAACTTAAAAAAATTATAGGAATATGAAAAAGGCATTGGTATTAGTAATGGCTGTAATGGCATTGGTTGCTTGCCAGAAACAGGCTCAACAGAGCACACAGGTGGCTCAGAACGCTAACGGAGTGGTGATTCCCGCAGTGAACACCTGGGAGTTGGCTCAGAATCTGGCCGTATACGGCTATGTGAACAAATCGGCTGAGGCCCTCGTAGAGGCTGCCGATATCCTGGTAAGCGTTCCCGTAGTATTCTGCGAACGCGAGAAACAGAACCCCGTAGAGGTTAAGCCCTCTCGTAAGTTGACGACGGTAGACCGTCTGTTGGCTGACGCTTCAGAGATCTCCGACGACGCTGTATTGCTGGGTCGTATCGAGAGCGTAAGAGGTCGTGCTGCCCTGATTTCGCAAATGGAAGGTACCCGCGGCGGCGTGAGCGGCGCAATGGTATCCGACGAGATCATCTACGGTAACAGCGATCAGGTGATTTTCCAAGACTTCAAGGCCAACGAACCCGCTGTAGTCGTAATTATGGGAATGGGAGAACCCGATCTGGATGCGTATATCTACGACGAGGACATGAACCTGGTGGCTCAAGACTGCGGTTGCGATTACAACTGCCACGTTAGCTGGGTTCCCTCCTACACGGGACGTTACCTCATCCGTATCGTCAACAACGGCAGCGAGTCGAAGGAGTTCACGCTGGCTACCAACTAATCGTTGATGAGACATTTAGTCTGTTTGATGCTGACCCTGGGTTGGTTGTCCGTACTAACGGCGGCCGCTCAGGGTTCGCCCGTAGAACAATTCAATCGGGCGCAAGCCGAGGCCGTAGAGGCTTCGGCTAACGGCAATTATGATACGGCGTTGAAGCAGTATGATGTGTGTATCACGCTCATGAAAGCCAACTGGCCGACTCACGAGTCGCTGCCGGTACTGATCAATAATGTAGCGATGATATACGGCGAGTTGGGACGCTACGATGAGATGACCAAGGCGCTGAGCGAAGCCATCTCCATCATGGAGGCCAACAATCGCCAGACCAGCAGCGACTATGCCCTGATGCTCAATAATCTCTGCACCATCTATTTCCAGCGCGGTAAGTACGATGAGGCAATCCGCCTTACCCAACGCAGTCTGGAGCTGATGGAGAAGACCACCGGCAAGGATAGCGAGGGATATGCTACGATGCTCAGCAACCTCAGTGCCTTTTACCACAATACGGGTAACTACTCCGAGGAAGAGAAGAGCCTGAAGGAGGCCATCCGTATCTACAAGAAAATCGGAGCTACCGAGTCTGCGGGCTATGCCTTGGCGCTGGTCAATTACGGAGTACTGAGCCGTACCCTTGGCAACGAACGTCAAGCGGAGCAATACCTGCTGCAGGCTGCCGATATTCAGAAAAAGATCCAGGGCGGCATGACTACCGACTATGCCACCACGCTCAATAACCTGGGTGTGCTCTATATGGCGCAGAACCGCAACAAGGATGCCGTGCGTGTGCTCTATGAGGCAATGCATATCCGCAAGGAATTGCAGGGCAGTAACTCGCCTGAATATGCCTTGTCGCTGATGAATTTGGCCCAACTATACGGCGCTCAGCGGCAGTACCGCGAGCAGGAACAATGCCTTCTGGAGGTGCTGCAGATACAGAAGCGAACGATCGGTGAACAGCACCCCGACTATGCTGTGACCTTGGGTAACTTAGGCACGCTCTACGACCGTACGCAGCGATACGACGAAGAGGAGAAGTACCTGCTGGAGGCTCTGCGCGTGCGGAAGGCTGCCTTGGGTGAGAAACATCCTGCGTATGCAGCGTCAATGACCAACTTGGGTGTCTTCTATGCCAACCGCGGCAAGTATGCCAAGGCCGACAGTTATATCACCCGCAGTGCAGAACTGACCCGAGAGCAGTTCCTCTCTGCTGCCGACTACCTCTCGGAAAAGCAGCGCAACGACTACTGGATGGCTATCCGCTATCCCTTTGAACGCGTCTATCCGCTCTATGCGCACCGTTACTGCCATACCAAACCGGCCGTGACGGGCTTTGCCTACGATAATGCCCTGTTCGTGAAGGGACTCTTGCTCTCGACCAGTAACACGGTGCAGCAGGCTATCCTCTCCAGCGGCGACGAACAACTCATCAAGGGTTGGCGTGCGCTCATTCAGCTCAGGCAGGATATCATGCGTGAGCAGAAGGAGAACCCCGGCTCGGCCACATTGCAGGCTATGTACCAGCAGGAGGAGGAAGCCGAGAAGGCTCTTCTGGCCGGCAGTGCCGCCTATCGAGAGGTGGAGCAGCATAAGGCAGCCGGTTGGCGTGAGGTGCAGAAGCAGTTAGGCGACGACGACCTGGCTATCGAGTTCCTGCGTATCCCCTTCTCCAACGATACGATCTGCTATTGCGCCCTCGTGCTGCAGAAGAAGAGCAAGTACCCTGAGATGATCGACCTCTGTCTGGAGAGCGACCTCAAGGACCTGATTCCCAGAGGACGACCCGCTGTAGCGTACGATCCCGATTTCCTGGGCGAACAACGCAACCTCAGCAATCTCATCTGGGGGCATCTGCAGCCCTATATGAAACCCGGCGGCAAGGTTTATTTCTCGCCGGACGGAGCGCTCTATCAGGTGGCTATCGAGTATCTGCCCTTGGATGAAAACCACACGTTTGCGGACGTATACAGTCTCTATCGTTTGTCCTCTACGCGCGAACTCCTATTTTATGCGCGTAGCGCGCACTCGCGCATACGCATACAAGACGCCGTGCTATACGGCGGACTGCAATATGACCTTACGCGCGATGATCTCATGCGCCAGAGTCAGTCGTTCCGCTCAGTTGGCGAACCCGGCAGCAAGGATGATAACGTAGAGATGTTGCTCTCCGACAGTACGCGCGGCGGTATCTCCTATTTGGCCGGTACGCTCCGGGAGGTGGAAGCCATCCGGGCTATCCTGAACAACCCCGATGACCGTATTTATACGGGCAAGGACGGCAGTGAGGAGAGTTTCAAGGCGCTGTCGGGGCATTGTCCGGGACTGCTGCATATCGGTACGCACGGATTCTACCTGCCACCGCGTAAGAACGAGAAAGCAGGCGGACTGCCTGCAGGCGGCGATGAGACGCAGAACAGTATCGACTACTCTATGTCGCGTACGGGTCTGCTCTTAGCCGGTGCCCAATTGGCCTGGAGCGGGGGTAGTGTGCCCGAAGGTACGGAAGACGGTATCCTGACCGCCAAAGAGATATCGGGTCTGGATCTTCGCAGCGTGCAGTGTGCCGTGCTCTCGGCCTGCGAGACGGGTAACGGCGATATCACGGGCGACGGTGTCGCCGGTCTGCAACGTGGCTTCAAGCAGGCAGGTGTAAAGACCCTGATGATGTCACTCTGGCCGGTAAGCGATAGTGCAACCCAACTGCTGATGACCGAGTTCTACCGTCGTTGGAAGAACGGCCTGAGCAAGCGCGAGGCTTTGCGCCAGGCGCAGCATGTCGTTCGCGAACGATTCGAGGAACCCGAATACTGGGCAGCATTCATCTTATTGGACGCTTTAGAGGAGGATTAGTATGCGCAAGGCGATTCGTCGATTGATACTGTTACTATTGCTCCTGTTGGCAGCCTGGAAATGGTGGATTCCTCAGCATACCAAGGACTCCATCCGTGGAGAGGTAGAGCGCATCACCCACTCGTTCCGACGCACGGCGGACGGTACGATGAAGACGGTGCAAGAGGGCATCTCTACGATGCGCGAGCATTCCGAATCGGAGGACATAGCCAATCACCCGAAGGTGGAGACCGACAGCACCGCACGCGACATGCGCCGTCAGGGAAAGGAGGATGTGAATATCCAATTCTACGAGGAAGATACCTGGTATCTGAATACGGAGGATCTCAAGGATTACTACGAATCGGCCAAACGCGCGGTGAAAGATGCGGTCTCGGACCGGGAACAAACGCGTGGAGAGGATTAACCTCTGAGAGCTTGAAGCTTATTCTCCATCTCCAGCAGTTCGTCGCGGAAGAGAGCAGCGGCGTTGAAGTCCAATTCCTTGGCGGCAGATAGCATCTGCCGCCTTTTTTGTTCGGCCGCCTTCTCCAGTTGCTTGTAGTCGTATCGTTGCCAATCGGCCTGCTTCCACGATTGGCGAATAGCCTCTTGCAGTTTCTGCTTCTCCTCTTCGGTGTCGTGATAGAGTGCAGCCAACGGACTGTTATCCAGCGACTTGCGGATCGGTGTAGGCGTGATATGATGTTCCTGATTGTAGGCTTCCTGTTTCTGACGACGACGGTTGGTCTCGTCGATGGTCATCTGCATCGAACGGGTGATCTTATCACCGTACATGATGACCTTACCCTCCACGTGTCGCGCTGCCCTTCCTGCTGTCTGCGTCAGGCTGCGATGGTCGCGCAGGAAACCCTCCTTGTCGGCATCCAGGATAGCTACAAGACTGACCTCCGGCAGGTCGAGTCCCTCGCGCAGAAGGTTGACGCCTACCAGTACGTCGTAGAGACCTTTTCTGAGGTCGGACATGATCTGCACGCGTTCGATCGTGTCTATATCGGAGTGAATATACGCGGAGCGGATGCCGTATTTGCGCAGGTAGTCGTCCAGTTCTTCAGCCATCCGTTTGGTAAGCGTAGTCACCAGTACGCGTTGCTCTTTCTCCACGCGTTGCTGTATCTCCTCCATCAGGTCGTCCACCTGATGTTTGGTCGGCCTCACCTCGATGACGGGGTCTAAGAGGCCGGTCGGACGTATCAACTGATCCACTACGATACCGTCGCTCTTCTCCAGTTCGTAGTCAGCCGGTGTGGCGGAGAGGAAGATGACATTGCGCTTACCCTTCTGCTCCTCATCCGTAGCCTCGTCGCTGAGGCCTACTTTCTGTTCCCACTCCTCGAAGCGCAGCGGACGGTTGTCTTTGGCCGCAGGCAGACGGAAACCGTAGTTGACCAGGTTCTCCTTGCGCGAACGGTCACCTCCGTACATACCGTGTATCTGTGGTACGGTGACGTGACTCTCATCTACTACCACGAGCATATCGCCCGCACCCGACATCGCAAAGTAGTCCAGCAGGCAATACGGCGGCGTACCTTCAGCCCTACCATCGAAATAACGGCTGTAGTTCTCTACGCCCGAGCAATAGCCCAACTCCTGTATCATCTCCAGGTCGTATTTGACGCGTTCCTCGATGCGCTTGGCGTAGAGTTCCTCACCCATCTCTTGAAAATGCATCACTTGGTTGGCCAGATCGAGTTTGATCTGCGTAATGGCTGACTCGATGCGTTCGGGCGAGGTGCAGAAGATCGTCGCGGGGTAGATATTGAGGTGGTCAAAGCGGTCGCGTACGGAGAGGCTGACGGGATCTAATTGCAGGATCTCGTCCACCTCGTTGCCGAAGAACTCCACCCTTATCACCTCATCCGTATACGCCAGGCTGATATCTACCGTATCGCCCTTCACGCGGAATCGTCCGCGGGTGAGGTCAATGTCGTTGCGGATATACTGTGCGTCCACCAATCCTTTGAGCAGGCTGTCCATCGTGCGTTGTTCGCCACGAGTCACCGTTAGGCACGAGCAGGTGAAGTCCTGCGGGTTGCCGATGCCGTACAGGCAGCTCACCGACGACACGACGATCACATCCCTGCGTCCGCTCAGCAGCGCCGCGGTTGCACTCAGCCTCAGACGGTCGATCTCCTCGTTGATACTCAGGTCCTTCTCGATATACGTATCCGTGCTCGGGATATACGCCTCGGGCTGGTAGTAGTCGTAGTAGGATACGAAGTACTCCACGGCATTCTTGGGGAAGAAGGCCTTCATCTCGGTGTATAGCTGCGCCGCGAGAGTCTTGTTGTGGCTGAGGATGAGGGTAGGACGGTTCAGTTGCGCGATGACATTGGCAATCGTGAAGGTCTTGCCCGAACCGGTCACACCGAGCAGGGTCTGCGCCGGCGCACCGTTTACGACGCCGTCCACCAGTTGGCGGATGGCCTCAGGTTGGTCACCTGTAGGTTGAAATTCGGATATGAGTTCAAACTGATCGGTCATTTCTCTTCTGGTTTAGGAGCCGTAGGCGGGATACTGTCTGTGCTGACGGCTTGGATTCCCGATGTATTGCTCTTCTGTTGTTGGTGCGCCTTGCGGGCCTTGCGGATCATGCGGTTCTTACGCGCGTCACCCCAGTTATAGTCGTGCCGGAAGATGAATCCGACGCCTTGCACGGTGTTGGCCTCGCGCAGTGAATACTTATCCACGGTGTGGGTAAAGGCCTTGGCACGCAGTTTGCCGCTGGGGATAAGGCCGTATTCGATATCCACGTCGCCAAAGACGGGCGAACGCGAGGTGATGTCGTTGTAGCGGTAGCCTATGTTACCGTTGATGGTAAGCCGTTCCACGGGGTTCAGTTGGAACTGGGCTTCATATTCCTGCGTGGCGGTCGATCCTTCGCCGTCGGTACGGAAATTAAATCCCATTGTAAATATATCCGTGAGGCGGCTGAGCCAGGCATTGATTTGGCCCGTGACGGTGGAGGATAGGAGCGAGTAGGTGGCATTCAGTCCCTGCTCGGCACCTACGTTGAGGTACTCGGGCGTGTAGAAGCGGTTGAAGACGAGCAGGTAGATGACCTGACGCATCAGCATCTCTTCGGTGTTGATGGCAGCCCGCACTTGGGCGGCTACGCTCTCATCGGACTGTGGTAACTCGATGGCGAACTTGAGTACCGGGTCGCTTAGTTTGCCCGTCATCGTCAGGATGCAGTTGACGGGTACCGACGAACGGGAGGTGATGGCCGATACATCCTCGCCAAACAGATCCTTGAGCGACGCCGTCGTGCGATACTTAGCCGTCACATTGAGTACCGGATCCTCCGCTACGCCGTTCCACGTGATGGACGAACCCTCCGAGATGGCAAAGTCGCGTCGTACGATATTGCCCAGCGAGTAGGAGAAGGTGCCGGATACCAGTGCGAACGTTCCCAGCAGCCGCACATCCTCGTCACCGGAGAAGGACAGCTTGAGGTTGCCCTCGCCGCGGCAGACGATACCGTCCGTGGAGTGGTCGGAGAGTAGCAGGTGCAGTTTGGCCTCCGGCGTTGCCTCCAGGGCCATACTTAGTGTCAGTTTAGCACCCGGCTTGGCGGCTTTCTGCTGCTTGCGTTGCTGCCTGCGGGCGCGGTTGGTAAGGAAGACGGGTTCGGGTTCGCGGGTGACGAAATGAATGAACCCGTTATCCGATGCACTCGACGCCGTAGCGATCGATAGGTAGAAGTCGGTGTTCTTGCGCGTGATGGCGCTCACGTCGATATTGACCTCGTCGTCGTTACCGCTGATGTCGATACGTCCGTTGGCATAGGCCTTGCCGTAGTACATCGTCTCGGGGTCGGGGGCGAGGTTCATGGCCAGCATATTATCGATACGGCCGCTGATATGGAACGTGAAGTCATTGAACCGGTCGTGGTGCAGCAGTCCCGTCACGATGCCTTCGTGACCCTCCTCATCGCGGATGACCACGTGCGGGAACGAGATATAGGTCGTGTCCATAATGACCGAGTCGCTCAGGAAGTAGCGTACCCCCGTAAAGGGAATGACCAGCGAAGCGTCCTTGGCGAGAGCCTTTGCCGTCACCCAGGTATCCATCTTGCGTCCGAACACATGTATCGTACCGAACGCGCGACCCTGTATCTGCTCGATCATACCTTGCGTCCAGAAATTGATCATCTCGATATTGGCCGAGTCGGTGTTGATATACAGTTCCCAGTATTTCTCATCGGGAATGACCTCGCCGTCCACGTGTCCTACTGTTCGCTCGTTCTCCACCAGGTCGCCTTTGATGAGCACATGTTTGTTCTCGGGATTGATGGTAGCCTGTGCCGCCAATGCTCCCATGTCAGTGTGATTCAGTACCGCGTGCGGTATTGTCACGTTGGCTTCGAAGAACGGATTGGTAAATAGCGAATACAGGTTCATCCATCCCGTTATCTGCCCTTCGACCGAGAGTGCGCGGCTGACACCTACGAACTGCAACAGGTAGTTCATCTCAATATTCTTGAGCGAGATACTGAGTGAGTCGTCATCCGAGTATCCGGCTGTGCCGTCCACCTGAATATGTTGGTTGTCGGAGTAGAGGGCTACCTGTTGTACGCTGAGTTGCCGGTTGTAGGTATTATATTCGATGTGCCCGTCGCCGATATGCCAGGTGGTGTCGTTGAGCGAGAAGGTGGTAGGAAGCAGGTGTACGTTGATGAGCGGCTTCTGTGCATAGCGCGTCAGGTAGGTGTGTACACAGAATGCCGGTTCGCTCTGTTCGCCGAAGAAGAGATTGACCATAATAGAGTCGTGCCGCGCCGTCAGGTTCAGACGGATGTCGATATCCTCTATGAGCAGTTGGGTGGAGTCGGGGTCGATGGTGTGCGAACGCATCTTCAGCGCCAGGTCAGCCTCGCCGGGTTGGTTGCTCAGCGAGAGGGTCAGATTCTGATACTCGGAGTTGCCGTTTTCCATCGACGGTGCCAACGCCTGCAGGCTGTACGTACCGCTGGACTCATGGATAAAGCCTTTGATGATCTGCTTGCCGTTGACAATGGTATTGGAGAGCAGGACGGTCTCCATCACAGGGTCGAGGTCGTGCAGGTAGGCATAGAAATCCAGGTCGTTCGGTGCACCTTCTACCGGGTGGGCGGGTTCTACGAACTCCGGGAAGAGTTGGTGGGCAAACCCGCGCAAGGTGTTGCCCAAGGTCGTCCACCTCCATTGGCCGCTGATGCCGGCCGTGAGGATGTCGGAACTGATACGCACGTTATCGCTCTCTGTGCCGGAGTCGAACAGGAACTTAAACTGATGCATGTGGTAGTCCAGTCCGTTGGCGGTGAAGAGCAGCGAGTCGATGATGACATAGCCGTTCAGGCGATCCAGCAGCTGCTGCTCGTCGCCCTCCGTCAGGATAGACGCGTTGAGCGTGAAGCTCAGATCCTGATCCTTGTATTTCTCTTCGGGCATCAGTCCCATTTCGGCCAGCCGCATATGTTCCACCACCAGCCTTAAGTTATTACTCGGATCCACCGACGATAGATCTACCATCCCTTCAAAGTCGAAACTCAGTGCCGGGTCGCGCGCAACGATCTGTCCGGTGAAGACGCTGTCGGTCAACGAACCGTTGATGCGGATATTGCGATAGGTGTGATGATGTACGTGGGCCGACTGAATACGGGCTTTGGTGGTGAGCTGCAGCGGACGGTTCTTGTCCCACGTGCCGTTGGCAAAGGCATCAAAGCTGACGGTGCCCAACTCACTCGTGGCCAATAGTCGTCCTACGTTGAATCGCTTGGTGCCGACCTGCCCGTAGAATCGGATGCGGTCGAAGTCCTTGCCGAGTTGTACGTCGCCGTTGGTGGTGACCGTGCCGAGCTTGGTGACGAAAGCACCGTGCAGCGTCAGGCTGTCGATGCGACCGTCCACCAGTCCGTGGTAGTGCATATCACCCAGGCGTTGAATCTCCTTTGGCAAGTGAATCGGTTGCTCGGTGAGCGTTGCGATGAGATCTTGCAGCAGCGAGTGGTTGGCGTATAGGTCCTTGAGGTCGGCGTGTACGCGTGCTTTCTCGCGCAGCAGAGGATCGATCACTTCCACGCGTCCCTCCAGCAGCTGCTGACCGCGGAAGAGCACCGTCAGGTCGTCGGCGCGTACGGAGTCTCTTGATCCGCGGAAGGCTCCGCTGAAGCGGATCTCCTTATTGAGCCAATCGGCCGTCAGACGCAGTCCCAACAGCTCCGCCTCGATGGTGTCGCTACTCAGTCGCGGCAGCGTCATCTCGGCGCTCAACTCGCTGAGCAGCACATCCGTACCCGTAGGCGCGTGACGATAGCGTACGCGTGCATCGGTGAGGCGGATGTCGTCGATATTGAGCGTGAAGGGGAACTCTTTGCGCACGGTGTCCTCTTTTTGGAAAGCACGCATGAGGAAATCGAGGTTGGTGCCAAGGGAGTCTTGCTTCAGGTTAAAGTACGGCCGCTCGATGGCTACCAGCGGGAAATCCAACCGCTCCTCTTCGATGGCAAAGGGATTAAACTGCACCGTCAGCAACGGCACATAGGCCAGCGTGTCGCCCTCCTGGTCGCTCAGGTAGACGTCCGTCAGTTGCAGGCGGTTGAAGAAGGCGATGTCCACCTTCCCGACGCTCACTTCCGCGCCGAGACCTTCCGACAATGCCTCCGTCATGTAGCCTACCAGCGCCGTCTGCACCTTGCTCGAGCGCAGCGACAGCCATAGACTGCCGACTGTACCTATCAGGCACAGCACCAACACACCTACTATGACGCCTATTCGTTTCAACTCACTGTATCAGTTTGATCGTTTGGCTTTTCTCTTTATCATTCAGTTGAATGAGGATCAGTCCGCGCGGCAGGTTCAGTCGCAGATCCGACTCGCTGAGGCGAGGTACGTAGTATAGCATCCTGCCTTGTGCATCCCATATGCGCAGCGTGGCACCCGCCGGCATTCCGCTCAGCGCGATCGCTCCGTCCTCAATGCGGTACTCCCAGTCCGGGAAGGGTACAAACGTGTGACCCGTCCATCCGGCCTCGGTGTAGAACACGCCTTCTTCCGACGACGGCATATCCGTGGGTGTGACGGTGTAGTAATACACAGTATTCGGCTGCAACCCCGTCACCTGATGTTGTAGCACGTTGCCTACATTCATCGGATAGCCGTTTTCATGACTCACCACCGTCACCTCGCCGCCCGTCACGGCCTCCACGGAGAAGATGAAGACGCGCTGCTTGTTCTGCAATGTTTCGATCTTCAGCGTCTGCGCACCGTTTTGTGCAGGAACGGGTATGACATAGACGACATCGCTTGCGGTTGTCAGTATCGTGTCGCGCACCGTACCGATCGAGATAGCCAATCGGGCATTGCTGTCGGTCTTGTATTGTCTGGCGCGGATGCGAACTTCTCCGTCGGTGGTGAAGGTAAGACCGGTATAGATGAGCGCACCCGTCTGGCTGCCTGAACCCAGTCGAATAGCCGGTTCGCCTACGCCGTTTTCCTCGCCCGTCTGCGTATAGCCGCTCTTCTGTGCACCGTTGCCGGCCGCCGAATTGAGGATGACCACTTCAGGCACACCGCTTACTGATTTCTCATATACATCTACCGTGTAGCTCGCCGCGTTGGCGGATGTCCAGTGCAGGATGGCCGAGTTGGCGTGTATGTCCGTCACGGGTTCCAAACGGAACTCCGGCAGGACGATAGGCGTCGTGGTCGTATCCGTCGCTGTCGTATCCGGAGGTAGACTGCCGTCGCAGTTATCGATCGTTTCCGCTGTCACCCGCTGACCTTGCAGCGTACCCCAGATATACTCCGCCAGACACGGATGATCGATAAACGGGTTTCTGTTATGCTGATATTGATAGATCGCCTCGTTGCGGTCCAACTCCTTCTGCGATACGGGGTCTTGACGATGCCATTTCATCATCAGACTCACGGCGTAGGGGGTCAGACCGGTGATGCCGTTGTTGCGGGTGAACATCACACTGCCGTCCGAACCGTTCAGGGCAACCGTTCTGTAGCGCGCTACCATGTAGAAGTAGGCACGGGCAAAATCGCCCTTGTATTCGTCAGCAACCTCAAACACCGTTCCCGTATAGCCGGCAAAGGTGCTCTGACCCAACTTACCGGTGGCCTGCGAACTCAGATACGTACCGCCGGAACACTCACCCAAGGGATGATTGCCGCGCTGATTATTGACCTTGCCGTCTGTAGGGATGACGTGGAAGGCATCTGATTTCATCGGGCTGCCGTTGAACCACGACTGCGGCACGGAGTGTTCGCGGTTGTAGCAGTCGCATACCTGCCGATAACTGCCGCACTTGTTCTGCCCGTGTACAAACGTGCAGGTCGAGTACATATCCCACACCTCGTTCGTTCCGGGTCGAACGTCGGAAGTGGGGTAGACGGTGTAGAGTCCGTCATAGCCCACATCGGTGTGACCTTTGATGGTCTCATATAGTGCTGCGAGGATTCCGTCCCCCTGTTGGTTGACGACTCGGCTGTAGTAGCCTTGCGGTTCTGCAGCACTGATCGTGCCCGATAGCAGCACGGCGACTATCACAGCCGCTATTATCCGAACACGATATGTCATTTCATTTGTTTTCATCTTTTGTGTGTTTTTATTTTATGGTATTTTCCTTTCACCTTTCACCTTTCACCTTTCACCTTTCAACTCCTTCGGATATTGTATATCCGTCAGGAACAGTCCCTCCGCCGGAGCGGACTGACCGGCCGCGGAACGGCTCCGTGCATCCAGTACGGTCTGAAATTCGGCGATGCTCATTCGTCCGCGTCCTATCTCCAGGAGTGTTCCTACCACAGCGCGCACCATATTTCGTAGGAAACGGTCGGCGGAGATGGTGAATACATATTCGTATTCCAGTCCCGGGTCTTCGGCGATCCGCTGTCCCCACTCGGCGCGGGTGACGGTGCAGATAGTGGTCTTGCTCGCCGCATGCGACCGGCAGAACGACTGAAAATCGTGCGTGCCTATCATCAGCGCTGCGGCTTGGTTCATCTTTTCATAGTCTAAGTTGTCAGTCACGCGGGCAGTTCGGTCACTCAGAAACGGCTCCTTCCGTGTCGTCAGATAGTATCGGTAGGTTCGTTGGACGGCTGAAAATCGGGCGTGAGCCTCGTCCCGCACGGGGATGATCTCGCGCACGGCGATCGATGCCGGCAATAGGCCATTCAACCTATGGCAGATCGTCTGCCGCTCCGCTGCATCCCACTGCGCCTCCTCGTCGAAGTGAGCGAACATCACCAGTGCATGCACTCCTGCATCTGTCCGGCCGGCAAAGGTCAGCCGTACTTCGTGACGCAATATCGTCATCATCGCTCCCTCCAGCACCTCCTGAACGGTCACACCATTCGGCTGCACCTGCGAACCGTGGAAATCACTTCCGCGGTACGAGAATCTTACGAAGTAACGCATTGATCTCCTCCGATAAGTTAGCTTTATACGCGATCCACATTCCTCCGCCTATGATCACAACGGTGCGTACGATGCTGCTCAGCCAGATATTCATATCCCCGCTCAGCCGCAGTAGGCCTTCGTTCACCACAAACAGCGCCCCCGCCAGTAGCAGCATCCATATCTGCTTACGGCTGAAGGGTGAGGTCTTGGTAGCAATCAGCACCGTGGATACCACCATAGTGAAATATACCGCATAGCATACCAGCGTGCTCAGCGCCGCACCGTTCATGCCCCAACGGGGAATTAACAGCGAGTTGGATACGATCAGTCCTGCCGTCAGCAGGAACGAGAACAGCAGCGAGAACCCGTAGTAATGCGAGTAACTCAGCGTAGCGTTCGTGATATTAAACACCGCCATCGTCAGGTGCGCCAGCATCAGTATCAGTACCGTCTCTCTGGCCGTGCCGTAGATCTCGCCGTTGGGGATGACGTGGTAGATAAGGTCCACATTCACCCACACGAGCAGCAGTATGAAACTGCCCACCAGTAGTAGGTTGCTGCAGCATTGTTGCATCAGTTGCGAACACTGCCCGCGGTCCTCCTGCTTCATGGCTGCGGCCAGTTGCGGCGAGGCGATAGCTGTCATACTTCGATACGGGATCGATACCATCACCGCGATATTGGTCGCGATCTTGAATATACCCGTGAAACTCAGTCCCATCTTTGCCGTAATGAACAGCGCTGACAGGATTGGTGCCAAGCCGTTGGCCAAGGCCGTCAGTAGCAGCAGAAGCGAGTATCTTACGTACTGCTTCACTACCGTCTTGTTCTCACTCAGGAACGTCCAATCGGGCTTCAGATCCAGCGGTTCCAGGCGGAAGAGATAGACGAGGTTGATGAGCGAAGCGATTGCATAGACGCCGCAGATAGATACCATGAATCCGTCCATCGACAGCACACCTGCGGCATACAGCAGATACACCACCAGCAGTCCGACCCGTACACCAATCTCCCGTACCGCCCGCGGCAGTACGATATGCATCAGCACGTTGGCATTGGTCTCAAAGATAGTCTGATACAGCATGAAGAACGACAGCGGCAGCAGCAGGTAGTAGTAGTGCACAAATAGCGGCGACTTCTGACCAAACCACGCGCCTATCGGCATCCGGCAGAGATAAAAAATCAGACTGAATACCAGGAAGCCTAATAGCGGTACCAATAGCGTCCAAAGGAAGAACCCGTGATGGCCTCTGTCGTTCTTGAAGTACGGGAAGAATCGGATGATCGAACTCGAGGTGCCTAACTGTGCCAATGAGATGAAGAACGTGGCAGCATCGATCATCGCGCCTACCAGTCCCACCTCCTCGGTCGTCAGGAAACGGGTCTGCACAAACAGCGTAGTCAGGGCGCCTATCGCTACCCCGATATAGGTAACGATAGTGCCCGTGATACTCTGTTTTGCAATTACGCCCATCTACCTTTCACTTTTCACTTTTCACTTTTCAATTCCGAGCAGCTCTACCTCAAAAATGAGTGCGCTGTAAGGCGGGATCTCCTGACCCGCGCCGCGCTCGCCGTAAGCGAGTTGGTAGGGGATAAAGAAGCGGAACTTACTGCCTACGGGCATCAGTTGCACGCCTTCGGTCCAACCCTTGATTACTTGGTTCAGACCAAACACGATCGGCTCGCCTCTCTCGTAACTGCTGTCGAATACTGTTCCGTCAATCAGTGTACCGTGGTAGTGTACCTTCACGCGGTCGGTAGCCGACGGCTTCGGACCCTTACCCAAGGTCAGGATCTCGTATTGCAGGCCGCTTTCGGTCACATTCACACCCTCTTTCTGGGCGTTCTCAGCCAGGAAAGCCTCGCCCTGACCCTTGGTGTCACCGTAGCGCAGACGATCCATCGTGGTCTGCAGGTACTCGTTGGCCTCCGGGCCGGTCATCATATCCTCAAAGCGGCTCAGACCGTTGATCATACCTTGCTCGATGAGTGCGAAGTTGAAGTCGATGGTCTCGATTCCCATGAATCCGTCCTTCTCGTTCTTGCGGATGTCCGTACCGATCATTTCGGCTACCTCCACCAGTTGCGGATATTTCAGTTTGCTCTTCAGGCCGAGGTTCATGTATTTCACAAACTCCTTCGTCTGCTCGCCGTTCTCGTCGTCGGTGAGCACGCGCTCGCGGATTGTATTACCCTGGAACATACCGAAGGCGAAGTTCAGACTGTCCGTGAAGTTCTTCAGCGCTACTTTCTGAGCCTTCTCGGGCATCTTACCCGTGATGGCTTTGCCGGCCTTCGTGTCGGAGTGACCGGACTGATATACAGCCCACTGCTGCTGGAAGAAACTCGTAGCTTGCTCCAGCGTCATCACACTCGTGTCACCCTGGATGCCGTTCATCATACCTTGCAGCAGCATCTTTTCGTTCAGCGTCCATGCCTCGTTCTCTACCAGACCCTTCTTCTCCCAGGATTTGATAGCCATACCTTGGCTCTTACCTACATTGGCGGCGTCGCTCAGCTCTTCCACCTGGTTGTTGTAACCGCGCTCCAGGCCTTCCATCATTTCGCCTACAGCCTCGTTGGTGCTGTCGTTGGCCAGATAACGCATCTTCAGGTAGTCACCGTAGCCGTGACCCCAACTGTAGTTCAGACTGTCTTCCACCGTGCTCAGTACCACGGTCTTGGGTTGGTACGTATTGCCGCACGAAATCATAGCCAATGCAGCAAGTACCAGTAAACTCATTTTTTTCATCGTTTTGTTTTTATAAATTAGTTTAAAAAATATTACCAGTCTTTATAGTTTTGTTTTGTTTTTATAAATTAATTTAAAAAATATTACCAGTCTTTATAGTTTTGTTTTGTTTTTATAAATTAATTTAAAAAATATTACCGGTCTTTATATTAATTCTTAATTCCCTTTTATTGCACACGCGTTCGCCTGCGCGTAAATTTAGCCCGCAAAGGTACGACTTTTTTTTCATTTACGCAAATAAAAATGCACTTTTCTGCATAAAACAGTGATTTTTGTACCAAAAGATCCTTTTCGGCCTTTCAACTGGGGACCCCGAAAATCTGCTGATTTTTGGGGAGAGTGGGGCCCCCAAAGAGCTTTGCTCGAATGGGGTGTCAGAGTGGGGCCCCCAAAGAGCTTTGCTCGAATGGGGTGTCAGAGTGGAGGCCCAAGTAGCCCGTTGATTTAGCAACGCGGTATCAACTCTTGCGATCTTGGAGCCGAACACGACGCCGAGCCATTCTCGAGACTTTCTCGAGACTTTCTCGAGAGTTTTTCGAGACTTTTTGCGGACCTTTTCGATCCGTTTCCGAACCGATCCTAGACTTTTCCCGTGTCTTATCCTGAAATAGGTTTACTCATAAAACTAACATAAATGTACAATTT
>CAMJDT010000015.1 GCA_946404495.1 uncultured Bacteroidales bacterium
CGTTTGAGTGTATGTCTAATATCCAACTATGGATCACTCCGCCGCGTGATTTCGGAGTCTTCTTCCCTGTGCTGCATATCGTGTTGCTCACCGCTATCACCGGTAGTGCGTGGCTTGCGGCGGTCATTGCTTTCCATTTCACGTGGCAGATGATGCATGTCTTCACCATCGGCACGATGTGTTTCGTTGTGCTCACCCAACTCATGCTTTGCCGACCTTGGTGCCCGATGCCGCAACGGATGCCGCTCAAAGGAATAGATATTCCGACGGGTCTGCTGATTAGTCTGCTTATGCTGATGATCAGTTATTTCCTCGTTTATGGCGACTACCTCATGTGGCTCCAATCGCCACGTCTGCGATGGATCGTGGCATTCTCGTTCATCCTTCTCGCATTCATTCTCTATCGCCTCAAGACGGTCGAAAAACCCTATATCTCATTGGAAATCTTCAAGTACAAGAACGTCCTTGCTATCCTGCTTGTTACAGCGATTGCCGAACTGCTTTTGGGCGCAGAACACACGCTTGAAGAGATTTATTGGAGCGAAGTGCGCGGTCTCGAAGAGCATACCAAAACAGAGCTGTGTCTATGGTCGTTGCCGGGTGTGTATGCGGGTGTACTGATCACGCTCTACTGGCTTGGGCACAAACGATGGAAAGTGTGGAAACTGTTTGCTATCGGCTTCGGCTGTATCTTTGTTTACTCGCTCTGGATGTACTTCAACCTCGATGTCAATGTCCCGATTGAGCAATACCGTCTCGGCTTGGCTTTTCGCGGCTGTGCCTACGCTATCCTTGCTTCGTCGCTCATGTGGTCCTTGCACGAGTCGGTGCACGACTTGGAGCATTTCTTCATGGCACTTTTTATCTTCAATGTCATCCACATGTACCTCGCCGGAGCGTCCGGATACGGACTTTATACCACGCTCTTCCAACATTTCATGGCAGATAATATGTCCCGTTACGGCGATTATCTGACGCTGACATCTACATCCCTTCCTTTTAGGGAAGGGCTTGGGTTAGGCTTATCTTCTCTCAGTCTCTCCGTCATGTCCGTTACCCTCAAGCAGATTTTCGGTCAGATCATCTGGGTGTCTGCTTTCATGACGTTTGCTTTCCTTTTGCTTGACATCCCTCGTGTCCGCACCGGCATCGAGAAAGTTCCATATTGGCCTGTCTATGGCATCAAAATGCTCTCGCGCTTGCGCACAAGCAAAGCCGGAGGGTAATACAATATTAACAATTAAAAATGTATTATTATGTCAGTAACTATCGACAAAGAAATATTATTCAAAATATTCTATACTACGTAATATAACCGCAGGTACAGTTCTTGAATCGGAACGAGTAGGTGTCATCTCATACTTTAACCAATTACCGTACCTATCATGTTGGGAAAATAAAACTTCAAAATCGCGAAATTTTAGTTTCACCAGTTGACCTTTATCGTTAACGAAACATTTGGCAACAAAACGTCGCACGCCATTGACGGTATAGTAACGTTTATAATTCCCATTTGGCAGATATTTATACTTAACTAGGGATTGATGATAGGTTGTATTGGATTTCTCTTTCACCAAACGACCCAAGCTATCATAGGTGGATTCGTATTCTAGTTTCATTTCCCCCGTCTTGAAGTCTCTATGGTATTTTTCTATGAGTCTTCCATGAGTATCGTAAACAAATGAATCTACAAGGTTTGAATTCATGTCATATGCTCGCGTCTTATCTCCTTTGGCATTAAAATAAAACATTATCGTGTCTTCAACGCGCTCGTTTCTTAAATTTCGTCGGTTTTTGCGATAAAAATATAGGCAACTATTGCTATCCGTATATTGATAACTACTCTGACTATTCATTATTATCACACCTGACTCATTGATATCGTAACTTTCTGTTATTCCGATAGTATCGAATACCTCTACTGTCCTATCCTCCTCTTTTCCATCAACGTAAACGATAGTGGTCATGTGCTTTATAGGGCCGTAGGTCTTAAAGAACTCTCCTCTATAATCATCGTTTCTGAATTGAGCGGATAGGTATGCTGAAAAAAGAAAACATGCAAATAATATGATAGCGCATCGTTTCATTTTCGATTCTATGTTTGTTCTGCTTTTACTTTCGAACAGGGACAAAAGGTTATTTTTCTTGCTTGATAAACTTAACGATACAATCGATACAGATAGGTTTGCCGGATTGCGGGTCGATAAAGACGTTTGCGGGATGCATATCTTCGAGGTGCAGACGGTCGCTGATATAGTTTACTCCGTTACCGTCACCGTTGTCATGGAAACCTTTCGTGCCTACCATTTCGTCAATCTCTGCTTTGGTAGCAAGACGTTGGCAACCGATATAAGGCTGGGTAAGGATAATACGGAACAATCCGTCTAAGTCGCGCGTGAAACCAATAGTGGTCATTTGCGTTTCCGGGAACAATGCATTGTGGAGCACAATTGCTTCTAATGCTTTATCAAAAGTGGAATAGATTGAAGTACGCTCTTTGACGACAGATGTGTCTCCTGACTTGTAATACACTTTGGCTTCTGCGCCTTTGGCAATCATAGGTCCATAGACAGATGTGAATACCTTTTCAGGATTCGAGAACCAGATACCTTTAGCACGCGCCCATTGTTCAACGGCTTCTTCTTGTTTGGCATCTATTTCCCAACTTGCTGGGCTGCTTGTTTGGCATTTAAGAGAAAAGCGACCTGGTTCAAGGCTTGCTCGCGCGTAACTGCATATGGCATACGCCCCAATGAGCGGCGAATCTGCAAGGCAGAGGCCTGCATGCTCTTGTTGATTAAATCGATCAAGATTTGTTCTTCCATTGAGTATATCGTTTATGTAGGTATCTATCAATTCTAATGTATGAGCAGAGAAACCGCTTTCGCGGATACTATCATATATTGCTATAAGTCTCTGTTCGTTCATCTCTTTATTACTTTTGGCTGCAAAGTTACTACTTTTTCTTGATATATGCAAATAAAATTGCGATTTTTATTCTAAAGTAGCAATAATGGCTTTATAGTATCTCTTTCAAGAGGCGGATATGCTCCGGGGGTGTGGCCCAACTGGTAGCGAAGCGGGTGATGGCGCGGCCGTCGGGGAGGCGGTCCCAGATCTCGTAAAGCACTTTGCCTTCCAGGCGCTGCATCTGCTCCGGCGTCAGGATCGGGAACTGCTGATTGGTGGGCGACTGAATATAGAGCGGTATCTGTTTCTCGCTAAAGAGCTGCTGCAACTGCATCGCCATGTCAATTGCATGCCGGCTGATGCGGAAATAGAGTTCGTCGGTAAAGAGCGTGTCGAACTGAATGCCTAAGAGTCGTCCTTTGGCCAAGAGCGCACCGTGCAGCTTGACAACGGTCAGCAGCGGCTGCGGTGCATCGCCCTTGGGGAAGACTACCGCTTCGCCGCAGAGGGCACCGATCTTGGTTCCGCCGATATAGAAGACGTCGCATAGCTGTGCCAACGCAGGCAGGTCGATATCCGCAGCCGCGCTCATCAGTCCGTATCCCAACCGCGCGCCATCGATGAAAAGCATGAGACCGTTATCGCGGCAGATGCGGTGGATCGCCTCCAGTTCGCTACGCGAGTAGAGCGTGCCGTATTCGGTGGGGTAGGAGAGATATACCATCTTGGGGTTCGCCATATGTTGCCAGGTGTCGTCCGCAAAGAAGCGCGCGAGGTAGTTCTGTAGATCCTCCGCATGCATCTTGCCCTCGTGCTGCGGCAGCGTGATGACCTTATGTCCGTTGTGCTCCACGGCGCCCGCCTCGTGCACGGCGATATGTCCGGTCTCCGCGGCAATGACCGCACCAAAGCGAGGCAGGACAGCGTCGATGATCGTGGCATTGGTCTGCGTGCCGCCTACGAGCAGCACCACATCGGCGTTCGGACAACCGCAGGCTGCGCGTATCTTTTCTATAGCCGCTTGCGTGAACCGGTCACTCCCGTAGCCGGGCTCCTGCATCATGTTGGTCTCCATCAATCGCTGCAGAATCAGAGGATGTGCCCCCTCGTTGTAGTCGCAGGTAAACGATATCGGTGTTGAGTTTATACTATTGGAATGATTCATTGTACTCATATCAGTTACTTATTTTCAATTTAATTAATCAGCCACGAAACGCCCAATCCTACCATGCTGAAATCCTTAGGACTCAGGCAGCTGAAACCGGCGTAGATATCCAGTTGCACTCGCTCATGCACCAGCCAGTTGAAGCCGAAGTCGAGGTTCGGATCCGCTTCGGTCTTGCCGAGGCCGTATTTGGTGAAGTAGTTGTAACTCTCGACGAACGCCCCTAAGTCGTCCGTGATATTGAATCCGAGACTCACGCCTAAGAAGGTAGCCGGTATCGCAGAATAGCCGTCCCACACGGCACCCACGTTATAGCAGATATTGAACCAATCCGTGACGTCGTTACTGAAGAGCGCATACAGCGACGGCGCCACGTGCATCGTGGAGGCCATCTCCTTGGTGCAGGGGATCGCGAGATTGACCATCAGGCTGACCTTAGGGATCCATTTATGCTGCTCGCTTCCGTCAAAGACGCGCACTTTGGTTCCCAACACCAGCGGAGCGAGTTCGTACTCCCACTGTTTGCCGTTTTGCAGCAGCTGTCCGTCGTATTCCACCCTCAGTTCCGCGAACGATGTGATACCGAATCGGAACATCGTCTTAGGCATTGTCATCACATGCATACCCGCAATCCATCCGCCTTCGAATTCCGTCTCCCACATCACTTTCTTAAACGGCATCACACCCGTTCCCGTTGCCATACCCGGTCTGTCCGGCTCCATCCATTCTACCTCATCTTCCGCCATCACGCATACACTCAACGAAAGGAGTAATAGTATACTGATAATATTCTTCATATTTGCCTGCAAAGATAGTGAAATTTTTGCATATGTGCAAGAAAAAATGCAGATTTTTTATCAAACCTGCATATTTTCCAAAACTTTAGGGCAATCTTACAAACTCTCGGTTGGGCCTCGAGTCCGGCTTCGGCGAGTTCGCGTTCGGTTTTGCCCTCTGCCGGGATATCCCACACGTTACGGGCGAAGCGTGCAAACTTGGGTAAGCCATTCTAGATGATTATTTTATGCAGTTTTTGCTTTTTTTAAGGTGGATCTAAGAGGTGTTACGTGTTGCTTCATCGCGTGCTTTTTCTTGTGGTGCACGGGCGAGAGGTAAAGTTGGAAGACCCGATGATCCTTATAGACGGTGTGGCCTTTTTTGGTTTGGAGTCGGCAGATGATCCAATAGCCGCATTTTTCGGCTTCCGGGAGGGTGTTCAGACGACCTGTAGGCACAACTAATTCGTCACAATGGAAGATGACCTCGATGGACGTGGAAGAGGTTCGTTTGCGACGATGAACGATCTCTGCCCCAAGTAGTTGTTTGAGGTGGAGATAGAAATTATATAATATCGGGTGTATCTTACAGTTCATGATTGGTTTTTACGAAAAGAAGGGCAACTTCACGGGATAATATACATAGTATATTATAGCCTCGAGAATGATTCGAGATTGGCTCGAAAAACCTCGGTAACCGACTCGTAATGCTCTCGATTCACTCCCGGCGCGCGTGCTGCTTTTGAGCATATTTTTACAACTTTTTGCAGGCAATTTTCATTGAAAATATCAACTTTTTGCATGTATTTCGCTGCTGTTTTTACAACTTATTGCATCAAAATTCGCTGCAAATTTACACATTTCAATTGAATTATGCAAATATTTCCTACACTTTTTAATAAAAATCCGCATTTTTATTGCCGATAAGGGGTTTTTGGTACGTAAATACCGTTATCGGGGAATAACGATGTACTGGTGTTTCATTGTTTAGTGAAATAGATTGTAAATATAGGTGCTATCGATGTGTCGGGACTGAAGGAAGTGGTCTTTCGGGAACGGGGTATCATGACTTGTAGCACCGCCAGCATACTTGAAACTTACTTCAGGCAAATAAGGGCAGGAATAGAATGTGTTTAATTGAATATACATTTCCTGTTCCGAATAAGGCCGGTGGGGTATTTCGTACCAATATGTTGCAAAACCCCGATAGGTAAAATGGATATTGACCAAACTATCCGGCATAAAAACAGTAAACTCACCAATGTTGGCAGCCTTGTGCAGTAGTCGAATGCGTTGAGCTTGAGAGTCATCAATATCGAAGACGGTGTCCTTGGTAAATATCCATATTGGGGGAGCAATAATCCGGTTTCTTCCTGTTACCTTGCGCGTTTGCAAAAGGTTGTTTTGGGTAATGACCAGTGCTGTGCTGTCAGGTAACGAGAGTGAATCCGTTGCATAACGGCACAAGTGCATAATGGCATCGCGGTTGGTGATATACTTTTTCTCCATATCTTCAGGGATACGATTGGTGCCGTTAGGAAGGACATAAAACAACAGCAACCACAACGCAATAATTATTGCGTTCCAGATAAGAATTATTATGCGGGAACGGTTGTCCGTTTTTTGAAACAGAGCGTATATGGAAACGCCAAGACCTGCCGGAAAAGAGCATATGGCAACAAAACAACTACTGAGCCATACTACCAAGGATAAATCTACCTCATACAAACTATAGAAGAGACAATAAAGAATAGTCAATAGGGTATTGACTGACAAAATGATATATGCGATAGCGATAATAGGAGAGAGGCGTTTCATGGGAGTATTGATGTTAATGTTCATATCCATCTACG
Organism: uncultured Bacteroidales bacterium; assembly: GCA_946404495.1. GTDB lineage: Bacteria > Bacteroidota > Bacteroidia > Bacteroidales > Paludibacteraceae > Colicola. The sequence goes on from CAMJDT010000015.1 coordinate 6,705, forward strand.
CGGTAATTATATATGTTGCAGGCGGTTCATTTTTTCTTTTTGCGCTGTTTGATTTCTTTTTTGAGATAGTCGATGTTATGCTTAATGAGCGTATCTTTCGGATCGGCTTTAGAAGCCTTCTGCATCCAGATGAGCGCTTGCTCGTAGTCATCTTGCTGATAGTAAATAGCCGCTTTGTCGTTCAAAAAAACAGGCGAAGAGGGATAGTAGGTAAGTGCCGTTTCCACCAGCTGCATTGCTTCGGAATAGAATTCATTGGAAAGTAACGTGTTCATCCTACCCTGAACAGTTCGGACGACAGGGTTGTCTTCCGGTCGATCGGTTTTGTCAAGCGGTTCGTCATTGGTATAAAGCCATGAACCGGTAAGTTGAGTGCTATAGGCGAGCATGCGGTCGAAGACAGTAATCATTCGTTCCAATTCGTCCGCATAGAGGAGCGTCATGATTTCGCCCTGCCATATATCCAATCGCTCGGGATAACGAACTAATGCTCGCTCTAACCAATCGATGGATTGCTCGAAATGCACGCTATCCACGAGTGAATATCCCTGGTACACATATCCGGCTATGCCGCCGGTAGAATCGCTTAGGGTCATAGCTTCCTCCACGTAAGGCGGCTTGCGGACGCTCATGGTGATGCCGGGGATAATAGCGCGATTAAAATGGTAATTAAACTCACATGTAAACCTATCTGCGCAGTCCGGCCCGCTTAGAGCCCAATGATCAAGATACTCGCGGATAAGGGGCATAGAATCTATCTGACCCGTTTGGGAGGACGAGTGAATCGTGTCGCATACGGCGGTGAAGCCGTTATACCAATCCGTACAGGTTTGGTTAGAAGTCTCAGCGAATGCCATTACCGGCATGAACAGGAAAATGTAAAAGAGGTGTTTCATAGGGGTTAATATGTTATTTTGAAATAGTCCAACAAAGCTTTGTAATGGTCTTGTGCGGTGAGGCAGGTATCACGTAGGTAGCCGTTGGTATCGCCCCAGTTTTGGAGGCCGCGGTAGTAGAAGAGGCGTAATTCTTCGGTAATGATAAACGGCACTTGTGCGTTTTGCAAACATTGCCAGAAGAGAAGCAGGCGCCCAACACGGCCGTTACCGTCCTGGAACGGATGGATGCGCTCGAAACGCACGTGGAAGTCCAAGATATCGTCAAAGGTCACTTGTTTGAGCGCGTTATAGTCTGAGAGCAGAGTTTTCATGTGACGATGAACATCCTTTGGTGCAACCGTCTCTTGTTCGCCTACTTCGTTGGCAAGGCGTTTGTAGTCGCCTACAGCAAACCAATCCTTACGGCTGTCTGAAGTATTGGCTTTGAGGATGGCGTGAAGTGCTTTGATATGCGCCTCGGTTATCTTATCCGTTGCGTGGTCGATGATATAATCGATACAGCGGAAGTGGTTCACCGTTTCCATGATATCATCGACGGAGGTGTTTTCGGTCGTGATGCCGAGCGTATTGGTCTCAAAGATATAGCGCGTTTGCTCTTTGGTCAGTTTGCTGCCTTCGATATGATTGGAGTTGTAGGTAAGGTCAATTTGCGTACGATGGTAGATACCACCTTTGAGTTTTGACTCTTTTTCTTCGCGAAGACGGGTAAGGAGCTCAGAGAGCTTCTTCTTACCTTTCTTGGGCAACACAGCATCCGCGGGAATATTCCATGTTTTGCCTGTCAGAAAGGCTCCATCTATCTTTCCTTCCGCACAATAGTTACGTGCGGTACGTTCGCTAATGCCGTACTTCTCGGCAAACTGAATAACGGATATATATTCCATATCGGCAAACTATCTATTCAAATTCCGCTGCAAAGGTACGAATTTTTGCCGATACCGGCAAGTTTTTGGGCGAAAAAATGTGATTTTTCTTTACTTCGAACGATTATTACTGCATTTTTTTGCAGATATCATTCATCGAAACGAAGGAGCGACTACGGATGTTTGAAATCAATCGGCAGTGTGTATCTCATTGGAGCATATTCTCCATAGATTTCTTTTCTTGTGTAGTGTTTCATATTATTCTATTATTATCTGTCATAACAGGAATCATTATTTAGTTATCCACCAACCCAGGGCGACGAGGCTGATGCCTAAGAGAACGCTTCCGAGAATATACAGGAGAAACATTGCATAGGCATTATTTTGCAGGAGGAGGAGACTTTCTTTCGAAAAGGTAGAAAAAGTCGTGAAGCCGCCGCAGAAACCAACCATCAACAGCAACGTCCAATCCTGCGAGAGACGGTTGCTCCAACCGATTATTAGACCGATGAGCAGGCAGCCTACCATATTTACAGCAAAAGTGGGCCACGGGAAGGCTAAATCGGTGCGAAATAGCAACGAGACTCCATAACGCAATGCACCGCCCACAAAACTGCCGACACCCACCAATACTATATTACGAAAAAGATCCATCGTTATGCTAAAAATCTCAATATTGTTTCACTCTTATGCGAATCGAAGAGGAGGTGCTCGAAGTCGCGTTGTTTCATCTTCAAGTCTGTTTTGGAAAGCGTTTCTCGCAAAGCAGCAGATAGTTGCTCTCGGTTGGCGATACCCTTTTGCTGTTGGAGGAAAGCGTAGTCGGGTTCTGTGCGTTGCATGAGGAAGAGTACATCGTAGAAGTCGCGACCTTTTTGGCGTGTGAGTAGTGCGCAGAGTTTCATGGAGAGAAGTACGCTGAGCGGCGGCACAGGCACAGGGAACGAGAAGCCGTTACGCTGCACGATAGCCATTTCGCGTGGATAGTTGATGCCTTGATCTTGCGCCTCGATTTTCATCAGGAAACGTTCCTCACGATGTCCGGTCAGTTGGAGAGCGAATAGTAACTCGGGAAAATAGACGTTACTACGGAAAGCAGTAAGATGAGCGTTCTCTTTGTTGCGGAGTTCTGCATTTAGACCTTGCAGTTTTAGGTACTTGACTAACTCATCGGACATCTGCCGGAACTCATCTTCGCTGATGCCTTTGCAGTCAAAATCCAAGTCCTCGGAGAAGCGGTCAATGCCTTGAATCAGTCGCAAGTTGGTGCCGCCGATAAAGATTAACTTCGCAGCATAAGGCGAACGGGCAATCCACTCCAACGCCAACAATTCCACGTATTCCTTGAGCATATGCTTCTGGAAATTGGCATTCTGCGCTATGTACGGCGGGTAGAAACCGCGTATATATTCCATATCAATCATAAGTCGTAGGCTTTTAGTAATAAATGTATTCGCTTATTAAGGATAGGGCTGTTGATGCGTTCTAAGTATTCTAATAGTCGTTCCTTGTTCAGTTCGTCGTGCATCCAGTCTTCGTCGAAACGCAGTTCATGCATCTCGTCGAGCGTGGAATACTGCGGATAGAGGTAGAGCAGGTCGATAATGGCTTTCTCCGGCGTTGCCATCATATACTGCTTAGCGTCACGCATAGTCTTCGGCTCGAAGCCCCAGAACAAGCGTGGACGGATAGTCTGGTAACTGAACTGCCCGAAGGCGTTTTCGTAGCGGCAGGTCTTTTGCGTTGTCACGCTCGTTATCTCCACGACCGCTTCCGGGATAATGCCGTAGAACGACAGCGCTGTGTGCAGGCTGATGTACGAAGGCACACAAATCTTACCGGCGATAAACCGAGCATAGTCGGCTTGTCGGATATAATCCGCGAAGGCATACCAACCTTGACGAAGCGGCACGATGTAGCCTGAGCGTTGCCATTGATGCAAGTTCGACCGATTGAAAGTCGGTACGATAGCATGCACTTGGTGTATAGAAAAACAGCCCAACGAATGCCATTGATTATAGAACTGGGTGTATGTCATTTGTGCGATTTGTTCTAAAAACGCTGCAAAATTACAACATTTTTGGAATATATGCAAGTTTTTGGGGCAAAAAATGTGATTTTCTTTACTTCGAACGATTATTACTGCATTTTTGCCGATTAAGGCAGGGTACTGATGATTTCTTCTTTGTGTTCGCGAACCCATGTGAGCCAGCTTTCATCTCTATCGTCCTCGAAATCTCCGATCATCCATTCAGGCAATAAGCGGGCAACGGCCTCTCTGAAATAAACGGAATCGTAATAGAAAAACATCGGGCAATAGACTTCATAAATGATTTCCGCAGGCCAGCCATCCGCCCACCCATACATGGTGATATATGCGTCACGGAAAAGGGGATTTTCTTTGGCGCGGGGAATAGCCAAACTGTCTATCACAATAGAACGGTCAATGTACGGGTAATACTCCTTGTAGTACACAATAAACTGGTCTTTGTTTTTCGGCATAGCATCCAGTAACTGCTCGTCGGGAATACTGTCCCCGGCCATTATCTGCTTGTGCAGCCAATATAGTTTTTCGTTATAGTCTCTTTCATTAAAATATGACTTCGCGCCGTGGTCGTAATGGCGGAGGGTAGTATCTGTGTGGGACAGAGGGACAAACGTATCAGCAATGAGGTATCTGGTTTCGGATAGTTCGATCAAAAGCGTGTCGTAGGAAGAGTTATGCTCTTTGCTATAAGAATCATATTTATGCAACACATAGTTGTTGTATTCCTGAATGACAATGGTGTCGCCACGAGTCAGATACTTACTATCATATTCATAAATCATTTGTGTGGAGTCCATTAAATCCAGGTATTCAGGAAGCGTTATTATCGGATGTTTCTCCAAGAAATCGGCAATAGTGGTATCTTGCAAGTTGACTAAGACCAAATAGCCCGTAACATCATACCACGCCTCGTACAATCGACCGGAAGGATCCGGTTGTCGGGCAGGGCATATACCGTCTTCGTACCAAGAATCGGTATTGTATCTTTGACGCCAATAATCCGCAATGCATTTGATAAAAACACTATCTGATACGTTCGCCGATTGCGTCGCAGATGTGCTTTCCGTTGTCGTGCCTCTGTGACAAGCCGTCAGGAAGAGGCAGGCGAGAAGGATGTGGGTGAGGTGTTTCATCGCGTATAATTCTAAGGGTTAATATTGTTATTTGTTTTATGAAAGGCGGAATATTGGGTGCTATCTGCCCAAGCGCGATAGAAGTGTGTATGTTTATCGAAAGTGACAATAAAACTGTCCAAAGGCACTACGCCGTGAAACATTTCTTCGTATTCTGCATACTGCGTAAAAGGAAAGCTGCCGATCACAAAGTACACACTATCGTTGGCAATATAAGTAAATTGCAGATATCCACCTGTAGAAAAGGCATCCGGGTAAAAATGAAAATCTACAGATGCCATCCATTTCTCGGGTGGAAACTCCGTGCGGAACCAATAGCGTCCCGGATTGTTCGTGTAGGAAGCTACCAACGGATATTTCGGAGAGGCCTGCTTAATTTTATCCGAATCAACTCCGAATATGGCAGAACGGCCTAATGAATCAATAATCAGTTCCCAGTCCAATGTGCTTTTGGGTAGTTCGATATAATTGGAATGTGGCGGAAAGACAGATGTGTATTTCTCAAAGATGATTCTGTCTTGCCAAATGGTTATTGTGTCATCGTTCGGCAGCGTGTAGTAAAAGCGGGCATTATTATTATGTATTTCAGTTATTATCAAACCGATAGGAATAGCAAGAAATGTTATTATTGACCAGGTAAGCAATACCTTTTCCGGCCGATTGACACGTTTGTGTGTATCCCAAAAGACAAAAATCACCCCTGCTAATAATACCAATGCCGGCAATATGCCGAATAAGATGCAAAACGCCAAAAAAGGGCGTACCCCCATATCCCATGAAAACAGGATGGCGGCTATATCCGCAATAGTCGCTACAAGGAGAATAATCAGATGCGGCCAGTAATTATGGTCAGGAGTTCTTATGAAAGATTGGCGATTCATAGGGCTAATAACCTCCTTTAGATTTCTTGTGTTGTGTAGTGTTTCATATTATTCTATTATTATCGGTTCGCCGAGGAAGTGAGGTTGTTTGCCGGTATAGACATCCAGAACGGCTTTGGTTCGTGCGAGCCATTCGCGGACAATCATGCGGATTTGCCAACGACGTAATTGCACATCGGGTGCATTGAACGCCACGACGTCGAGTCCTTTGCGGGTAGCGATATACAGGGCGCGTTCGTTGTGGAAGGGCTGTGAGATGATAGTAAAGGACGAAAGTCCGAACACCTCTTTGGCGCGAACCATCGAATCGTACGTGCGAAATCCGGCATAGTCGAGATAAATGGCATTATAGGGAAGACCAGCGGCGATGAGATCTTCCTTGATACATGTCGGTTCATCGTAGGTAGCGCGCGAGTTGTCGCCGCTTACCAGCACCCGTTCAATCTTTCCTGCCTTATACAATGCCGCGCACGCCTCGATACGATTGATGTAAAAAGGATTCGGATTGCCCTTCCTGCCTTTGGGGTTTGTGCCGAGAAGTACGCCGACGCGATTAAATGGAATGGCAGAGACGTCATCGTACATCCGATCTTTAGCGGTATTGACAACCGCCCGATTGGAGCCAATAATACCTATCGTCAGGACGACGAACAAGGCGAGGAAGATATAGAGGAGGCGTTTCATAGGGGTATGTTGTTAGTTGAAACAATTCTTGAGTTTTTCGACTTCGGATTCAAGTTTGGCGGGGTTTTGCTTTTTGAGTTTGGCAAGGTTGACCAACTTCCATTGGATAGACGGATAGTCTTTGAAATACGCAAACTTGTAATTTTCCCAAATAGGATTGCCTTGTTCAAAACTGATTAAGAAGCGTTTGTCTGCATCCGTGAGCAAGGCATTTACGTCTTGAATTAGTTTTATACGTGTTGCCTCAAACTCTTCGTACGAAAATGCGACATCCGTCATTCCTATGAATTGGTTTGCCAAGGCTTCATGTTGGTCGATAAGTGCCGGAGACAATGATTCGTGGATAGGTCGGTCGCTACCAAGAAGGCAAAAAAGAAGTCCCTCACGTACCTCGCTTAACGGCAAATCCATATATTTGATATCAAACAGGTCGCGCGGATGTTGGCGTGACAAAGCCGCAGCAATTTTACCTCCGTAGAGTAACGTGAGCGGGACGATTTGTGCTTTGCAAGATAATCTAAACTCAGATTTCGCTTTCTCGCATAATGGCAAAGTTATTACTTCGCCTCCGATAATCCCACGTTTGGTTTGATTTACTTCAATTTTAATCTGATATCCATGATACTCACAGAGAAGTTTACATGTGGCATATTTCGGAACGATATGTAGTCCATGAATACTATTCTTTGCCTTCTCTGCTATTGATGATAAATGTGAATTGATATCATTGAGACTCTCCTCTCGACCGGCTAATGGTATGTATGTCAAATCAATATCCACGGAATAGCGTGGCATGTCTTTGAAAAAAAGGTTGATTGCGCTTCCTCCATGCACGGCAAATACTCGCTCGTCCATTACGAAAGGTAATATGCGGAGCAGTAACTCCACTTTATTTCTATATACATTATTCATATTCAGCCAAATCAGTAGGTATAGTCATATCATATTGTTTGATGTATTTGCCTTTGGGCACGATCATCTTTCGTCCACTACCAAAATCAATTTTCGACTTGTCAATGTCTTCTACCCATGCAAAGTTTGTCTTCTCTGCCATATACATAAATAAACGTTTGACTTTGACGGAAGAGCATCGTTCCAATAAGGATTGCACCAAATCAGGGCGCAAGGTAGAGAGCATTTCCATGACATAGTACACATCTAACAAAGAAGACCGGATACTCGGCATATTCAACCACTCCATCATCGCCCGCTCGGGACTTGAGACCAATAACGGTCGTCCATTCACCATCTGTGTCTCAACACCAAGCAAGTCATCGCCTAAAAATGATGTAGTTTGATACTTTACTATCATTTCCCACGTGCCTTGTAACAGCCATTCCGGCAATTTGTGGTCATTATCGGTAAAAAGGAAAGCAACCGATTTTCCCATTGGCACATAGTGACTATAACCGCGTAATTCCAAAGCACTTCTGGCTCCGACGATACATTGTTTGCTTAACTGTGTATTGTAACAAGATATTGCGCTATAAAGTGTTGGATGGCTTCCTGCAATCTTATATACGCCGCGTGCAATCCGCTCCAACCATCCGCTTTGAAGATACTTGAACTGTTGTTTGCTGTCCAAACCTTGTTGACTCAACCAATTCCCGAACAGTAATCCATCTAGTCCAACCATTTCTGTTATTTGCTTAATTTTAGTTGCCATATTCGCCAATAATGCCGTTAATTTTCGAAATTTTGCGCAAAATTACACATTTTAATTGAATTATGCAAATATTTTCTACACTTTTTAATAAAAAGCTACATTTTTTGCCGATATGAGGGGGTAAAATATCTAATGTAGTTCAAAGTTAATAGGTAACGTGTGGAGGAGGCGTTTCATGTGTCGATTCAATATAATATTGCTGCAAAATTACAACATTTTTGGAACATATGCAAGTTTTTGGGCAAAATATTTTACTTTTTTTGATGAATATCTTGCATATATGAGAAAAAAGTCGTATCTTTGCAGCACGAAGAGATATGTTTATTCTAAAAACAGGAATCTATGCATACATTACGAATTTGGATCGTGGCATTGGTAATGCCGGTGGTATTGGTAGGATGCGCGAAGAAGGAGGTGAGTGAAGAGGAACGGATGAACCGCTTCATTGACCAACTCATGCTTCGCATGACACCCGAAGAAAAAATGGGTCAGCTGAACCTGCCGGTAGGCGGCGATATAGCAACCGGCGAACCGCGAGTCAGTCATTCGGCCGAGGATATCAGAATAGGTCGCGTAGGCGGACTATTTAACCTGAAAGGTGCCAACCAGATTCGCGAGGTGCAGCGTATCGCGGTGGAGGAGAGTAGGTTGGGGATTCCGCTGATCTTTGGAATGGACGTTATTCACGGCTACGAGACGGTCTTCCCGATTCCGTTGGGATTGTCGTGCACGTGGGATATGGAGGCCATCGAGCGTTCGGCAGAGATAGCGGCAGCAGAAGCTACGGCCGACGGCATAGCGTGGACCTTCTCGCCGATGGTGGATATATGCCACGACGGTCGCTGGGGCCGCATCAGTGAGGGCGGCGGCGAAGATCCGTACTTGGGGAGTCGTATCGCGGAAGCTATGGTACGGGGTTATCAGGGCGAGAGGCTGAGCGATCCGGCGACGATGATGGCCTGCGTGAAGCATTTTGCGCTATACGGCGCTGTAGAGGCCGGACGCGAATATAACAGTACGTACGTGGACGATTACACGATGTACAACGAGTATTTCCCTCCATACAAAGCTGCAATTGATGCAGGTGCGGGTTCGGTGATGGCAGCATTCAATACCGTTCACGGCGTGCCTTGTACGGGCAATAGATGGTTGCTGACGGATGTGTTGAGGGGAGAGTGGGGGTTCGACGGCTTCGTGGTGTCGGACTACTGCGGATTGGAGCAGTTGGCGGATAACGGTGTCTCAGCGTCGCTGGAGGAAAGCGCTATACAGAGTCTCTATGCCGGTTTGGATATGGATATGGTTTCAACGGGACTACTGAACCTGAATGAAGCCGTCAAGGCCGGTCGTTGCCGGATGGAAGCGATCGAGCAGGCCTGTCGCAGGGTGCTGGAGGCGAAATACAAACTCGGACTCTTTGACGACCCGTACCGTTACTGCGATTCCACGCGCAGGGAGCAGGTCATATTGTGTGATGAACATCGCCGCGAGGCACGTCGTATTGCGGGCGAGAGTATGATCTTGCTGAAGAACGAGAAACAACTGCTTCCGCTCAAGAAGACAGGCACGATTGCGTTGATCGGTCCGCTTGCGGATACGCGCACGAATATGCCGGGTACATGGTCCGTGGCGGCTGTGCCGGAGAGGTATAAGACGCTGCGTGAGGGCCTGGAGGATGCGCTGCAAGGCACGGGAGCACGATTGCTCTATGCCAAAGGCTCCAACCTGATGTACGACGCGCAGATAGAGGCCAATGCGACGCTGTTCGGTCACGAGATACGGGATAGCCGTAGTGCGGAAGTGATGAAGAAGGAGGCGCTGCAGATAGCTCGTCAGGCGGATGTGATTGTCGCTGCAATGGGAGAGTCGAGCGAGATGTCGGGCGAGAGTGCCTCGTGCGTAAATATCGAGATGCCGGATGCGCAGCATGATCTGTTGGCGGAGCTGGTAAAAACTGGTAAACCGATCGTGCTGGTACATTTTGCCGGACGGCCGACCGTGCTCAATTGGGAGACGGAAAACCTGCCGGCTATCGTGGAGAGTTGGTTCGGCGGCAGTGAGGCTGCGGATGCGATTGCGGATATACTGTTCGGTGAGGTTAATCCCTCGGGAAGACTCAGCGTGCAGCTGCCGCGCCATGTAGGGCAGTATCCCTTCTCGTATCGTCAGATGCGCACCTCGCGTCCGAATCCGAGTAATACGTTCCGCAAGTATGTCACCTGCTATCTGGATGTAGAGAACACACCGCTCTATCCCTTTGGATACGGACTGAGTTATACCACGTTTACATACTCGGATTTTCACCTGACGGACAGCGTGCTCACGATCACGCCGGGCGTGACGTTCGCTACGATACCGGAGGCTTGTGTGACGGTGACGAATACGGGTCAAAAAGAAGGCAGCGAGGTGGTGCAACTCTATATCGCGGACCGTGTAGCCAAAGGCGTGCGACCGATGAAGGAGTTAAGAGGCTTTGAGCGCATCACCTTGGCTCCGGGTGAGAGTCGCGAGGTACGGTTTACGCTGGATGTGGATCGCTTGGGCTACTACGAACCGGATACGTTCACTTGGACGCTTGAGACCGGCGAGGTGGATATTATGATCGGACCGAATTCACGCGACGTTGAATCCAAAACCCTCAGGGTTTTGTAAATTGATAATTGACAATTGAAAATTGATATTATATGAAAGAAGCGGGTCAGATGACTCGCTTCTTTTGTGGGCGCTGACGGATTCGAACCGCCGACCCTCTGCTTGTAGGGCAGATGCTCTAAACCAGCTGCGCTAAGCGCCCGATTTTTGCCTTCTCTCTCGAAAGCGGGTGCAAAAGTACTGCTTTTTTTTGACATGACCAAATTTTTTTGCAAAAAAATGCATTTTTTAGTGCATTTTTTTTATTTTCCAGTCAAAAAAGGCCTTTTTTTGAATTTTTGGCACGAAAATTAGCAGTGTAAATGTGAAAATCGTTGCGAACAACGCACCCCCAAAAAGATCCTCCACAAAGTGCATACTGAGATAGATCCGGCTATAGGCTCCGAGGAAGGCCAGGAGGAAAAAGAGGAGTTGCCAACCGTAGTTGGATTTATGCTGACACACGATGATGGATAGCGTCAGAAACAGGGCGAAGAGCGAGACGGTATGACCGGAAGGCATTGAGTACCACTCTCCCATTTTAACTCCATCGACGAGGGGCAATGTGACATCCGGATAGTAGTCAGCGAAGTACCGCAAGGGTCGCGGGGTGGAGAAGAGGTACTTGAGTTGCTGCACGATGAGTCCGCCGATAGCGAGGTCGGTGAGCAGGAAGAGTGACCAACCGGCCTTGTAGAAGAGTAAGCCGAGTACGACTACGTAGGGTACCCACTCTCCCATTTTGGTGTAGTAACGCATAAACGTATCGAGCCAAGGCAGGTGAGAGGCGTTGAGTGCGAGGTGCACGGCAGCCTTGTCGCAGCCGAAGCCGACGATACCCGTAACGAGGAGAAAGACGGCTGTGAGCGCCAGAAAGACGTACGGAAGGCGAATGTCAGCGAACTTTCTGTCCATCGAGGGTGTAGTATTGGTTGTCCTTGAGGATATAGAGTACGCCGTTTCTCAGTACGAGCCGCGCTTTTTGTGATGTTTCCGATTGCGGATTACTGACGGAGGTAGGCGCGATGGGTTTGCGTTTCAACAGGTACAACTCCTGCATGCAGGCGCGCTTGGAGGTAGAGGTACCAACCGAGCGGATTCGGATGCTGTTGGTGGAGGAAGGAATCGTGGTTTGGTAGCGTACTTCGTTGCGCGTCTCCTGCGAGACGGTCTCGCGGATCGAGCGGATGAGGGTGGATTCGGCGTAGATATCTATCTGCATTGAGGTAGCGCTGTTGTAGGGCGAAGCGCGAAAGACGAGGATAGCCGAGTCGGCGAGGTTGAGGCCGGAGAAAGCGATCTCACCTTCGGTGGACGATTTTCCCATCGTTATGGATGACGAGCCGTTCGACTGGATGCCGGCATTGGCGCTGCCGCCTTCCACTGCATTGACGAGAGCCGCTGTGATTGCCGGCAGGTTGATCAGCGTATCGAAGAGATGGAGGGTGTCAACGGGTGCGATGTACTCAGTGCAGACGGCTGTTCCGGCCGTGCAGGTGAGCGAATCGAGATTGACCGTCTGCCCCTGTCGGTTGCCCCAGATAAATTCCACGAGTTCGGGATAGTCGATGAAGGGGTTGCGGTTGTGCTGGATAGAAGAGATGCGATCGGCACGGCAGATCTCCTTGTCGGAGACAGGATCCTCGCGGTGCCAGTCGAGCAGCACTTGAATCAGCCAAGGCTTGAATTCCAGGTAGGAGTCGTTGTCCATCGCATTGGCTGCATTAAAGGGCGAGGTTCCGCTTACCCAGGTGTAGTCTTCGTAAGCCGTAGCGATATAGAAATAGGCGCGGGCGAAGTCTCCACGGTATTCCGGAGCGGGTTCGAAGCAGATATAACCGCAGGTGGAACTGGTGGCTTTGGCCATCTTAAACGATCCGTTGTCGAACTTATCGGCCTTGGTCATATGTCCCGGGGGATAGTTGGATTTCTGACCGTTGGCACGCTGGTCAGAGGGGTTAAGATGATACAGATCCTTGTAGGCTGCATTTTCAGTTCCTCCCCACCAGGATTTGGGGAAACAGTGCTCAATATTGAGCGAGCAGCCGGATTCGCCTTGTTTGGCGGGGTAATAGCGTACGCTGTTGGAGTACATATCCCAGATGCTTCCGTCCTCGCGGATGTCGGTCTCCGGGAAGGCTTGCCAGGTACCATAGGCCTTGAGATCGCCGGCCATCCATTCGGGAGGATTATTGGTGGAGTGGTAGGTGGTATTGCCGTAGTTATAGCGCACTCCCCCGCTAATAGAGTCATGGAGGGCGGACTTGAGGGTCGAGTCACTCAGACCATTGATATGGCTGTAGTAACCGGCAGGTATGTCCTCCGCCGCGAGGCTGAAGGAAATGAGGACAAAGACAAGGAGGGAGAGCGTCTGTTTCATTGGATTGACTTTTTTACAGGGTATTGAATAATATTCATCGCAACATACAAGGCAATGCAGGCTGTTCCGCTGAAGAACACCACGTAGATTTCTTCCATCAAGACGGCCATAACAATGCCGAATCCGATGAACAGAACACAGATCACGAGGAAGGTGATGACGATCGATTTTTCCTTGCGGAAGGACTTGAAGCTGAAGAACGGTATCTCCGCATTCATGAGATAGCAGCTCACCAGCGAAAATGCCAGCAGCAACCACGGAATCCAGGTGTTCAGGATCAGCAGACCCGGCAACGAGCAAATGCCTCCCCAGAAGATGGCATTGGCCGGCGTGGCGAGACCGATGAAGGACTCGTGCTGACGTTCATCTACACTGAACTTAGCCAAACGCAGCGCTGAGAAAGCAGCCATCAGGAGTGCTATGAGCGCCCACCAACCGATGATAGGTCTGAGATAGCAGAACAGCATCATCGCGGGTGCAAGGCCGAAGGTGATATCATCAGCCAAGGAGTCGAGCTGGACGCCAATCGGGCTGGGGACCTTCAGCAGACGGGAACTCAGGCCGTCGAAGAAATCGAAGAACGCTCCTAAGAGGATGAAAGCGAAGGCCCACATGAATTCATTTTGGGTCGCCAGATATACGGCTACGCTGCCGCAGAGGAGGTTGCAGGCGGTGATGGAATCGGGGATTATACGTTTGTAGTTCATGAGAGATGGGGTATTGGAGATTGGAAAGTTAGGATTTGTTGCCGTAGTGGGGATCCACGGTGCGATAGACCGCCGTGGTGACGCCAACGGTGGCAACGGAGCAGATGATAGCGATCCAGAAGAACGCTTCGTAGCCTACCTTCAGTTCGATCGAACCGGCTACAAAGCCCGGCAAGATCATACTCAGTGCCATGAAGGCGGTGCAGATCGCATAGTGCGAGGTCTTGTATTCGCCCTGCGAGATATACATCATATAGAGCATATAGGCCGTGAAACCGAATCCGTAGCCGAATTGCTCCACGGATATGGCGCTGCCGATGAGCCAAAGGTCTTGCGGTTGGGCGGCACTGAGATAGACGTAGGCGAGGTTGGGTACGGTGAGCGCCAAGGCCATCGGCCAAAGGGAGCGTTTGAGGCCCTTGCGGGAGATATACACGCCACCTAAGATACCTCCGGCCAGTAGGCATAGCACGCCTATCGTGCCGTAGAGCAGTCCGACCATATCGGTACTCAAGGCCAATCCGCCGCCGAAGAGTTGTCCGCCGCGTTCCGTTACCTCGCGACTATCCACGAGGAAGGGCAGACTCAGTTTGACCAACAGACCTTCCGGCAGACGGTAGAGCAGCATAAAGATGATGCCCAACCAGATACCTTTCTTGGTAAAGAACGTGCGGAAGGCCTCTGCGATACCTACGCCATCGGTTTTGGGGCGTGCCGTGTCGCTCGCAGGGCGGGGTAGCATGAAGAGGTGATAGAGGGTGAGGAGGAACAGCACCACAGCCGTTACTCCGAGCGTCAGTTGCCAAGAGAGGGGGATATTGTCCGTGGCTTTCTCGATACGACCGGCAATGAAGACCAGTACGCCCTGACCGAACACCATTGCGATGCGGTAGAACGTAGAGCGGATGCCCACAAAGCGCGCCTGACTCGGCTCGTCGTGTGCCAACATATAATAGCCATCAGCAGCGATGTCGTGCGTAGCTGAAGCAAAAGCCGACAGGATGAAGAGTACAAGCGTCAGCCAGAAGACGCTGACGGGTGTCTGCTTGGTAGCAATAGTTGCGGCATCGGGATAGGGTAGTGTGAGCGCCAAGAGGACGCAGAGGACGGTCAGCACCACCTGCATCGTAACGATCCACCAGCGTTTGGTTCGCACCACATCTACCAGCGGACTCCAGAGTCCCTTGAGGAACCAAGGGAAATAGAGCAGGGTGGTGAAGAAGGCCAGTTGGTCGTTGGGTACACCCATTTTGGCGAACAGCAGGACGCTGATGTTGTTCACCAGAAAATACGGGATACCTTCGGCTAGATAAAGCGTAGGCACCCAATACCAGGGATTTTTGGTGCCCTGTATCGGATGCCTACGTATAGAATCAGTCATATTCGTTTTATTGGAAGCGAGCGCGGTTGTCCGTGATCTCAGCCTTCTCTTCCAGGAGGTTCATCACCTGATACATGAGGCTGTAGGAGGTGTACATATTGAGTTGCGAGATCTCCATCTCTTCGTTGAACTCGCCCTCTACGCGTGCTTTTTGACCTGCGCATACTACGTACACGCCTTGGTTACCCTTAATAGGAGCTGAGAGTTGGTTGGCCTCGAGTGCCATCGTAGCGCCGACTACAGCGGGTTCGGTCATATTACCGAAGCGGTTGCTGCTCAGCGTAACGCCCTCCGCGTGCTGAATGCCGGTGTTAGCAGCCTTGGCTGCCTCGTCGAGCGTGGTAGCAGAAGAGAGAGCCTTAGCGATGACAGCGGCTTTCTTGTCGTTACGAACGAGTTGCGTCAGCTCACCCTGTACGTCGGACATCGGACGATAGTCACCGTCCTTCACGTCGGTCAGCAGGGCTACTACGAACTGGTCGCCGCACTCATGTACATCGCTTACTTCACCCTCTTTGGCCTCGAATGCCCAACGAACGATGGGACGGCTGTTCTTGAGTTGGTCAACCTTGTCGCTGTTCTCATTGAGGTAATAGGCGGGATAGAGCGTCATACCGGCTTCGCGGGCTGCGTCGCGGAATTGTTCCTCGGTGGGGTTGTTGACGATGAACTGTTTAGCCTGGTTGTAAAGCATCGAATAGGTCTTCGAAGACGGAGTCACCTTACGCTCCATGATGGCCACCTTGGCACGGGGAGTTGCTTTGGCGATGTCCAGGATCTCGAAGGTCTGCTCACCCAGTCCGATAGCTACGGTGAAGCGGTCGCCGCGTTTGCCGGCAAAGGCTTTCTCAGCTACCTGTTTGTTCTGCGCGCGCAGAGCGTCCTCGGTGAACCAACCCAGTTCGCGATCTTCCTGACCCTCTTCGGGAGCAATGACTTTGAGCTCTACAGAGTCAGGTACATTGTAACCGCAGTCCATCAGACGAGCCATGCGGAAGGTACGATCCTCGGGGGTATAGATGAGGTCAGTCACGTTGCCGGCCTTGGCGTCCTTGCCAAAAGCGAAGTCGCGGAACATCTCCGGAACGGTCTGCTCGCTATAGTTACGGCCATCGTACATGAGGTCGCTATTGGTGTTAACGACGAGGGCAATATCCTCGGTGGTGCAGAACTCATCGCGGAGTGCGTTCATCAGCTCGAGGGTCGAGATGCTGTCCTGCTCGGAGGGAACGACGGGATAGACGATGTACTCGATCGAGCGGTTGGGCGTCTGTTTATACAGTGCCTTGCGTGCCTCGTACATCTTCTTGAGATCGCTGTTGGATACGGTAATCGTGGAGTCAGCAATCGTGTGGAAAGGCTGCATAACGAAGTCAGCCGATACACTGTTCTGACGTGCCTCGAACGCATACTTGGCGTCCAGTTTGTTGTAGGTCACCAGGTTTTGCATCAGCGAGCTGAATTTCTCCTGCATTTGGGTCAGACGCACTGCATTCTCCCAGTACATCCAGTAGTTCTGAGCCTGCTGGATGTTGGCGTTCTGCGAGGCGTCCTCGGTTTCCTGCTCGATGGAGTTGAGGAAACGTACCAGATTATCGCGGCTGAATTGACCGTTCTCGTCGTAGAAAGCACGACGACCGGTGATGAGTTGGTGGGGATGCTGGCCAATGCAGAGCTCACTGAGCTCGTCTTTGGTCACGTCCATGCCAATGCGCTCGGCTTCCGCACGCAGCGTCCAGTCCATCAGCATCATTTGCCAAACTTGATTGCGAATCTGAGCACTCAGATCCTCGTCCAGGTCGGTGCGACCCGATTCAATTTTGTACACTTCTGTCAGTTGATCCTTAGCGGCCTCGTATTCGGTGTAGTGTACCTTGTGTCCCTCAATCTCACCTACGTATTCGCGGCTGCGGTTGAAGAAGGAACTACCTGAATTCAAAAAGTCACCAAGGATGAAAGCCAGCATAGCCAAACCCACAATAACGATCAGGGCTACGCCGTGGTTACGAATTCTTTGTAAAGTTGCCATTTTTTTAGTATTGTTAATCTTTAATTATTTTTCGTGTGATGAGTTCCTAATAAATATATATAAGGTGTCGTTATTTATATTCGCCTATCGTGATATTACGTACGCACCATTTCGGAGCGCTCGCAGTGGTACTCTTGTAGACGAAGGCAATGCGTACGGAGGGATACCCGGCAAATGCCGTGAGATCAATCTCGCCGCTCTGCACGTAGGTAGGCTTGGTACCGCCGCTGTAGGTCGGGATTGCTACCGGTGTCCAGGTTACGCCGTCGGTGCTGACTTCGAGCGTTAACTCCGTAGCGGGATCGGAAGCCTGCTGGTGGTAATGCGTGAACTGCAGTTTGGGCGCGATAGCTTCCGAGAGGTCAATTTCGGGCGAAACGAGGCGGCTCTCCGCGGCAATCTTATTGGTGCCATCGTTGGCGTAAGCCTGCATGCAGGGATAGTCACCGCCCTTTGCGGTCCAGATATTGATGGGGTAGGAGCCGGCGTTTTCAATCGTGAAGTCATCAATGCCGTCTGCAAAGGTCTCGATGAAATAATCATATTGCTTGGGAGCCGCTTGCAGCACGACCATGTTACCCTTGCTGATTTCCGTAGTGGTGTTGTATACCGTGATATCACCTTCTACGGCGATATAGTCGCCCTTGATGATCTCGTTCTTGGTGTAGCACAGATAGGCCTCAAATATGCCGTTCTCCGCGTTGGGATCGTCGGCCATCCAGACGGTCTGCTGACGTCCGGACTTGGCATTGGGCTTGATGGCATAGCCGACTACGACCGCGTGCCCTGAAGCTTGTGCCACCGCTTGGGCGCAAGTGATGCAACCCGTGGTATCAATCACGATGTCAGGCGAGAAGTCCTGATAGGCTTTCTCATTGTTGGAGGCATACATATAGGCTGCACCCTGACCCGGGGTCTCGATGGTACCGTTGTAGTTGGTGATCTGGCCGTATACTACCACGTAGTCTCCCACCGCGATCTGCTCCAGCGAGGTAAAGGGTTCTCCGTTGATACCGTACACCTGATAGGCCTCAAAGTCGCGTCCAGATGCCTTGCCGTCGTACATGTAGAACGTGGCGTTGCCGTAACCGGTGATGCCGTCGGCGTGCTTGGAACCGAACTTCTTGACAAAGCCCTTCACGTAGTACTTGCCGCCGGTCGTACCGTTCGCACCGATGGAGTCACCTATGGCAATAGCTTCGGCAACGGTAATGGCATTGGCAGGGATGTTCATCCCCGTAGTGTCAGGCGGCGTGACAACGACTACCGATATGTCTTCTCCGGGCGCAGGCGGAAAGTTACTCGATTCGCAACTTGCCAATATGAGGCCGGCGATTGCTGTCAGGATGTACAGGTGTTTTTTCATATTCCTTTGCGTTTTTTAGTGCTTGTGACACAAATTAGCGTGCAAAATTACAAAAAATCTCGCATACACGCAAACTTTTTATAAAAAAAATCATTTTTTTCACGAAAAATTTGGTCAATTCAAAAAAATGTTGTACTTTTGCACGATTTTTCCGAAGTATGGATAAAATCGAGCAACGTTTTTTTAATTTAGGAGGACAAAACTATAGGAACAATTCCCCAGAGGCCCCAGCGCGGGCGCGTTGAAAAACAGCTGCCGAACCGAATCAACGATGCGATTCGCGGCGTGAATGAAGTTCGCCTCGTAGGCGACAATGTAGAGCAAGGCATCTATCCCTTCAAGGAAGCAATGCGTATTGCCGATGAGCAGAATCTCGACCTCGTTGAGATTAGCCCCAATGCCGAGCCGCCTGTGTGCCGGATATTGGACTATCAGAAGTTCCTCTACCAGAAAAAACGCAAAGAGAAGGAGCAGAAGCAGAACTCCAAGAAGATTGAGATCAAGGAGATCCGCTTTGGACCGCAGACCGATGAGCATGACTATAGTTTTAAGCTGAAGCACGCTGAGGAGTTCCTCCGCGACGGCAATAAGGTGAAATCGTACGTTTTCTTCCGCGGCCGCTCGATTCTCTTCAAGGAGCAGGGTGAGTTGCTTTTGGCGCGTTTCTGCAACGATTTGGCAGAAGTAGGCAAGCCGGAAGCGCTGCCCAAACTCGAAGGCAAGCGAATGATCGTTATCATCGCCCCGAAGAGTAAATAGCCAAATGGTAAATGACCAAATGGTAAATGATAAATAGTCTACAGGCCACCGATGGCTGCCTGGGACTTAAAATAATAACAATTTAATTTATAAACAAAATGCCAAAGGTAAAAACTAATTCCGGTGCCAAAAAAAGATTCACTCTTACCGGAACGGGTAAAATTAAGCGTAAACACGCTTACAAGAGTCACATTTTGACGAAGAAGACCAAGAAGCAGAAACGTAATCTGACTCACGTTGCTATGGTCGATCATTCCAACATGCGTAGCCTGCGCGAGATGCTGCTGCTCCGCTAAGTATTAACCACCAAAACAATTTACAGACATGCCAAGATCAGTAAATCACGTAGCTTCGCGCGCTCGTCGCAAGAAGATCATGAGCCTCACGAGAGGTAACTTTGGTGGCCGTGCTAATGTATGGACTGTCGCCAAAAACACATGGGAGAAAGGTCTCCAGTACGCTTATCGCGATCGTAAGAACAAAAAACGTACGTTCCGCGCTTTGTGGATCCAACGTATCAACGCAGCTGCTCGCCTCGAAGGTCTGAGCTACAGCCAGTTGATGGGAGCTATGAAGAAAGCCGGTATCGTCATCAACCGTAAAGTGTTGGCTGACCTCGCTATGAATCAGCCGCAAGCCTTCAAAGCAATCGTTGAACAAGCCAAGAACGCCTAATCGGATGAGTGACTAAAGAAAAATAAGGTGTCCCTGCCGCAAGGTTGAGGCACCTTATTTCGTTAGAAAAGTGTTAACCAAATAGTATAAACATGAAGCAATTCTACATTCTTTCGCTTGGACTGCTCTGTTCGCTGAGTCTCGCGGCTCAGAGTGTCCGTGTGTCAGGAACGGTGCTGGATGCTGCCAATAGCGATGCCCTGATAGGCGTCTCTGTATTGGAAGACGGCACTACCAACGGTATCGTGACCGACTTGGACGGTAACTTCGTTCTGGAGGTTGAAATCGGTCATGATCTGAACCTCTCCTATGTGGGCTATGCCCCGCTTACCATCAAGGTCAAGAAAGCCGGCGATCTCGGAATCATCAAGATGGAGAGCGAGGCTGTCACACTCGAGGACGTGACAATCACCGCCTCGATGGCTGTGGCCAGAAAGACTCCGGTAGCAGCCAGTCAGGTTTCGGCGCTCGAGATCGAAGACCGTATCGGTAACCAGGAGTTCGTGGAGGTACTCAAAGCCACGCCGGGCGTGCACGCCAATAAGCAAGGCGGCGGCTGGGGTGACTCAGAGATCTTCATGCGCGGATTCTCGTCGGAAAACGTCGGTGTGATGATCAACGGTGCCCCGATGAACGACATGGAGTGGGGTGGAACCTACTGGTCTAACTGGCAGGGACTGTCCGACGTGACGACCATCATGCAGACGCAACGAGGCATGGGAGCGTCGAAGGTGAGTTCGCCCTCTGTAGGTGGTACCATCAACATCGTGACCAAAGGTATCGATGCCAAGCAGGGCGGTTCGATGAGTTACTCGCTGGGTAATGATAACTACAACAAGCTGACCTTCTCCGTATCCACCGGTCTGATGAAGAACGGTTGGGCTATCACGGTGCTGGGCAGCCGCACCTGGGGTGACGGATATGTGCAGGGAACGGAATTCACGGGTTACACCTATTTCGCCAATATCTCCAAGCGCATCAACGATCGTCACCAACTTTCGCTGACCGGTTTCGGTGCTCCGCAACAGCACTTCCAGCGTGCTGCCAGCTACGGCGCACTGACTATGTCGGAGTACGACAAGGTGAAGCAGTATATGAAGGACGGTATGCACTGGACGCGGTACAATCCGACTTACGGCGTAGACAGCAACGGTAAGCATAAGTCGTCTAACTACAACGTCTATCATAAGCCGCAGATCTCGCTCAACCACGTGTGGCAGATCAGTTATAAGTCGTCGCTCTCTACCAGCCTGTACGCTTCCTTCGGTCGCGGATACGGTTACTCGGGTGAGGCGGGACTCAACTCCGGCTACTCCTATTCGGACTGGAACGGTGCCAGTTACGGTACGCTCAATATGAACTTCCGTAAAGAAGACGGAACCTTTGACTACGCTAAGATCGAGGCGATCAACGCCGCCAGCCAGTACGGTTCGGCACTGATCATGAGTGAGTCGCGCAACTACCACAACTGGGTAGGTCTCGTATCCACGTATACGGATAAGTTCCTCGAGTGCATCGATTTCTACGGAGGTGTGGACGTACGTTACTTCAACGCTACGCACACTAATGTGGTCGTGGACCTCTATAGCGGCGATTACTACCTCGACCCCGACCGTACCAACGTCAAGGTGGAGAACAACAAGAACGCAGCCAACCCCGACTGGGTGTACAAGAAACTTGGCATTGGTGATGTCTGCTACCGTAACTACGATGCTTACATCGTACAGGAGGGCTTCTTCGCGCAGGCTGAGTATAACAAGAATGATTGGTCGGTCTTCCTCAACGGAGCCATCAACCTCAATCACTACTGGCGTATCGACCACTTCTACTACGACGAGGAGCACGCTGAGAGTGACCATCTGACCTTCTTCGGAGGCAATATCAAGGGTGGATTTAATTACAACATCAATAACTTCAACAACCTCTACGTCAACGTCGGTTATATTTCGCGTGCGCCTAAATTCAACTACGGTGCTTTCCTCTCGCAGACCACTTCCAACGCCGTCAACCGTGACGCGCGCAACGAGAAGATCGCATCGGCTGAGCTGGGATACAGTTTCCACAACGAGTATGTCAACGTAGCCGTCAATGCTTATTTCACCGAATGGATGGATAAGACGATGACCAAGTCGGGCAACCTGGATAACCAGCAGGAGTATTACATGAATATGACCGGTGTCAATGCCCGTCACTTCGGTGGTGAGTTGGAGCTGAGAGCTCGTCCTACCAAATGGCTCGAGATCAGCGCGATGTTGTCTGTCGGTTCCTGGAAATGGGATAGCGACAGCGTCAAGGGTCTGGCCTTTGATGCACACGGCAATGCTCTGCGTCCCGACGGAACGATCACGGAGATCGGTGCCGACGACCAAGCTTACGCCATCATCAATATGAAGGGCATCAACGTAGGCGGTTCGGCACAGACGACGGCCAACCTCGGTCTGACCTTCAAGCCCTTCAAGGGTTTCCGTATAGGTGCTGAATATACGCTGTATGACCGCAACTATGCGTACTACTCCTTCTCCGGCAGCAACCTCTCGATCGGTAAGACGATGAATATCGTGGAGCCTTGGCGAATTCCGACCGGCGGTTCGATGGATCTGCGTTGCTCGTATCGTTTCCAGATCGGCAAACTCGATGCAACCATCTCGGCTAATGTCAATAACCTGCTCGGTCAGTACTATATCGAGAAGGCATACAACCCGACGACGGCTTCCGCCTCGGCTGATGTTGTGGTAGATGAGAGCAAGGTATATATGTTCTTCTCACAGGGACGTACCTGGAGCGCAAGACTTAAGTTGAACTTCTAAATCACAGCCTGAATATGAAAAAATCAATTTTCTTCCTTTCCGCTCTCAGCCTCGCGCTCGTATCCTGCGAGGATTACTATGTAGAGAAGCAAATGAAGCACACCACGGTCATTGAGGATGTTCGGGCCTTTGAATATACGCTCGAAGCAGGCGACTATGCTACGATTGCCAAGAATGCCTCGAATGTAGAGATGGCCTTGGCGCAAGACGATGACTCGGTGACGTACAAGGCACTGCAACAGGTAGCCAAAGAGAAGGCGTTCAACGAGATAGCTACCGCCGATATGTTCGTGCCGGTGTTTATTGCCAATAAGTTCCCCCAACTCTCGGAGGGTTCGTCGTGCTACGTCACTTATACGCAGAACGAAGGCAAACCCGGCTATCTCGTTGATTTTCAGGGCGCTACCAGCTATACGATGACGGCGGACGACTATAAGTCCATCTGGGGTGCACGCGGAGCCGAATACTTCACGCCCTCGACTATCGACCAACTGCCTGCCTTCATGAGTGCCCGTTTCAGTACCTTTGAGGAAGGACATATCGTCGTGTTGACCTACAACTACGCGGACTCTGAACCCGACTCGCTCATCTATGACCTGCCGTATATCTGCACCGTAGGCCAACTGCTTGCCTCGCGCGAGATAGGCGTCGAGCACCAGCTGAGCGGCACGGTAGGTACCATTAAGTCGAATATCTACGGCCGTTTCTACCTCGTAGACGGCACCGACTCCATCTATGTATACGGTCTGACGGACGAGGCCGGCCAAAAAGTATGGAAGGACAAGAATATCCAACTTGGCGATGCCATCACCGTTAAGGGTAAATACTCCGAGACCGCCGAGGGCGAACCGCGTCTCATCGATAATATCTATGTCTCGCATACCCCCGCGAACGCTCCTCTGCGCCGTGCAGCCAAGAGCGCTCGTCCCGCAACGCTCACACGCGTCATGATTCTCACGGCCGAGGGATGGACGGAGTACACCAACGAGGCCGTAACGGCTACCATCGGACTGCCTGTAGCGGTCTACGATCAGATTGGTTCGACTTCCGTAGCAGATCCGCAAAAGACCATTGATATCTACCTGCATCAGGCCTTCCCCTATGCCAATGCCGATGAACAGTATATCGTGGCCTACCGCGGTAAGAGCGGCACGACGGCCGATGTCTTCCTCTTTGACGGTACGACCTTTGTGATGAATACCGGTTTTGTGGAGGAGGTGATGTCGTTCCTGCTGAAGAAGAGCTGGGAAGCCGATATCTCGACCTACTATAGCGAACCCTTCCTCGGCCATGGTCAGGGTGACTTTGTGATCCAAAACATCGCCCTCGACGGACTCAACTACGTCTGGCTCTATAGTGCGCTGTACGGAATGAAAGCGTCGGCTTATGCCTCCAACACCAACCACGCTACCGAGGCTTGGCTCATCTCGCCGGGTATACGTCTGAAGAAAGCTGTCAACCCCGCACTCATCTTCGACCAGACGCAGCGCTACGCCGCTAACTTTGCTGAGGAATGCACCGTTTGGGTATCTACCGACTATGCCGGCGACGTCACGACCTGCAGTTGGACTCAACTGCCGTGGCTAAAGAAGGAAGACGGTACGCCCAATGTGCCGGATGGCGCCAACTGGACGTTCATCTCGTCGGGCGAGATGCCGCTGACCGACTATATCGACCAGACCATCTATATCGCCTTCAAGTACACCTCGTCGGCTACGGCTTCGGCTACCTGGGAGATACAGAACTTCCTCGTACATGAGATTCCTACCGAAGAATAATTAACTAACTCCAAATATCTACTTAACAATCAAAACAAAAAAGTATGAAAAAAATTCTTACTGTTTGTGCAGCTCTTGTGGCTGCCATGACGCTGAATGCGGAAATCACGAACATGACTTGTGCTGAAGCTTATGCTGCTGCTACGGCTTTGGATCCCGGGGCAACGGGTACCGACTCGGTAGCCGTTACCGGTTACATCACCACGACCGACGGTAATCTCTCGCGCGGTCAGCAGAAGTTCTGGATGGACGACCAGAAGGGTTCGGTACAGACCCTGCAAGGTTACTGGTGCAACCTTCCCGAAGAGGATGTGGAGAATGCCCGCCCCCTCAACGTAGGTGACAAGATCATTCTGAGAGGTTTCCTCATGAACTACAACGGTACGGCCGAGATCAAGAACGGTGACGTGGAGATCCTGGAGCGTGTTGCGATCGTTATTGATACGATCCCCGCTACCGTCTGCGAGGCTATCGAAGAGGCTCTGTCGCTCACTTCGGGTGACAATACCACTGACGTCTTCCAAGTGACCGGTATCGTTTCGTCCCTTGGTCAGACCAACGACACCTACCACACCCAGACCTTCTTCATGACTAGTGAAGACTGCGAGGCATCGCTGCAAGCCTATAGTGTAACCATGGACGGCGACTATGCCAACGTAGGTGACACCGTCTTCTGCCAAGGTCGTCTCATCAACTACAACGGTCAGGCTGAGATCAACGGTGACGCTCGCGTCATCGGTAAGGCTCCGGTCTATATCCCCGACACCATCGAGGTGGACGTAACTTCGGCTACCGAGTACGGTTTTGGTCTTGGCAGAGGTCAATACTCGCAGGATATCTTTGTCGTAACCGGCTATGTAGACAGCATCGTAACGCCATACGACACTGCCTACCACAACCTGTCGTTCTTTATGTGCGATAACATGGCGAATCCGACCTATCAGTTCGAGGCATATCGCTGCTACTTCGACCGCGACATCCTCGTTGGCTCGCAGGTTAAGGTGACCGGCCTCATCAAGAACTACTTCAACACGACCGACAGCGTGACTATCATCGAGATTGAGAAGGGTGAGATCGAACTCATCAGCGAACCCGTAGAGGGTCTCGAGGATGTGATGACCGAAGGCAAGGCTGCCGAGAAGCGCCTCATCAACGGTCAACTCTTCATCATCCGTGAGGACGCTATCTACGATGCCAAGGGCATGCAGGTTAAGTGAAAAGTGAAAAGTGAAAGGTGAAAGAAACAGACCTCATCCGAAGCGGGTGGGGTCTGTTTTTGTATGCGAACGTTCTCGACTTACTTACCGGAGCCTTGTACTCCGCCGCCTCCGCCGAGACGGTTTAGTTCGTCCATATCGCCTACCTTACGTTGCTTGTGTTGCTGATACTGACCGAACATCCAGGTGATAGACAGCATCACGCGCTGCTGGCGAACGGTGTTCTTCATCCAGCTGGAGTAGCCGGGTTGTTGACCCAATTCTTCGTTGCTGAAGACCATCGAGCGCGCCAGATCTTGCACATTGAGGTTGAAGATCAGTCCCTTCTGCATATACATCTTACGTACGCCGAAGCTGAGGAAATAGCTGCTGCCTTGTCGGTTGTAACCTGTGGTCATCGGCGATGACCAGTTTCCGTCCAGCATCATGATCCAATCTTTGGGCAGATAGGCCGATAGCGTGCCGCTGACATATCCGTAGTGACTGCCCATTTTGTAGGCCGGACTGCCGTCAGCGAGTTTCTCGTAGGAGCGGTTCAGGAAGTGGTACCAACCGGCATTGACCGTCAGTGCCAGCCATGCACCCTGTACCGATTTCTTACCGTCTTCCCCTGTATAGTACTTGGGCACGATAGGCAGCTCGGTCAGCGACAGATTACCGCCGTGCGTGGTACAGGTACCGAAGTTCACCCACCGGATATTGCTCGAACCGTCGGGAAGGATGTTCACGCGCTGCGAGAACATATCCTGCGTGTGCGCAAAGTTGAAGGTCAGATTCAGGTATTGTGTCCAGGAGAAATTGATCTCCACATCGTTGTTGAACTCCGGAGTCAACTCTGTGTTACCGCTCTGATACGAGTAGGCGTCCACGTAGGTCTTGAAGGGATTGAGCATCCAATAGTTGGGTCGCTTGATGCGCCGCGTGTAGCTGGCGCTGACGCTGATAGGTTGTCCGATCTTGCCCAGCGGACTCGAACTGTAGCCCACGTACGCCGTCGGGAAGGGATCGAAATACGATTTCCTCGTCACCGAGTCGGCTGTAAACCAGTCGCCGCGGCTGAAGGTGTATTCGCCTCTTAGGCCCAACTTCACCGACCAGTGTTCGCCAAACTGCTTGCCCAGTGAGATATACATCGCCGCCACGTGCTCCTGATAGCGGAAGTCGGAGGGCGTCTGACCGATGTTGACATCGTTGATGAGCGAGTCTGTGGTCATATGGTTGTTAGTGGTCGACAGGGCGTATTTGGCGCCGCACTCGATCATGCCGGTTTGCCAGAACTTGGTCTGGAAGTCCAACTTGGCGCTGTAAATATCCACCGTCTGCTTGCTCGCAATATCCAATCCTATTTTCTTCACCCCGATATAGTCGGTCTGCTGCATGTTGCTCGACTCAGTCGAATAGCGGTTGTAGTCCGCGTTGATGGTTAGTTCGCGATCCAATGCCTCGGAGAAGGTGTGCGTATAGTTGAGGTTGGCGGTGTGCTGCGGCGCCATCGTGCGCGTCTTGGTGCCCGTATACGAGTAGGTGGTGTCGGTTCCGATCGCCGTGTAGGCGTAGTTGCGGCCGTCGATGATCTTCTGCTCCATCACCATGATCGGCACCTGCAATATGAATCCGAACGTGTTGGCCGAGTCGATGTACCAATCGTTTCCCGCCTTGAGCATATAGTACTGGAAATTGAGGTCATAGCCGGAGCGCGAGTAGTTGGTGAGGGTAGGTGTCGTTCGACCGGTCTCCAGGTCCACATCGTTCTGCGCAAATACCTGCGTCAACTGACCGAAGGTGTACGTTTTCTCGCCGCGGTAGTTGAGGTTGAGCGACACCATATCCATCTGCAGATAGCGTTTCACATCGCCGAAGTACATACCTCCGTATCCGGCACTGAGCATACCGTTCAGGCCGCGCATCATATTGCGCTTGGTCTTGATATTGATGATACCGCCCGTTCCTGATGCATCGTATTTGGCGGAGGGGTTAGATATGATTTCAATCTTCTCGATGGTGTTACCGTCTGTACCATCGAGCATCGCCTTGAGCTGCTGACCGCTCAGGTACGAAGGTTTGCCGTCTACATAGACTTCCACGGCCTTACCGTTTACGGTGATGTTACCGTCCTTGTCGATGTGTACGCCCGGTGCGCGACGCAGGATATCGTTGCCGTTCGAACCTGCCGATAGCGGCGAGGCACTGACATTCACCACCAGTTTGTCCATCTGCCGTTCGATGAGCGGTTTCTTGGCCTTGACCTCCACCTCCGCCAGTTGTTCCGTCTCTTCCTTCAGCACGAAATCGGGTCCGCCATAGGCGGTCTCGTAGCCTACAAAGGATGCTTGAATCGTGTACGTGCGTGCGGGTACCTCTAATGCGTACTGTCCGTCATCGTCCGTAATCCCACCCGTGATGAGGGTGGAGTCCGGTGCCAGCACCGAGATGGTCACATACGCCATCGGCTGTCCCTGCGTGTCTTTGACGGTACCTTTTACGTTTTCTGCGGCTGCCATTACGGCAAACATCGCAAACATTCCCAAAATCAGTTTTTTCATATCTAAGATCCTTTTTTAGTTACATTGTTCTTTTTCCGGGGAGAGCTGAGGTCCGAGTCGCCTGTCGATTAAGCGGAGCGGTATCGACCTTTGCAATCTCGGAACCGAAAGCGACTGCAAAAGTACTGCTTTTTCGGGAAATGGTATATGAAAAATCGGACATTCTTGCTTTTTTAAGCAAAAAAGATAGAAAAATCATCGCTCAGCGGTATCCCTAACATCCGGAATTGGCCCGGCGTGACGCATCCCATCTGCTGGAACTCCAGCGCCATGTGGCTTAGGTCGTAGTACCCGTGCTGCAGGGCTACGGTCATCAGGTCTATCGGTTTGCCCTTTGCGGCGGTCTGCTGCATGGTCTGTATGGTTCGATGGAAACGACGCAAACGAATGAACTGCTTCGGAGGAATGCCGACATAGGTGCGGAAGACACGCAAGAACTGGCGTTCACCGAGACACGCGACAGATGCCATCTCGGCGGTGCTGATATCCCCTTTCTTTGCATCGCAGGCAGATATGGCTTTCTGCACACGGCTGTAATTGCTATCCTCTTTGCGCGGCAGATGTCCCGCAAAGAAGGAGTCTATCAGGCAAGCTATCGTTGGGGCATCGGTATTAGATTTGAAGATACGGTCGCATTGCATTAAGCCTTCGTCGCCGTATTCGGCGGCGGTGAGTATCTTGTCGTCCAACTCTTGCAGGTCAATGCCGAGCAGGGCATGCAGACCGCCTGGCTCGAAGTCTAACAGCATTCCTTCAAACCAACCGCTGAGGGTGGTCAACGCTACGGTCTTGCGGTACGGACCCAATATTGTCAGTCCGTCCGAAAACGTGCCGCTAAAATCAGCCGTCACGTTGCGCATAAAGATCAGACTACCGTAGTTGGGCAGTAACTGCTGCACATGTTTCCCATTGACAAAACGCGGGTCATCTGCCGGCGGCGTCATCGTGTCGGTGGAGCCTTCCGCGCGCACGAACACGTAGCGCGTAATATAAGGTTGCAGCGCCGTAGTGGGATAGACTATCTCGAAATGCATGACTCTGACTATCGTTCGCTTATTGTTGTAATGCCTCGATGGCACGGGCAATCTCGCATTGTACCGCTTCGCTGTTGGGTACTAAGGGGAGACGCAGGTGGTTGCCGATGAGGCCCATCTGACTGAGAACGGTCTTCACGCCGGAGGGGTTGCCTTCCTTGAAGAGCAACTCGATCATCTCGCTGTACTTCGCCTGCAGCGCCGCGTCTTTCTCACGAACGATACGCCCGAAGTCCTCCGGCCACGCATTGCTCGCTACGCTGATGAGTCCGTCCGCTCCGGCCTCCATCAGTTCGCACGCGATCCCGTCGTCCCCCGAGATAATAAGAAACTTGTTATTTTGAAATTGCTCATTTATGAGCTTTTTAATCTGCTCCACCTTTCCGCTGGCCTCTTTGATGCCGATGATCCGGTCGGGGTAGGCTTCGTGGAGCCTCAATGCGGTCTCGGGCAGCATGTTCACGCCCGTGCGACCGGGTACGTTGTATAGGATAATTGGTACCGGCGAAGCCTCGGCAATAGCGCTGAAATGCCGGTAGAGTCCTTCCTGCGAGGGTTTGTTGTAGTAGGGGCAGACGCTCAGTATCGCTGCATAGTCGCGCTTGAGTTCGTCGCTCACTTCGCGGATATGAGCGATGACGGACTGCGTGCAGTTGCCTCCGGCACCCAGTACCAGCGGCACGCGACCGGCTACCTGACGGGCTATAAACTGCCGAACCTCTCTGCGTTCCTCCTCACTCAGCGTGACGGCCTCGCCCGTCGTGCCGAGCACTACGATGTAGTCCACACCGCCGGCTATCTGCCGCTCTACGAGCGCCTGTAGCGCCTTGTAATCCACAGCGCCCGAGGCCTCAAAGGGTGTCACCAGCGCCGTACCTAATCCGCGCAATCGTTTCGTATTCTCAGTCATTGCTCTTGATCATTTTGAGGTAACGAATAATCTCTCTATACAGTTCCTCCTGCACCGCAACGGGGTCGTCCTCGCTCGTGGGAGTGAGGTTGATGAGCATGTTATGGATACCTTCACCCAAGTTACGGCCTACCTTGAAGTCCGCCAGTAGGTACATCGCGATATACTTCATCGCCAATTCGTTGCGGATACTCAGGTCGATCATCAGGTCGTAATGCCGTTTGCGGATATCGTCAGCTACCTCTTGCTTGAGGCCGCCGAGCCAACCGAAGTCTTTCTGCCCCAACATACGGCTCTGCGGCAGATTGGCCGACGACACATCCTTACGCGGCACGTAGCCGAGTATCGTCACATCCTTGCCTTCCTCGTGCAGTTCATTTACGATACGCCGTATCGACGGATTCTTCTCCATGATATCGCTCTCATACAGCACGATGATATTGCGCACGCGCTCCCAGTTGGGAAAACGCACAGGCTGCTTCTCTTGCCTCTTGAGACGACGATTAAATATCCACTCTTTCAGATTCATAAATCCATTTACCATTTAATCATTGACCATTTACCATTTCAAGGAATTCCTCTTCCGATAGGATTGGAATTCCTATTTCCTCCGCTTTCTTCCTCTTCTCGGGACCCATATTTTCGCCGGCGAGTACAAACGAGGTCTTCTTGCTGATGCTGCCGCTGTTTTTGCCTCCGTGTGCTTCGATCATCGCCTTGTATTCGTCGCGCGAGTGCTGACTGAACACGCCCGATATGACGATCGTCTTGCCTTGCAGTTTGTCCGACAGCGCCTCCGGCTCCTCGCCTTGTGCTTCCATCGTCACTCCTGCCGCGCGGAGACGCATCAATATCTCCAGGTTCTTCTCGTCCAGAAAATAGGCCACCACATTGTCTGCAATCTGCGGACCCACATCATCGATGCCGACGAGTTGCTCCTTGGTTGCCCACTGCAGTTCGTCGATTGAGCGGAACCGCCGGGCGATCTTCTTCGCCGTGGTCTCGCCTACCATCCGGATTCCCAAGGCAAACAACACGCGCTCCCAGCTTACCTGCTTGCTCGCCTCGATGGCTTTCAGTATATTATCAGCCGACTTGTCGCCGAGCCGTTCCTGCCGCGCGATGTCGTCTTTCTTCAGATCATACAGATCCGCGATATTTCGCACCAATCCCTGATCGTAGAGTAGGGTGAGTGTCTCGTCGCCGAGACCGTCTATATTCATCGCCTTGCGCGACACGAAATGAATGACCTTACCGATCTGCTGCGGCTTGCAGCCGTTCTCGTTCAGGCACCGCCAAGCCGCTTCGCCTTCTACTCTGACGAGCCTTGCTCCGCACTCGGGACATACCTCCGGAAAACGATACATCATTCCGTCATTCATCATTCCATCATTACAACATTCCATCATTCCCTCATTTCGGTCGGCACGACCGACGATCTTCGGAATGATCTCTCCTCCCTTTTCTACCCAGACGCGGTCGCCCTCGCGGATGTCGAGTTGGCGGATGAAGTCCTCGTTGTGCAGCGTTGCGCGTTGCACGATCGTGCCGCTCAGCTGGATCGGTTCGAGGTTGGCCACAGGCGTCACGACTCCCGTCCGGCCTACCTGATAACTGATGCTCTTCAGCGTCGTCAGTTGTTTCTCGGCGGGGAACTTATACGCGATTGCCCACCGCGGGTTCTTGGCCGTATAGCCCAACTCCTCCTGCTCGTGCAGGTTATTGACCTTGAGCACGATGCCGTCGGTCGCTACCGGCAGGGCCTTTCTCGCGGTGTCCCAATAGCCGATATAGTCCATCACTTCCTCGATCGAGCGGCATACCTTGATGGCGTCCGAAATGGGGAATCCCCACTTGCGTGCCTGTTCCAATCGTTCATAGTGCGTCTCGCCCGGCAGGTTCTCGCCTAACATATAGTACAGGTAGCAGGTCAGTCCCCTGCGCGCTACCTCATTTTTGTCTTGCAGCTTCAGCGTCCCGCTCGCGGCATTGCGAGGGTTGGCAAAGAGCGGTTCCTCCTCTTCTTCCCTTTCGCGGTTGAGCCTCTCGAAGTTCTCCCACGGCAGCAGCACCTCGCCCCGCATCTCCAGTCGGGTAGGGAGACCGTCTATGTGTTGCGGAATAGAGGGTATCGTGCGGATATTATCGATGACGTTATCGCCTTTCTGTCCGTCGCCGCGTGTGAGGGCTTTGGTCAGATAGCCGTTCTCGTACCATAGCGAGATACTCAGTCCGTCGTATTTCAATTCGGCTACGATCTCCGCATCTGCGGGCAGTTTCTTGAGCCAGTCTTCGATCTCATCGCGGCTGTAGGTGTTGCCCAGCGATAGCATCGGATACCGGTGCTTCACCTGCTCAAATCCCTTGCCGCTAACCGCTAACCCCTCACCTTTAACCGTTAAATCCGACCCCACATGTTGTGTGGGGGACGAGGCGTCGTACCACTCAGGGTGCGCCTGCTCCAGGTCTTGCAGCCGGCGCATCTTTTCGTCGAACTCCCTATCCGTCATCGTCGGAGCGTTCGCTACATAGTACAGCCTGTTGGCCTCCTCCAACTCCTGCCTGAGCTTTAGCACCTCCGCCCGCTCCGTCACTTCTATTTGACTAAACAAATCCATCTAACGACCAACGACTAACGACAAACGACTTTATACTTGTTGATTTTTCCGTCATAGTACACATGCACAATGTACATTCCAGCCGGCAGGTTCTGCGTCTTGATGGTATAGACACTCGTCTTGATCGCTTCGTCCGCCCGCAGCCGTCCGTCTATGTCGTATACCTTCACGTATCCTCCTGCCGCGTTGTGGATCGTCAGGTCCGATCCTTCGTAGAGCACCTCGGCGGTGTTGATATAGAGGTCGGTGTTGGTGTAGTTCAGATTCAGTCCTACGATCACGGGGTCGTGGTCCGAGCAGCGGAACATACTTACGTCCGTACTCTTGTCGTAGGTGAAGTCGTCCTGTTCGTCGGAGTTGATGTGGAACACCGTCATACCGGTCACCTGCGGCAGCAGTTCCGGCGAACACAATGCGTGATCCAGATAACCCGCCTCGCCGTGGTAGGTATAGCTGTAGCTGCTGTCTGCGTGCATCTCGCGGTGCAGATCGGTCATTCCGCCCTCCACTAATATCATGATCGGATCCTCCATGCCGTAGGCATTCAGGTCTCCCATTACCAGTAGATCCGGGTCACCGAAGGTGCTCAGGTTCGATTGGAACAGACTCAACACCGCGCGTGCCTCCTGTTTGCGCGTAGCGTTATAGGGGCCCTGACCGTCTCCTTGGTCCACGTTATCGCCCGAAGCACCGCTCTTAGTTTTTGCCTTGAAGTGATTGATGGAGTATACAAACCGTTCGCCCGTGGCTATCTCTTCAAACAGCTGCATGAACTTCCGTCGCGCTACGCCTGCGTTCGTATATTTATACGGACCGATCGGACGTACCGTCTCTGCGCAATAGACATAGCCCGACTTGGTATAACTGCCGCTCGAGGTGCCGCCGTCGTTGACGAACGAATACGTCCGCCCCGTGGCTGTCGTCAGGTCACCCGCTATCTCCGACAAGGCGCTCTGACCCTGCTCAATCTCCACCAAACCGTATATGTCAGCCCCGATCTTGGCCAACGCCGAACCCACTTTCTGACGTTGACGGGCGTGCTCCGCAGCATTGGCAGCGCCGTAGCCCGTGCCTAAGTTATCCACTAAGTAGTACTCTAAGTTCATCCCGCAGACTAAGATGCTGTGCTGACCACGCATGTCGATATCATCCATATTGATACCGGCCATCAGGTCGGCGCGCGTATTACCTTCCCAGGTGCAACTCTGCAGCGTCATCGTACTCGTCGAGTTGACGTACACGGTCATCTGCTTCAGCCGCTCTCCCATCCGGTGATAACCCGTCACGCCGTTCAGATACACCGTGCCGTACTGATTCAGCTGCACGCAGCTATAGTACTCCGTACTCTGCGGGATAGCCTGATTGGTAGGCGAATAGATACGCCGCGGCGAGATGCGGTAGTTGTCGTTGTAATTATTGCACACATACCAGTCGGTGGTGAAGGTCACTGTCTGACCGATATATTGACTCAACTCGTTCGATATCCAGCGCTCAGGATCGTCTATTTGTACGTTCACTGCCCCAACTCGGGTCGCCGTGACTATGATTACGATGATGGTTACAAGTCTTTTCATACTTCTGTGTTTTTTACGGTTATTACCCTTCCCTCACATTCAGCCTGCAAAGATACGACTTTTTTTTGACATATGCAAATATAATCGCACTTTTTTATTAAAAAATAAAAATTTTCACTTATCAATTATCAATTATCAAATAATCGTTCCGCAAGGATAAGAATTATCAATTATCAATTATTTTTTGTATCTTTGCACCCGAAAATGAGAATCTCACTATGAAAAAGCATTTGCTAAAATGCATTATTTCCCACGCAAACGCGATTTTTTTGTGCAAAAGTTTGCGCATATCAGAAATTTTATGTAATTTTGCAGCGCAATTCCGAAATTGCATAAAAATATACACCCATGGCACAAGCTATTTACATCCCACGCCGATTAGAGAGCGTCATCAAAGAAGCGGCTCAGTACTTCTCTGTTATTTCCGTGACAGGTCCTCGTCAGTCCGGTAAATCTACGATGCTCAAGCACCTGTTTCCTCAGTTGCCCAAATACAGTATGAAAGACCTGCATGTGCGAGAGTTTGCGGAGCAAGACCCGGTGGCTTTTCTAAATCAACACAAGGAAGGTATGTTTATCGATGAGGTGCAAAAAGTACCCGTGTTGCTGGATTATATCCAGGGCATCGTGGACGATGATCCATCGCGTCGATTTGTGCTCACGGGGAGCAGTAATCTGGAGTTACTGCAGGGATTGACGGAGTCGTTGCCCGGTCGTGCCGGCGTGTATGAGTTATTACCGATGTCGATGGAAGAGACCGCCGAGCAGATAGCGGATAAAAACACCAATCAACTCCTTTATGACGGTCTTTATCCTGCTATCTGTGCGCGTAAGAACGTAGCGCATCTGTTGTATCCGGCCTATGTCAAAACCTATTTGGAGAAAGATGTGAGGGATTTGCTGCGTATCAAAGACCAGATGCAGTTCCTTAAGTTTATGAAGCTATGCGCAGCACGTATAGGTTCGCTTTTCAATGCCTCGGAGGTGGCGATGGAGTTGGGAGTAGATAGCAAGACTGTCAGTCATTGGCTGTCCGTTTTGCAGGCATCGTACCTTGTAACGCTACTGCCGCCGTATTACGAAAACATCACCAAGCGTGTTGTCAAGACCCCGAAACTCTATTTTAATGACCCCGGATTAGCCTGTTACTTATTGGATATTGAGTCCCCCAAGCAATTGGCATTGGATAAGATGCGGGGTGCTATATTTGAGAACCTGGTAGTAATGGAGTGCATCAAACATCGTTTCAACCAAGGTAAAGAAGGAAATGTGTTCTTCTATCGTGATAGTAACGGGCAAGAGGTGGATATATTAGTCAAAGAAGAGGGACAACTGACTGCTATCGAAGTCAAATCATCGATGACCTACAAAGCCGATTTTGCCAAAACGCTCAAAATGCTTCCTCAATGGACGAGCACGCCGATTGTTCGACGCTCTGTCGTTTATGGTGGCGACTTTGAGAACTCCGCCGGAGACATCTGGGTGCTTCGCTACGACC
The DNA here is from genome assembly GCA_946404495.1 of uncultured Bacteroidales bacterium. Lineage (GTDB taxonomy): Bacteria > Bacteroidota > Bacteroidia > Bacteroidales > Paludibacteraceae > Colicola. The sequence goes on from CAMJDT010000015.1 coordinate 42,785, forward strand.
ATATCAATCAATTATTTTAGGAAGCATTTCGCTTCATCTGGTATGGAGAATGTCAATACCGGCCGTGCGGTTTATCGTCTGTTGCCTCATGGTTGATAATAGGATGAAGAATTAGCATACATGCCTTATGGCGAACCATTGGAAAATATTGTTCTCAATTATGAATGGAGAAGAGACGTTATCACAATTATCAATAGATAAAGGTTACAATTATGTTAAGTAGAATTATCAACTTATATAAGGTATTTGGGGGTATTTGCATAATACCATTGTTATCATCTTGTTTTGCACAACATATAGATTATGAATATGATGATATCGTTATTACAAGATATGACATCGTAGATTTTGGATTGAAAAAGGCTCAAGCTGGAGGATTTCATTCCATATATTTTTGTAACAAAAGTGACTGGAAAAATTATATTCGCATAGAAGGATCTCAAAATTTTTATGTGGCATTTTTGTTGATAGATACCATTTCTAGAAAAGTATGGATAGCCCCTCATAATAGTTTAGCCACACAGCATCAACCTGATTGCAATTTTTTTCAAGCAGATATTAATCATGATTCAATAAAATCGCATGTAAACATAAGTAATGATTATGCAATTGAATTTGAACCAAAATATGAATGTTACCCCTTATGTGCATATGGAGAAAAAATGGAAATCAGATTGACTAAGAAGTATTTTCCTAACACCAAAATAAAAGCCCGATACGGGAAAGAATTTTTATAAGCTGCTAATAATTTTATGCTCCACCATTCCATCTCATTCCTCCTCTTATCGGCATTCATTTTGCCGCTCAACGCGCAGACATTCCCCCAGCCCGAGTTGTGGTTGCGGGATACTGCTGCGCAAACTATCGAACGACATGGGGTCTATTATACTATCATAAACGGACAAAGAGTCGCTGTTTCAAAGCCGGATACAAATTATAATAAGTCTTGCTTGTACTCGCGAACAATACATCTTCCGGATAGTATTATGGCCACGGATAGTATCTATTATGTAACAGATATAACGGACGCTTTTACAGGATGCAAACATCTTAGGGGCATAATTCTTCCGAAGGGATTAACATTCATTGCACCGATGGCGTTTGCTTGGTGCAGATCATTACAACAGATAGATCTACCGGATAAAATTGAGAACATTTACAGTATGACGTTTCTATACTGTCGATCTCTCAAACAAGTCAAACTGCCTTCGTTTTTAACAAAAATCGGTGACTCCGCATTTCGCGGTTGCTCCCGGTTAAAGAGCATCGTCATACCGCCTTTTGTTACTATAATCGAAAGTTCTGCCTTTGAAGGATGTTTGCATCTCAAGCGCATTGAAATACCGCAAAGTGTTGTGGCTATTCGAGATTTTGCTTTTGGCGGATGCGAAAATATAAAAGAGATGTATGTCTATGCTAGCAATCCACCTATATTAGGAGGAGATACAACTATTTCGCTCCCAGTCTTTGATGATAAGGTGAGAAATATACCAGTTCATATTCCAAAAGGAAGCAAACTTTTGTACACGCATGCCCCAGAATGGTCGTTATTTACAAATTATATAGATGACTTATGATAAAACCAATACATACTAAAATGGTTCTATATTAATTTGTTATGTAAAATTTTTTACTCATATGAATCTCAACTCAATTACATACCTCCTCCTCTCGGCATTCATTTTGCCGCTCAACGCGCAGACATTTCCTCAGCCAGAGTTATGGTTGCGGGATACCGCTGCGCAAGTCATTAACCCCACGACGGACTCCGTCCTGTCGTATGAGGTCAATCCCCATCTAGAATTATTCAGACACTATCTAGATAAATTTCCATTGATAACGGATACGTCTCATTATAACATTGAGGACGTTTATGAATATACATATGGATGTGGCGACCCAATGGTCGTGATTACCGAACAAGAATTCGAGGCTTTCATCCGAAATGACCGGTGGTACCAATATAGTTCGCCCTCTGACACCTTGCGATATTTGTGCGTTGGCAAAATGGCTATATCTGATATTTACATTGTCATTGTATTTTGCGGATGGACACCACCTAAGTACCTTGATACCGATTTTGGATATTCTCAATATCTCTTGTCTACCTTTGATGCTGACGGGAATCGCATATCATCCCTGGATTTGGAACGCCGAGGCGATTTGGATTCTGTAGGTCATTTACCGTATGATATTGACTACGAAAGCATCTCCTATATCGGAGGAAATACGCACATTGATCCGGATGGCAAAATTCAGACAACCCAACTCATGATACGTTTCATAGACCTATTCGAGAAAGAATGGGAGAAAAAGGTTAAGCGTGATATCAATGATTATTATATAACCCCATCGGGAGAGATTGATTCGCTTTCAAAACAATAAATATTACACATATCTTTATCAGTCCGAATTACTCTGCTCGGTCTGACCTTGTACGCAGATTCCGGCTCTGTGATTGATGCCTTCACCCTATCCGCCGAGCGGCTTTCTTATACAGAGACTGTCGCCCCAATGCCGTCGGGTATGGAGAATGTCACTACCGGCCGCGCGGTTTACCGTCTGTTGCCTCATGGATGATGATAGGATGAAGAATTAGCAAAAATGCATTATTTCCCACGCAAATGCGATTTTTTTGAAGATTTAGTTGCGTAATAGAAAAATTATTTGTATCTTTGCAGCGGAAATAGAGAATACACCTATGAGCGCTATTATACATAAGAATCTCCCTGTTGGGGTGCAGGACTTCGAATCGCTCATTCACGATGATTACCTGTATGTGGATAAGACGGAGCAGATATGGCGCTTAACCCATACCGGTCGCCATTATTTCTTGGCGCGTCCACGCCGATTCGGAAAGAGTCTGCTGCT
>CAMJDT010000016.1 GCA_946404495.1 uncultured Bacteroidales bacterium
CTCGCAAAAATGCGAGAAAAATGCACAACAATCTTTTGCGAGGACATTTATAGTCAACCGTCACGTTCTCGCAAAAATGCGAGAAAAATGCACAACAATCTTTTGCGAGGACATTTATAGTCTTCAGAACGAAATCAGGGCGAGGTTGGCTTGTAGTTGGCTGAATGGAAGGACTAAAGTCTAGGATTGTCTCGTAAACGGTTCGAGATTGACTCGGCAATGGTCTAGGATTGAATCGGAAACGGTTCGAAAAAGTCTCGAGAAAACCTCGAGACTGGCTCGGTCTCGCGTTCGGCAATCGAGTCGCAAGGGCTGACGACCACGTCGTCATCAAGGCGACCGATGCCTCCGCTCTCCCCAAAAATCGGCAGATTTTTGGGGTTCCCTTCACTTTTCAAATCAGTTTCCTTGTCCTGCTATACAGATTCCGGAACTGCTGCGGCGAACGTGCTCTGTGCTTGCGGAACAGACGGTTGAAGTTGCTGATATTATTAAACCCGCAGGCATACGCGATCTCACTCACCGTCATATCTGTATCCACCAACATCCGCGAAGCATGACCTACTCGCATTCCGATCAGATAATCCGACAGCGTCACTCCCATCGCGCGCTTAAAGAATCGCGAGAACCCTACCTCCGTCATATCCACCAACGCTGACAAATCGGCCAATCGTATCACCTCCGCATAATGCTCCTTCAGATACGTATCCACTATCTCTATTCTGCGCGACTCCAACTTCGTCTGCACGTTGGCAAAACTGTCGCTGCACAGCGCCTCAGCCTCTTCATCTTTGGACAACACATACAGTATATGCATAAACCACAACACCTGCTCAAAATCGTCCTTCGCCTCCAACATCTTGTCGACCTCATAGACCACCATTTTCATCACCGGCTCCGAGAACGTCAAACCTCTGCGCGCCCTCTCATACAGCTTCGCTATCGGACGAAACTGACGCTTGCGCAAGGTCGACGACGACACCAAATCTGCCGGGAACTGCATCGTTACAATACGTGCGCCGTCACCCGAACACTTTCCCTGCCAGGTATGACGCAAATCGCACTGCGTTATCAGCACCAACTCCAGATCACCGATCTCCTGCACGTGATCACCTACTACACGCATCAAACCCTTTCCGCCCTGTATCAAACTCAACTCCCACACATTATGCGTATGAACAGGCACGTCGAATTCCATCTTTCGACGATCCATTATATACAGACAATCACGCTCCGTGAGGGGATGATGCACTACCTTATCTGCCACATAGGGCGGAAGCTCGCCGGATGAGGACTTTTTACGGGATTTTTTTGACATAAGCGGCTCCTTTTCTTAAAATTTCCGACAAAGGTACTGCTTTTATACGATGTGTGCAAACAAAAGGCAAAATAATACGCAATTTTGTTAATAATTATTAAAAAAAGTAGCATAAATACAACAAAAAGCACCTAAAAACTAACTTTTAGATGCTTCTTGGCTTTTCGCTTGTGTGATCCATGCAGGATTTCTTCGTGATCCTTAGCCCTCGCGGTGGGCGATCACCAGAGTACAAAAAATACGCGAAAGAAAGTGAACTTTCATCGCGTATTTGTTTGTCCTCTGTGATCCATGCAGGATTCAAACCTGCAACCCCCACATCCGTAGTGTGGTACTCTATTCAGTTGAGCTAATGGACCATTTTTTGGGGTCCCCTAAAGGGGGCTTTTTACTTGTAAAAGATCACTCTTTTTTCAAAAGCGGGTGCAAAGGTACTGCTTTTTTCTGATATGACCAAATTTTTTTGACATTTTTTTCAAAAAAAGTGCATTTTTCCCTATTTTGACACCTCAAATGACCAAAAACACCCCTAATTTTCCGTTTTTAAGGTGTAAACTGCATCACGGTTGCGTTCAAACTCATCCAAGTCCAAACCGTAACCCAAAATGAACTGTTTCGGAATCTCAAACCCTACATACTTGGGACGTGCATCCTCCCGCTGAAGAGCTTCCGGCTTGAACAGAAAACTGCATACCTCAACCGACTCTGCTCCGGCCTCAAACAACTCTTTCTTAAAATAGTGCATCGAGTTACCCGTATCCACGATGTCCTCTATCACGATTACATCCCGCCCGCGGATATCCTCATACAGGTTGACGATCTCGCGAACCTCTCCCGACGCTCCCATCCCGGTGTACGACTTCAGCCGCACAAACGTAATGTCGGCGTGCAATGTAATCTTTCTGAACAGATCCGCCGCAAAAATAAACGCACCGTTCAGCACACAGATAAACAAGGGTTCCTTTCCCGCAAAATCGCGATTGATCTCACCCGCTACCCGTGCTACTTCTTTCTGAATCATCTCCGGAGTCAACGTCTCCTCAAACGTCATCCCCTGTGCTTCAAATGTTCTCATGGTATAAAAAAAATATCAATTGTCAATTATCAATTGTCAATTACCTATACTTTCTCTCCTGCTCGTCACCCAACATACTCAGATAACTCTCGTACCTGGACAGGGCGATCTCCCCCTTCTCTACCGCTGCAATCACGGCGCAATGCTTCCCGTCGGTGTGCAGGCAGTCGTCATAACGGCACTCTCTTCCTATGCGGAAGATCTCCCTGAAATAATGGCTCACCTCCCGCTTATCCATCGCCACACCGCCGAAACCCTTGATTCCGGGCGTATCGATGATCCAGCCGGTCGGTTCATCGCCCGTTTTCGGCAAGGCATACATCGCCGAGAAGGTCGTGGTATGCATCCCCTTGTCGTGCGCATCCGAGATGCGTCCCGTGCGGGTCACCTCCTCGCCGAAGATACTGTTCAGCAGCGTCGATTTACCGACGCCCGAATTGCCGCTCATTAGCGTCACCTTGCCCCGTAGCAACTCTCTCACTTCGTCCACATCATCCTTCAGCACACTCAGCGCCAGAGTCTGATACCCCAGCGATTCATATAGCGCCCGCAACGCCGCTACCTCTTCCTTCTCTTCCTCCGTCAGCAGATCTTCTTTATTAAAGAGCAGCACTGCCGGAATCCGATACGCCTCCGCTGTCGCTAAGAAGCGGTCGATAAACGTCGTCGAGGTCACGGGGTGATTCAGCGTCACAACGAGCAATGCCTGGTCAATATTCGCCGCCAATATATGCGACTCATGACTCAGATTCGTACTGCGACGAATGATATAGTTACGCCTTTCCTTCACCTCGGTGATCCACGTCGTACCATCCGGCAAGGTGTCCAACTCCACCCTGTCACCCACAGCTACAGGGTTGGTGGAGCGGATACCACGTATCCGGAAGTTACCCTTCACGTGGCATGTCAACACCTCACCGTCATCACGCAGCACCGAATACGCACTGCCCGTACAACGTATCACCAAACCGGTCATACAATAATATCAATTGTCAATTGTCAATTATCAATTATTATACGGTCATGATCTCCTTTTCCTTCTTGGCGAAGACTTCGTCGATCTGTTTGATGTACTTATCATGCAACTTCTGCACTTCCGTCTCAGCGTCCTTCGCTGCATCTTCCGGCAGACCGTCTTTCTGAGCCTTCTTCAGGTCCTCGATCGCATCGCGGCGCGCATTACGGATACTTACCTTCGCGTTCTCTGCCTCTGCCTTGCATTGTTTGGCCAGATCGCGACGACGTTCCTCCGTCAGCGGCGGAATAATCAGACGAATCACCTCACCGTTGTTGTTCGGTGCCAAACCGATATTGGAGTTAATCAGCGCGCGCTCGATCACCGATAGCATATTCTTCTCCCACGGTTGGATCTGAATCGTACGTGCATCGGGAGTCGTGATCGTCGATACGTTCGACAAGGGAGTTACTGCGCCGTAATAGTCCACCTTGATCGGGTCCAAAATACGGGCACTTGCTTTGCCGGCACGGATATGTGCCAACGCATCATCGAGGTAGAGAACAGCTGCCTGCATCATCTCTTCAGCCTCGGAACGAATTTGCATAGGATCAGTCATATTGCAATCTTAAATTTTAAATTTTAAATCTTAAATCTTAAATGTAGAACTACGGTTCCACGAGGGTTCCTATCTTTTCCCCGCGTATAACGCGTGCAAGGTTGCCTTTCTCATCCATGTTAAATACATAGATCGGCATCTTGTTCTCCTTGCACATCGTGATAGCCGTCAGGTCCATGATTTTCAGCCCGCGAGAGAGAATCTCATCATAGGTAATAGTCTCAAACTTCGTCGCCGTCTTATCCTTCTCCGGATCCGCGGTGTAGATGCCGTCCACGCGCGTACCTTTAAACATGATATCAGCCTCTATCTCAATGGCCCGCAGCGCCGAAGCCGTATCGGTCGTGAAATACGGATTACCCGTACCGCCGGCCATAATGACCACATTGCCCTTGTTCAAGAGCCGGAGCGCCTTGTCCTTACTGAAAAACTCACCTACCGGCTCCATCCTAACACTCGTCAGCACCCGTACCTTCTGACCCTTTGCCTGCAAAGCACTCTGCAGCGCCAAAGAGTTAATCACGGTAGCCAACATTCCCATTTGATCGCCTTTCACACGGTCAAAACCTTTCTGCGCACCGCTCAGACCGCGGAAGATATTGCCGCCGCCTATCACGATCCCTACCTGCGTGCCTTCAGCCGCCAACTCGCATACCTGCTCGGCGTAGTCATTCAATCGCTCGGGGTCAATTCCGTACCCCTGTTTGCCCATCAGACTCTCACCCGATAATTTCAAAAGTATTCGTTTATACATAAATATCAATTGTCAATTATCAATTGTCAATTTTCCTCGTACCAAGACGCATACATCGCATAGTTATGCGCAATACGCCGGTTAATCTCGTTGGTCTGCTCAGGGTCGGCTTTCTTGATGAACTTAGCCGGCACACCGCCCCAGAGTTCGTAGGGCCCGATCTGCGTGTTCTTGAGCACCAACGCTCCGGCAGCCACGATAGCACCTTCGCCTACGTGCGCGCCATCCAGCAGCGTCGCTCCCATCCCGATCAGTGCGTAGTCGTCTACATCCGCTCCGTGTATCGTCACATTATGTCCTACCGACACGTAGTCGCCCAACGTGATCGTGGACTTCTGATACAAGGTATGCAGCACCGCGCCATCCTGGATATTGCAATGCTTGCCGATCGTGATTGTATTCACATCACCGCGCAGCACGCTGTTGAACCACAGGCTCGTACCCTCCCCCACCGTTACATCGCCTACGACGGTAGCATTATCTGCCATAAACACGCCGTCGGCAATGCAGGGGGTGAGTATCTCGCCGTTTCTGTTAATGGTCTTTACCAGAGCCATATCAGCGGGCATTAATGATCGTTGTGAAGTCGTCAGCCTTCAAGCTCGCACCACCAATCAGACCACCGTCTACATCAGCATTTGCGAACAACTCAGCTGCGTTCTTGGCGTTGCAGCTGCCGCCGTACAGGATCGTCGTATCCTCAGCTACAGCCTTGCCGTACTTCTTTTCTACCAGCGAACGAATATAGGCGTGCATCTCCTGTGCCTGCTCCGGCGTTGCCGTCAAACCCGTACCGATAGCCCAAACCGGCTCGTAAGCCAATACCACGCGACGGAAGTTCTCCTCATTGAGATGGAATACGCTGCCTTCCAACTGTGCCTTCACTACCTCGTTCTGACGATTAGCCTCTCTCTCTTCCTTCACCTCTCCGATGCAGAAGATAGGACGCAGACCGTTCTCCAGCGCCAGATCCACCTTTGTGCGCAGAATATCATAGTTCTCAGCGTAGTACTGACGACGCTCCGAGTGACCGATGATGCAGTAGTCTGCACCCGTCGATGCTACCATCGCTGCACTCACTTCACCCGTATACGCACCCAATGCATGATCGGCGCAGTTCTCGGCTGCAACATGAATAGGCGAACCCTTCAGCAACTCAACTACCGTTGCCAAATGGATGAACGGAGTAGCAATCACCACTTCGCACTTGGGGTTCATGACGCGTTCTTTCAACTCGGTAGCCAACGCTACACCTTCCTGCAGGGTCTTGTTCATTTTCCAGTTGCCTGCAACCATTTTTGTTCTCATATACGTATATCTAATTTTGATTTTTTATTACTTTACCAACTGACCCTGCGTAGTATAGATATGATTATCACGTATGATATAAATCTGTCCGTTGACCATCACTTTCTGCGGTTTCTCGCTTACAATGACTTCTTCCAGACCTTGTTGTGTCTTCGGGCCAATCTCCACATACAGTGCCGTGCGACCATCCGCCTGTACAAATGTACCTTTCTCTACATGCACACCTTCGGTCAGAATAGCGGTATTGTCGCCCAGTTCCAACTCATCCAGCATTGCAGCCATTGCGCCCCACTGACGCGGGTCTTCACCCGGACCGGCTTCAATATCCAGTTTTATCTCCAGATAACTGTTATCCCGTACTTCCAGCGTTTCGGTATTTACCAGCGGGTGAGGCGTACTTCCGAGTACATGCACTTTTGTACCATCCACCGTAATCCTATTCGCGGCACTAAACTGCGGGAAGCGGCCTTCCATTACAAGACTGCTATTTGCATCGCCCGTGATATACAGATCCCATCCTACAAACATACCGGCCGAATTATGACGTACCTCGCAGTCGCCAACCACGCGAATATTCAAGGGCAGCGGACCACTCTCGTAGTCCAACCAATCCATCCAACCCATGGAGCCGTCTTCTTCCTCCGTGAAGATCCTACGGAAATTATTCATAGTGAGCGTGCGGGTCTCGATGTCAAACGACAACATACCGTTACCATAAATATCGCCGCAGTTCTCTGACGTCACTTTAACCATATCGAAACCGAGATAGGTACTACCCGAACCCCACTGATGTTCCGAACGTTCCCAAGACAGAACTTGCAATTCATAGTGATCACCTTCTTTAACTACCAGTTTCCAGGACGCGTTCAGCGAATCAATACCCAGACTTGCGTCACCGGCATAGGTAGCCGTAATCATCGTTTCACCCTTGTCAACTACCGTGATATAACCTCTCTGATCCACCGTACCTACTGACTCTTTGGACGAACTGTAGGTCAGCGGCACCATGAGCGGGTTATTGATATTGACCAAGCGATACGGACGGCCTGCGTAAGCCGTATACGAAGTGTCTACCTCCATATCGAAAATCAAGAACTGGTCACCATAGTAATAAAAATGCAACGTCTTGAGTGTGTCATTGGGAGCAATTTCATTCAGGCTCCAGTTAACGGTCCAAAGCACATTCTTATACTCATCCGAACTCAGACGAGCCGTATCTGCCATAATCAGCACGTGGTTCTCATAATACATACGCGCAATCGTGTCATAACCATAGCCATCGGGGCTACCATCCCAATCTCTACTGTACCAACGATCGGCAACAACATCCATATTGCCGGCATAAGCAGCAGACTCTGCATCAATAACCATGCGAAGCATAGTCGTGTTTACGTACGAGCGATTCACGCCATTTAATACATATCCGGTTCCGGAATCAATGTACTTCGGATAGTCATCTTGCGCCATCAGCGGCAGCACTACCATCGCCATGGCAAAAAGTAAAATCTTTTTCATATTCCTTTTATTTTTCAATTTTCATTCACTTCCGCTCCGAGGACATCGTACATCTTGCCGTCACGGATGATCAGCATTCTTCCGTTACGGAGAATCTTCTTATCCGATGAATCCTGTTTCCGTACATCCTCACAGAGGTCAGTAGAAATATCTACTATATTAAACTTACTCCATTCGGGATCCGACAGATAGAGCGTACGCGTTCCTTGCGGCACACGCAAGGTCGGCAGCGTTGGCTGCTCTTCCCCCTCTTCACCGCCACCCCAACTTGCACCAAAAGCATTCTCTTCCGGCACGCCGACGGGTGACATAATAAGCGAAGTGATATAGCTCATATGCGAGAGGTCGGTAAAAGCATAACTGCCTATCGATTGCACCGTTGACGGAATTGTCAACTCTTCCAACGGAGCATCGATGAACGCTCCCATTTGAATTTCCTGCAGCCCTTCCGGCAGCGTGATATGCTTGAGATTCGAGCAGGCCGAAAAAGCTCCAAGACCGATTGTTTTCAACGAATCAGGGAAAACTACCGTCTCCAAGCTATCGCAGCCAAAGAACATTCGTTCAGGTATCAGCGTAAGCCCCTCTGCAAAATTGATTTGTGTCAGGTAGGGACAGCCCTGAAACGCCGACATATCCCAATTGGCCGCGGATGCCGGAATCGTAATATGCTCAAATCCGCTGTACTGGAATGCACCCAAACCGGCCCACTCCACGGACTCCGGCAGATTCAGTTCCTTGAGCAAGGTATCTGACTCAAAAGCCTCGTTTCCGATACTAAGAATCGTATTCGGCAGCACCACCTTACTCAGATTAGGAGCCTCTCGGAAGCAGTAGTCTCCAATTCCTATCACATTCATCCCCATTACGGTAGCCGGTACGCGAATCACCGAGTCCTGATACGGAAACTCATGACTCCATATCGGGTCGTGATATCCGTTGACATCCAAATCCCAGCCCTGCGGTACAACCACCTCCAGACCAAGCAGTACCAACGGTTCTGCTTCCGGATCCTCGTATACCATCTTGTAATAGAGCATCACACCGTCCGAGTTCGCCACGGAATAGTCAAAACAACCGTTGATGTACTCCACACCGCCCGGTCCTGCACTCATCTTCGTCGCTAAACTGAGTAGCGCGACCATTAAAAACATAGACTTTTTCATAACTACCTTGTGTTATTTTATTCTATACGCGCACGCAAGTACGCGAAATTATTTTTTTAAGGTATAACCGTTCTAGCGTTGACGCATATTATACTTGTCAATCACGATTCCGTTCTGTACTACGATGATACCCGGATTAGCCCGCACGATTGTCTTCAGCGTCACGGGATCGCAGGTACAGATCGGATAATCGGCATTCGTCTGCAGACGATACGCGATCTGGTCGTCCGTACCCGAACCCGTTACGGCATAGAATGCCTTACCCTCCATAAGGCACTGCTCAAAGAGTGCATTCAGCCGCTCTGCCTGTTTCATGTTCGTCTTATTCAGGTCATACAATATCGCCAAAGTCACAGGCTCCTCCGACTCCAATATATTGTAGGTTATATCCTCGTATTCCTCCGTCAGAATCTCAAAGTCATGAATCGGTGGTTCGTATCCCTTCTTGATCAACTTCGAATTCTGTCGTACAAAGGTCCACGTCGAGTCATTCTTCGGATAATTCTGCAGCGTAAACTCCTCCTCTACCCCGTCCTTCTCATACACGAACGTTATATCATACTGATCCTCCTCCGCATCCTCGGGATATTCCATCAACTCGACGATGTTATTACCGATCTTATATGGACGGAAATCCAGTACCGGCAGATGATTTAGCGTGTAGAACATCCATCCGAGCGAAGCCCCCGTCATCAGCAGCACAATACCCAATTCCATCTGCCATACAAAGGTCTGATGCCAAGCCTTCTTGCATACAAACAGCACAATAACCAGCGTGAGCAGCACTACATTCTTTCCAAACGTCTGCCAGTTGGTCAGTACTACCGCGTCGCCAAAGCAACCGCAGTCGCTCACGGGGTTCTTCAGTGCCAGATACAAGGTCAGCGGCGTCATCACCAAATAGAACAGCAGCGACAGCCATGCTACCAACCGAATCCGGATATTGCATACCAGGCATATTCCCAGAAGGCACTCCACCGTTATCAGCGCAAACGCTGCCGGTTCTGCCAATGGTAACAGCTCTGTAAAGAACCCGCCGAAGGCTTTCAGGTAGTCCTCGATCTTATACGTCGTCCCTAAGGGATCGATAGCCTTGACGATGCCGGAAAAGAGGAACGTCAGTCCCAGCAACATCCGCGTCACCACACTCACAATATCAGTCGCCTTATTTCTCATCTTTCTCCATCAATTGTATTAAATAAAAAACAGCGTAATTGAGCATATCAAAGTAATTGCCCTCCGCGCCCTCCGAGATAAGCGTCTTGTTATCGTTGGCCGCGATGGACTTATTACGGTTGATCTTCGTTAGGATAATATCCGTCAGCGATGTACCGAACATACTGCGCCACGCCTCACCGTAGTCATGGTTCTTTCTCAGCATCAGCGCACGCGCTTCAGCGATATACTTATCATATAGTTCGAGCGCCTCCTCGCGTGACATATCCACCGTATCGCTGTAGCCCTTCTCCAACTGAATCAGGCCGATGACCGAGTAGTTGATGATGGCTACCAGTTCGCCGTCTATCGAGTCACCTACCATATTTACACCCGTCGTCTCCAGCGAGCGAATACGCATTGCCTTGATAAACAACTGGTCATTGACCGTCTGCGGACGCATAATGCGCCACGAGGGACCGTAGTCCTTCATCTTCAGTGTATAGATCTGCCGGCAACGGGCAATCACGGTGTCAAATTCTTCTGCGGTATTGTGCATAGGATATTATTGTTTTATTCCGGTTATTGTATATATTTCTCCGTCGCGGATAATCAGTAACTGTCCGTTCCTTATAATTTTGCGGACAACGGGTTGATCCTCGGTTTGTTCCAACGCGGTCGATGCTCCGGAACAAGTAGTGGTATAGCCACTATAGGTTGCCGCACTGCCCCCGCCCCAAGTGATGGTCAGTGAGTTCATGTAGAGCGCACCGTTGTTGGAGCGCACGCCGATATATTGGTAGTCCCCCGTAACGGTCAGCGTTGTCGTGCCATTGGTTATCGAACCTATTTTGGTCCCCTTGTCGTTTCCATACAAATCTGTTGCGGCAGTATACGGGGTATTCCTGCCATAGACATCCAGTTTGCGGTCTGACGATGTTCCACTGTTCCAGTCCACAGTCACCGAGCTCACGGTACCGCCCGAAGCGGTAGTGACAATGCCGGAGTTACTGTTCTTGGAACGCAATTGGATAGAACTATTTCCGCCTGCACTCTGTCCGGCATATACGGCCGCAGAACTTGCAGTCTTACCGCTCCAGGAAACATAGGTTGTACCGCTGACACCAATCAATGAGTAGGTAAGCACATCGTTCACGGGAGCGGCTGTTCCCTCACCTTCCATCGTTGCAAACACAGCATAGAAGATGTCGCCTTCCTCAGCCGTCTGTCCGGCCGTCACAAAGGCAGGCGCTGTTGTCTCGCTCTGATAATTGGCGGTGCGACACCAGCCTACAAACACTTTGTTGCCGCAGTCCGAGGGTTCATTCGTCGGCATCACGATCTGTCCGGTAGAGGTAGTGGTAGCAAAGACATCGTTGCCCACTTTCCATATCAGGTCAAAAGGATCTACCGGATCTACCGGTTCCTCAATATAGGTCAACGTTACGACACCGTTCGACTCTGCGATATTGAGTAGCGGTTTACCGCTGACACCCGTCCAAGAGGTCTTGTTTCCGCTACCGGGGAAGGTATTCTTCGGACAGTTGTCCGTCCTGCCGTCCCAGCCGATCTTCGTACCTGTAGCCGATACCACGGTATGACAAGGATTATTGGCCGTATTATTGGGTTCATTATTTTGCCATTTGGTAGCATCAAAATTAACCTTCCATATCAGCAAGCCATGCCCCGTGAGCGGCGCATCCCAGCCTTGCGCCTGACGGTTTTCGATATAGTAACGCACGCCTGCAGTCGTCGGACTCACATAACTGCCGCTCGCATTGATCTGATAGGCCTGATAATTGGCCGTACCGTTTGCATACAGCGTTACGTTCTGTCCGGTACTACCCAAATTAATCGGGGTATGCCAACCGAAGAAATCCTTCTGCCACGGGTCGTAGTTAGGCGGACAATGTCCGTCGGCATTGTACGAACCGCCGTCCATGATATTCCAGTCGTTCGGGGTAAGGCGGTTATCATAGTTGGTACCATAATTCGTATCATACAAGTCGGGCAGACCGATTACATGACCAAACTCATGGCATAGCGTACCGATACCGTCTAACGTCGAACCGGACAATTCGCTGGACATGGCATAATTGTCAATCTTCTTTCCTCCCAAAGTACGCTGTGCATCCGTATACGTGCAATAGTCATCCTGGATAGCCGACGTCACATCCCAGTTATGCGGCCAAATGGTGTTTGCCGCACCTCCATCAGCCTGCCCCTGACCGGCGTAGATAACGTAGACAAAGTCCACATAGCCGTCGTTGTCGGAGTCATAGTCCGCCCAATTGACCGTATATTGCTGATTGACCAGACGACAAGCCTCCACCACCGCATCCGTAGCGTGCTGGTCATCGCCCTCTTCCGACACGTCGGTACCGTAATAAGCCACGTTACGGCTGAGCGTCACCGGCCCGTACACATCAAACTGCGGACGATACGCACCATTACTCTGGTCTGCGAAATACTGCGCCGCCGAAGGATAGCCGCTATTGACCGTACAATTCGTTGCGTTGCATAGTTCGTTAAAAGTAGCCTGTGTGTGAGAAGACTGCATAGTTTTATTGGCGAAATTCGCCAATACGACAATGCCCTTAGGTGCCAAATTGGGGGTCAAACCCACATCCTGACGGGCACGACGTGCCTGAGCTGTCTTGTACATCGGCGACATCTTGCGGCGGTCGTTCATCTCTGCACGCGTCACATTGGCGGGTTCAAACGTGCCATTAGACAATTGACGATAGATAGTGCCATCGGCCGATTCATACCAGTGAGCAAACTCATCGCCGGCCAATGTCAACGATATGATACTGCCATCCGAAAGCGTGCAATCATGGAAGCTGCGCCGAGCCGGCACAGCGTAGAGCGCCACACTCATCACGAGCATTGCACCCAAAAGAAATGTGTTTTTCAACGTTCTGTTTTTCATTTATTCATTCAATAGTCGAATCAGTTCCTCCACCTCAACTTTCTTTTGTTCTCCGGTAGTCATATCTTTCAGCATAACGCGGTTTTCCGCCAGTTCATCACCTCCGATAATGGCCACATAAGGTATCTTCTTACCATCGGCATAACTCATCTGCTTTTTCATCTTCGCGGGCGAAGGATACACCTCCGTATTGATGCCTTCTCGGCGCAGACGGGCTGCCCAACGGATCGCCATCTCCAGTTCCTTTTCACCAAATGCGGCAAACAGCACCTGCGTCGCATCCGTCATCGTGGTCGGATAGGCATTCAGTTCGGTCAGTACGTCATATATACGATCCGCACCAAACGATACACCTACACCACTTACACCCGGCAGACCGAAGATACCCGTCAAATTATCATACCTACCGCCGCCTGTGATCGAACCGATCGTTACATCCAGCGCCTTCACCTCGAAGATCGCACCCGTATAGTAGTTCAGGCCGCGTGCCAAGGTCAGATCCAACTCGATCGGCAGCGTCACACCCGCTATCTCACAGAGCCGCAGCACCTCACGCATCTCCTCTACGCCCTTCGTTCCTACCTCCGACTCCTTCAGCAGTTCCGCCATCGTCTCCAGTTTCTCTCCGTTCGTACCGCTCAAGGCTAAGATCGGTTGCAACTTATCGATCGCCTCGTCACTCAGTCCCCTTTCCTTCATCTCCTCGTTCACCTTCTCCAAACCAATCTTATCCAGCTTATCAATAGCCACCGTTATATCCACCAACTTATCCGGCTCGCCTATCCGTTCGGCGATACCGGCCAGAATCTTGCGATTATTGAGTTTGAGACACACACGGATACCAAAGCGGCGATACACCTCCTCGATGATCTGTATCAACTCCAACTCATTCACCAGCGAATCCGTTCCGATCACATCTACATCGCACTGATAGAACTCCCTGTAGCGTCCCTTCTGCGGACGGTCTGCGCGCCACACGGGTTGTATCTGATAGCGTCGGAAGGGGAACTGCAGTTCCTCCCTATGTTGCACCACATAACGGGCAAAGGGCACGGTCAAATCATATCGCAGTCCCTTCTCGGGAGCCTCATTGGCCTTCTCACCGCTGTTCTGGATGCGGAAGAGCAACTTATCGCCCTCCTCGCCGTATTTACCCATCAATGTCGACATCAACTCCATCGCCGGCGTCTCGATCTGCTCAAATCCGAAACGGGAGAACACCGAACGAATAGTCGAAAAAATATAGTTACGACGCGCCATCTCCAGCGGAGAAAAATCACGCGTTCCTTTTGGAATTGCTGGTTTTTGCATATAATTCTTAATTTTTAATTCAACTTTTAAAACTTGTAACCCGGCGCCGAGCTTTTTAGCGACTTTTCAGCGACTTTTTAGCGACTTTTTAGCGACTTTTTGTAGGGTTTAATATTTCTACTTAAACAACTCTTCGTAGATCCTGTTCGTTGCGCCCAACTCACTCTCTACGTACTCCGCCGCAAGCTTTCCCATTTCCTTATGCTGCTCCAGCGCGTGGTCCATAGCGGCGCTAAACGAACCATAATTGTCCACCGTCTCAGCCGCTCCGGCTTTTAGCAGATTCTTTGCCTCGCGGAACTTATAGTGGTTCGGGCCAAACAACACGGGTATTCCATACACGGCCGCCTCGATCGTATTATGGATGCCGGCACCGAATCCGCCACCTACATAGCCCACATCGGCATATCGGTACAATTGCGACAACATTCCCAATGTATCAATCATCAGCACCCTGCAGGTCATGATATTGCGCTCCGTAGCCTCCGAGTAACGGACATATTGTCCTTTGAAGGTAAGGAATATACGATGCAGATGTTCCTGATTGATCTCATGCGGCACCAGCACCAACTTTACATCATCTCTTTCTTCCACATAGCGTGCCAACAGCGTCTCATCCTCCGGCCACGTACTGCCCGCCACGATCGTCTTCGCACCTTGGCAGAACTGCGCTACAAGCGGCAAATCCACCTCCCTCGAGGCAATCGTGCTCACCCTGTCAAATCGCGTATCACCCGCTACCGTCACTTGCTCCACCCCGTATTTCTTCAGCAACTCCGCCGATGGTTCATCTTGCACATATAGTCTGGTGAATCCCTTCAACAAATTCCTATACGGACGTCCCCACGGCCAGAAGAACAATTGCTTCGGCCGGAAGATAGCCGAGATAAGATAGGTGTGCATTTTTCTTCGCTTCAACTCCCTTAGATACGCCGGCCAAAACTCATATTTCACAAACACCGCTACCTTCGGCTGCACCGCATCCAAGAAAGCACGCACACGCCTGCGCGTAGCAAAAGGCAGATACGTCACCTTATCCACTCCTTGATAATCTTTACGCATCTCATAGCCCGAAGGCGAGAAGAACGTCAGCAGCACACGCTTGTTCGGATGCTCACGTTTCAAGCGCTCTATGATCGGCCGAGCTTGCTCAAACTCACCCACCGAAGCTGCATGAAACCACACATCAAACGGACGCTCCTTCTTCAGCTCCGCCAACGCACGGGATTGCCCTTCCACCAGTTTGCGGGCCTTCTTATGACCCAATAGTGCCGCTATCCGTATACACAAAAAGTATAAATGCATAAATACTTTGTCTCCTAATTTACTTTTTAGCCTGCAAAGATACAAAAAAATATTGAAAAGTCCAAATATAAATTAAAAAAAATGGAATTTTTCTCATTTTACTTGCATAATTCAAAAAAAAGCTGTAACTTTGCACCGAATTTTCGAAAATAATCGTTAGTTATGCAAAAACATCTCTGGCTGTTAGGCGTTTTGTGCGCCATCATTATGAGTTCCGCCATGCGGGCTGAAGATAAACCGATGCAGGTTCGCTGCATAGCATTCTACAACCTCGAGAACCTCTTCGACACGATCCACGACGAAGGCAAAAACGACTACGAATACCTGCCTGACGGAGGCATGAAGTGGACTCCCGTTAAGTACGAGCACAAGCTCCATAACATGGCATATGCTATCTCCAAACTCGGCGTAGACGTTGACCCGCGCGGAGCGATGTGCGTAGGCGTAGCCGAGGTGGAGAATATCCGCTGCCTCAACGACCTCTGCGCCCAACTCAAGAAGGAATTCGACCGTAACTACACGCCTATCCTCATCGAGGGTCCCGACCGCCGAGGCGTAGACGTAGGTTTCCTCTATAACCCCGAGATGTTCAAGGTCACCAATACCCAAGGCTACGAGCTCAACGCCCACTATGCCGACGGCGGTCAGGTCAAGAGTCGTCTCCAGCTCGTCGTAACGGGCTATATACTCGGTTCCAAACCTCTCGAGAAGATTCATATCATCGTCAACCACTGGCCCAGCCGCTACGGAGGCGAGGAAGCCAGCCGTCCGCCACGCGACACCGCTGCTATGCTCACACGACGCATCTGCGACAGCCTCTACCTCAAGGACCCCAAGGCTAAAATCATCGTTATGGGGGACCTTAACGACGACCCCTTCAATCATAGCTGCGCCGAAGTGCTCGATGCCAAACGTACCCGCGAAGAAGTGCAGAAAAACGGACTCTTCAATACCATGTGGCTCAAACTCGACCGAGGCATCGGTTCGTTGGCTTACAACGGTTCGTGGAACCTCTTCGACCAGATCATCATCTCCGAACCTCTGCTCAATGCCGATCTTGAAGCCGGTGAGTGGTGCTATTGGAAATCGGAGATCTTCAACAAACCCTTCCTCACCGTCCAGGAAGGCAAAGACAAAGGTACACCTCTGCGTACCCACAAAGGCGGAGTATGGCAGGACGGATACGGAGACCACTACCCCACTATGATTTATCTCTATCGCAACAAATGATCGTAAATATGGAAAAACAACATCTCAACAGACAAACCAACCCTATTCGAATGCGCAACTACGGGCGCATCATTCAAGACATGATTCTCGTCGCTTGCGACGAACAAGACCCTAAGAACAAAGAGGCGATGATCCTCTATATCGCGCAATGCATGCGACAGAAAAACCTTATCTGGAACCGCGACCAAGAGTCCGGCACACAGCGCATTAAAGACGATATATGCACCCTCAGCAACGGACGTCTCAATACAGACTTCCCTGCCTTCGAAGAAGTTATGCAACGCAAAGTGGAAGACCCGCAGCAACGCCGTTATAACGCCAACAACCGCTACAACAACCGCAAAGACGACCAACTGAAACAATAAAAATAGTCAAATGACCAAATGATCAAATAAATGACCAAATGGTAAATGAATAAATGGTAAATAAAAAAGGCCTCCGATTTTTCGGAGGCCCTTTTCTTTATTCTTCTTCGGCTTGCTGTGCAGCGTACTCCTTGATGAGTTTGTCTTGCACATCGGCGGGAACAAGTTCGTACGATTTGAAGTGCATCGTGAACGTGGCACGTCCACCCGTGAGACTCGACAGTGTCGTG
The DNA here is from genome assembly GCA_946404495.1 of uncultured Bacteroidales bacterium. Lineage (GTDB taxonomy): Bacteria > Bacteroidota > Bacteroidia > Bacteroidales > Paludibacteraceae > Colicola. Next base: position 17,239 of record CAMJDT010000016.1, read on the forward strand.
CTGTACGACGACATCTCCTTCAGCGGGACCAGAGCTTTCAGGCGTTGGAAGTTCTTCTCAGCCTCCATACCCAATACCATACCACGACGACCGTTGATGTCGCTCATCACATCACCCATCAACTCGCCCGGAACCAATACCTCCACCTCATAAATAGGCTCCAGCACCTTCGGGGCAGCGTTGCGGAAGGCCTCAGCAAAGGCGTTACGACCTGCCAAACGGAACGAGATTTCGTTACTATCAACCGGGTGCATCTTACCATCATATATAATTACGCGTACGTCGCGTGCATAAGAACCGGTCAGCGGGCCTTGCTCGATACGGTCCATGATACCCTTCAGGATAGCGGGGATGAAGCGTGCATCAATGGCACCACCCACGATCGAGTTGATCAGTACCAACTTACCGCCCCACTCCAACGGAATCTCCTGAGTGTCCTTGACGGAGATACGATACTCCTGGTTGCCGAACTTATACACTTCCTTCACGGGCACACCTTCCTCGTAAGGCTCTACGATGAGGTGAACCTCACCGAACTGACCCGAACCACCGGACTGTTTCTTATGACGATAGTCTGCACGGGCGCTCTTCGTAATGGTCTCGCGATACGGGATCTTCGGCTCATCGAAGTTAATCATCATCTTATCGTTGTTCTCCAGACGCCATTTGAGCGTACGCAGGTGGAACTCACCCTGACCGCTAACGATGGTCTGCTTCAACTCCTTCGATTGCTCTACCAACCAGGTCGGATCCTCCTCATGCATGCGGGTCAGCAGTGCGCTCAGCTTCTCAGCATCAGCCTCGTTCTGCGGACGGATAGCACGACGATACTTGGGTTCGGGATACTGGATAGCGGGATAGGTGTTGTCGCAGTCCTTGGCATTCAGCGTGTTACCCGTACGGGTATCTTTCAGCTTCACCGTAGCGGCGATATCACCGGCAGCTACCTCATCCACGGGCACGCGGATGCTTCCGGCTACGCTATACAACTGCGAGATACGCTCCTTCGAACCGCGGTCCATATTTTGCAGATCGTCGGCACCGTGAATCGTACCTTGCATTACTTTGAAGTAGTTCACCTCACCGATGTGGGGCTCTACACTCGTCTTGAAGATAAACATCGAAGCAGGCTTCGTTGCATCCGGAGCTACTTCATTTCCATCTATGGTCTTGGGCTTGGGAGCGTCAGCTACCGAAGGAGCCATGTCACCCAAGAACTCCATCAAACGACGTGCACCCATATCTTTTACACCGCATGCGCAGAGCACGGGATAAACACCTGCCTCAGCAAATACGGTCTTCAATCCGCGTACGGTCTCTTCCTCCGTCAGTGTACCTTCCTCAAAGAACTTCTCCATCAGTGCCTCGTCAGCCTCAGCGGCCATCTCGTGCAATTGACCCATCAGTTCCTCTACCTTACCTTGCTCGTCAGCAGGGATATCCTTCAGCTCGGGAGCACCGCCTTCGGGCTTCCAAACCAACATCTTGCCTTTCAGTACGTCGATCACGGCGTTGAAACCGGCACCGGCGTTCACGGGGTATTGTACCAACACTACCTTGTTGCCAAAGTTATCCTTCAAGGCCTCTACGGCGCGGTCGAAGTTGGCATTCTCGTGGTCGCACTTGTTTACTACAAATACGATCGGCTTCTTGGCATTCTCTGCCAGACGGAAGTTGTTCTGCGTACCTACCTCCACACCGCCGTTTGCCGTCAGCGTGATGACAGATGTGTCTACTACGTGCAGAGCCGTTACCGTACCACCGCAGAAGTCGTCACTACCGGCGCAGTCGATGATATTCAACTTCTTGCCGCCAAATTCGATGTTACATACTGTAGAGAATACCGAGTATCCGTACTCTTTCTCTACGGGGAAATAGTCGCATACCGTGGACTGAGCCTCCACCGTACCGCGGCGCTTGATAACGCCGGCCTCCAGAAGCATCGACTCCATGAGCGTGGTCTTACCTGAACCGCTACCACCCATCAGAGCAATGTTCTTGATCTCATTAGCCTGATAAACTTTAGCCATAAATGTTTGTTGTGTATTTTAGTTAAATTTTTTGTTTCAAATCAATCAGCCTGCAAAATTACAACAAAATTCCCATATACGCAAACTTTTCTTTCATTTTTTTGCAAAATAGTGCATTTTCTTGAGACCTCTTTAGATTTTTCACGAAATAATGCAAAAATATTTGCATATATAAAAAAAAAGCAGTACCTTTGCGGGCTGAATTGATAATTAACGACATGAAAACAAGATTTCTTATTGTAGTAGCTGCTTTGTTAGCACTATGCCTGGGTGCATCAGCACAAGGATTTAATAGGATGATGACGCGTCCTGAATTGGCGGGTGAGATTCACTTCAAAGATGGTACCATAGAGGAGTACCAAATCGTTTATATGCCCACCTATTACGAGGGCCGCGTGAAGGTATTGACTTTCAAAGACGAGGAGAAAGTGATTCCTGTTTCCAAGATCAAAGAGTTGATCTTCTGGAACGAAGAGGAACCCGACAAACGTTTCACTTTGCGTTATGTTCCCTGCAAGTATCCCCACACAGGCGATATCTGGGCGCTCTTGGACTACGAAGGTAAATACGCCGCTGTATATAGCGTAGCATGGATGTTTAATGTGGATAAGGCAGGACGTATCGTAGCTATCTACGAGCAAGGCTACGGAGCAGAGCGCGTCTGGTACAATGCCCACAAGAATGCCTGGCTCGTCAATCCCAAAGGCAAGAAGGTAGAGAAATTCTACAGCGATGACCCAAAACTCGCGGCCGATATGAAAGAACAAAGCCGCAGTGCGAAATATATCGTCGAGAATTATCAGCCCAAGAAATAATAGGTGCAATTTGAACGGCGAAAAATAGTGTGGATAGTATTAGCTCTAATGCTGATACTGGTCGTTGTGGTTGGAGCCATCGAAGGCCGTGCAGCGTATTGTCTGCGCATAGAGAATTATGCCTCCAACGACGGCGAGCGGCATGAGTTCTACATCCGCGATACCATCACGGCGGACAGCCTGATGGCTATTCTCGACACCATCTATACCCCCGCCACACGTTGGTGCTGGCGTCGTCATGCCAAGCAACTGCATTTCACCCGCGCCCTGCCCGGGCACTATACCGTGGAGGCCAAGATCAGCGACCGCAGCCTCATTAACATGTTCCTCTACGGTCATCAGACTCCCGTCCGCCTCTCCTGGCGATCCACGATCCGCACGCGCGAACAACTTGCCTCTCGCCTCGCCCGTCAACTACGCTGCGACTCCGTCGATATCATCTCTCGCCTCGATAGCAACGCCTACCTCGCGCAGTACGGTCTCAAACGCGAAACGGCTGTCTGTCTTTTCATACCCGACACCTACGAGGTGTGGTGGACCATGTCCGCCGATGAACTCTTCGAGCGGATGTACAAAGAGTATAATCGTTTCTGGAACGACGAGCGTCGTCAGAAGGCGATTGTAGCCGGACTAACCCCCACCGAAGTAGCTACGCTCGCGAGCATCGTAGCCTCCGAGACCAACAAAGAGCAGGAGTACCCTATCATAGCCGGCCTATATATCAATCGCTTGCGCAAAGGCATGCTGCTGCAAGCCTGCCCGACCGTCATCTTTGCCGTAGGCGATTTCTCCTTGCGACGCGTCACCAACCGCCATCTCAAGACCGAATCGCCTTACAACACCTACCGGTATCCCGGACTCCCACCCGGACCTATCCGCTGCGTGTCGGCTACCGTCCTCGATGCCGTACTCAATTATCAGCAGAGCAACTACCTCTATATGTGCGCCAATCCCGATTTCTCCGGCACACATAAGTTCTCGTCCTCCTACGCCGAGCACGCCAAGACCGCGCGCGAGTACCAACGCGAACTGAATAAACGTAAGATCAAATAAGGTGAATCTCCGTAACGTAGAGTATATCTTCTATCACACGGAAGGCTACGTTTAGTTTGTCGAAATCCAATTTATAAACTCGCTCGGGGTCGTTCTGATACGACGGCCGCGGATCTTGCGAGAGAATCTCCTCCAAAGCTTGCTTTTGACGTTCCGTAATAGCAACAGACGCTTCCTTGAGCTGCGACCAATCTACCCGTAAACGATAATCGCGTGCCTGCGCGGCAAATCCGCCGCTGGCATCCGGATGACTATCTGCCCACGGCAGATAGGGTTTAATATCATAGATAGGTGTCCCATCGCGCAGATCGGCTCCGGCTACGATGAGTTCGCCGTTCTCAATTCGCAACAGCCTCACGCAGGTCAACCCGATCGGGTTAGGACGGAAAGGACTCCTGGTAGCAAAGACGCCAACGCGCGTATTACCGCCTAATCTGGGCGGACGCACCGTGAGCGATTTAGACGGCTGACTATGTTCAAACTCCCACAAGAGCCATATATGGCTGAACCCCTCGATGCCGCGAATGGCATCGGGGTGACGAAACGGCGGCGTGAAGACAATACGCGTCTCGATAACAGAATCTGTCAGGGGCTGACGCGGGATACCGAACTTATCCGTGAAGGCGTTATGAGCGTGAGCGATGATTTGCATAGCTTACCTATTCTTAGTAAAAAAGCGCCGAGGGAGATGCGTTATGCAGTCTCCCTCGGTTGTGGTACCTCTTGGAGTTGAACCAAGGACACATGGATTTTCAGTCCATTGCTCTACCACCTGAGCTAAGGTACCAAAATGCTCTTCTGACGAAAAAGCGTGCAAAGGTACTGCTTTTTTTTGAATTGACCAAATTTTTTGGCAACTTTTTTTTATTTTTTTGTATTTTGTATGTATTTTTCGGCTTCCATGGCTGCTTTACACCCCGATCCGGCCGCAACAACGGCTTGTCTGTAGTGCGGATCAGCACAATCGCCTGCAGCATACACACCCGGTACATTCGTGCGCGGAGAATCGCCTTCCGTCACGATATAGCCTTCCTCATCACGCGTGAGATAGTCGGCAAAGAGATCCGTATTGGGTTTATGACCTATCGCCAGGAAGAAACCGTTGATATCGATATGCCGAATCTCCTCTTCGGGTTCACCCTTTTTATAGATAAGGTCTGCTCCCTCCACGCGGTTCTCACCCGTCAGTCTGAGCGTGTTATGCTCAAAGAGCACCTCGATCTTCGGATTCGACAATACACGATCCTGCATGATCTTGCTGGCGCGCAGATAGGGTTTGCGTACAATCAGGTACACTTTCTCGCAGAGTCCCGCCAGGTATAGCGCTTCCTCACAGGCCGTATCACCCCCGCCTACTACCGCTACCGTCTTCTTGCGATAGAAGAATCCGTCGCAGGTAGCACAGGCGCTGACACCCTTACCGCGGTAGTCTTCTTCGGACTGAATGCCAAGGAACTTGGCACTCGCACCGGTAGCAATGATGAGGGCGTCGGTCTCGTAGAGGTCGGTATCTTCTACCCACAGTTTTTTGCTCTCGCCGCTCAGATCCACCTTCGTCACGATACCGGTGATGATACGCGTACCGAAACGCTCTGCCTGACGACGCATATCGTCCATCATCGTGAAGGGGTCAATACCGTCCGGATAGCCCGGAAAATTCTCCACCTCGGTGGTAATAGTCAACTGTCCTCCGGGCTGGGGACCTTCGATAAGCAACGGATGGAGGTTCGCACGCGATGCATAGATGGCTGCCGTATAACCGGCAGGACCCGAACCAATAATAATACACTTTTCCTTATTCATTAGCGCAAATCATTTACAAATGTTTCTTTCTCCGGTCGGAGTATATACTCGGTTTCCGTCGTAACAAAGGCGGGATTGGTAAAGCGAAGCGTAGAGACGGTTTTGCCCTCTCTCATCTCGATGGACAGCGGCATCAGGTCATTATTGCGCACGCGCATTACCAGCCGCGTCAGCGGATCCGTAGGATCCTTCGGAACAAGAGTAATATACGTACACCGGCCATCGTCAGCCGTCTTCTCCGTTAGCGTACAGCGATCGGCTAGATACCGGGCATAGAGCAACGGATTGGTCTCTAACAGTTCCTGCTCCGTAGGACGCGACAGGGTCAGCTCATCCGTCTCTGCGGAATATATATATAAGGTCTGTCCGTCGTAGGCGGCATCCAATCCGAAGAGATTGATACGGAATCGCTCACCGTTGAGCACTACCGTCCCGGTATAGTTAATCGGCTGATTCACTTCCTCCGACACGGAGAGCGTAAAGTCCGTCTGCAGGGTCTTCTGCTCCAGGTTGGTAAGCACGGAAGACAATATCGTTGCCAGTATCACTAATAGTTTCATACCCTTCTACACGCAAATACCGTGCCAAACTTATACTCCCAGCTCCTGCAGTAGTTTATCGAGTTGGTCAAGATCCTGGATGAGCACATCCCTACCCTTCGGACCTTTGTTCGGTCCTACTATGCCGGCTGCCTCCAGTTGGTCACTGAGTTTACCGGCGCGGTTATAACCGATCTCAAAGGCACGTTGCAGGCGCGAAGTAGAACCCTCCTGCTTAGACACTACATAGCGTGCCACGTCGGCAAACATCGGATCCAAGCGTTTCATATCCACACTACCTGGAGCCAACGCTTCGCCCTCACCACCTTCGCCTACGTATTCGGGCAGTTGGTAGGGTTCCAGATAATGCTGTTGCGCAGCGATATGCTCTACGATCTCGTCCACCTCGGGCGTATCCACAAAGGCGCATTGTACACGCGTGATGCTTGCATTACCGGAATAGAGCGAGTCACCGCGACCGATGAGTTGCTCCGCACCCTTGGCATCCAGCACCGTGCGCGAATCGATCACACTCTGCGTGCGCAACGCAATACGCGTCGGGATATTCGCCTTGATGACACCTGTCACGATATTCACCGAAGGACGTTGTGTCGCCAGTATCATATGCATACCTACGGCACGGGCCTTCTGCGTAATACGTGCAATCGGTGTCTCCACCTGCTTGCCCGCCTGCATGATGAAATCGCCGTACTCGTCGATGATAATGACGATATAGGGCAGGAACTGATGATGCAGACTGTCGGCTACCACTTTATTGGGGTTCAAACGACGCTTAATAAACTTATCGTTATAGTCCTCCAGATTCCGTACACCGGCATCCATCAGCAGTTTATAGCGGTTCTCCATCTCGATGACGAGCGAGTTCAAGGTATTCACCACCTTATCGCAGTCCGTGATGACGATTTGCTCGGGATCGATATCCGGCATGGCAGCCAGATAATGCTTCAGCAGCGGCTTATACGGCGCGAACTCCACCATCTTCGGATCCACCATCACGAGTTTCAACTCCGCCGGATGTTTCTTATACAGCAGCGAGGTAATGATAGCATTGATGGCAACCGACTTACCCGTTCCCGTCGCACCGGCAACGAGCAAATGAGGTGTCTTAGCCAGATCGAACATAAAGACCTCGTTGGTAATGGTTCGTCCGTAGGCAATCGGCAGTTTCATCTTCTGCTCCTCCTGGAATCGCTTGGACGCGATGACCGAGTGCATCGATACCACCTGCGGTTTCTCATTCGGCACCTCTATACCGATCGTACCCTTACCGGGCATCGGAGCGATGATACGGATACCCGTAGCACTCAGACTCATCATGATATCATTCTCCAACGACTGAATCTTCGCTACACGTATTCCCGCTTTCGGCACGATCTCATAGAGCGTCACCGTCGGACCGACGGTAGCCTTGATGGACTCGATCTCGATGCCGTAGTTACGCAGCGTCGTCACGATACGGTTGGCATTGGATTGCTGTTCCGCCTGATCGATGATCGGTGCCGTTTCGTTGTCATATACTTTCAGTAGACTCAGCGACGGGAACTGGTATGTCTCCAGATCCTTACGCGGGTCGTACGGACCGAGCTTGCGCAGCAGATACTCGGGGTCATTCTCGCTCATCTCCACGTCCTCCGTCTTATTAATCGTGAGGTCGGGATCTTCGTCCTGGGAATCTTCGTCCTGAAGCTCCTCATCAGTCTCGGTTTGCCCTTCATCTTCGTGTATCTCCTCCTCTACGGGCGGTTCGTAGGTAATCTGAATCTCGTCGTCCTTCTTCTTATCCTCTTCCTCATCTTCGTCCACCTCGACGATGGTAAGCGGCGTATCGTCCTCCGTCGTTTCCGTTTCCGTATCTTCGGGAGTAAAAATCATCTCCGTCGTTGTCTCATCATCCGGCTCTTTCTCCTCCGGTTCAGCCTCAGCGGGCTCATCTATCTTTTCCTCCTTCTTAAAGCGATTCTTCAGCCAGCGCCAGCAGAGCATCACGCGCGGGATAAAATGCTTATCCGATAGCACGAGGAAGATGATGAGCGAAGCCAACAGCACAAGACTCGTTCCCAAGGGCTGGATATACGACACCAGCCATCCGGCCAACCACACTCCGTGTGCTCCACCCCAACGGAAGAAGGTGTCTATCCCCGTCATGTCCTGCGCAAACGACAGCGTTACCGAACCCCACACCAGCCAAAAGACCGTGCAGAAGAACCACCTCAGGCATTTGACCCTCACGACCTTCAACAGATACAGGCCGTAGAAGAGCACCAGATTGACAATCAGTATCGACATCAGTCCGAAACTGCCATCTATCAAGAATCGGCTCAGATATGCACCGGGAAGACCTACCCAGTTATGAATCTCACGACGCAAAGCACGGCGCTCCTCAGAGGTCTGCTCGAGGATAGAATAATCGGCTTTGCCGGTGACAAAGAAACTGACGTACGCTATAAACAGAAACAGCGCAATGAATATCAACACAACGCCCAAGATCACTTGGGTCTTCTCGTCACGGAAGAACGCTACAACACGCTCCGTAAGGCGCTGTCCCTCCACGCGGATAGTCTCCTCGTGTTCCTGACGACGAATCGTATCGGGTGATTTAGATGGTTTTCTCGGCATATATATCCACAATTAGTCTGCAAAATTACACAAAAAAATCCACATATGCAAATTTATGTGGATTTTTTTTAGCAAGAGTGCTATTTTTTCGTTTCTAAGCCTGTCTTACTTCACTCTCACGCCGGTAACGGAGTACCAATCATTGCCTCTGCGAATAAGCAATCGGCCGTTCACGAAGACCTTCTCCACCTTCGTCTCGTCTGTATAGACACGCTCCAGTCCTTCGGGTTCGAGGGGGTTAAGATCATCGGTGTCGCTATCCGTAAACTCCACGCGATAGATCGTGTAACGACCGCTTTGCGCAAAGTCATCGGCTACGACATATACGTACATACAGCGGTGTATCGCATCCCAGCCGATGAACGTGCGTGCCGAGACACCGTTGCCATAAGCACGGTTGTCGGCACAGCTGTCGCAGTATTCCTCGTCCACCGAGGCGATTTGATCCTCAAAATCAAGTGCCTCCTCGTCGCGGGTAAAGCGACTCAGACCGCGGTTGTAGTTCACCGACACATCGTCCAGATAGACCGTATCGAGCACATTGACCTTATTGACCGTACCGGTCGAATACGACGAACCGCCGCCGGGTTGTTTGTTGGTCGTGAAGGTCACCAGAATGAACGCAGGCATCTTGGCCTGATTGGCAGATACGTATTCAAAGGGCACCGCAAAACGCTGCCAACTCATCTGAGCATTGGCGGAGTAATTGATCGTAGCGGTACCTATCTTCACCTCGTCGTACGATACGTCTGCTTCCGGATCCTGATAGCGCGCGTTGGTCGTGATGACAGCATTGAGGCGTGCCTGATTGACAGGATTGGAGGCATCACGGTCTGCAGGCAGGTACTTAGCCCAGAAGATCAGCGAGTCGGGACGACCCTGGAAAGGCGTATTGAAGCCCTCGTTGGTAGGATCGGAGAAGTTATAGTTACCGGCAGCATCGTCGGCGGTCATCGATCCGGCATTGATCTGTCCGTTGGTGCAGTTACCGTTCGCCTTCACGCCCAATGCCATCTCCGAGGCGATGAGCGCACTGTGCAGACCGGCCGAACCCGGACGGATATCCGTAGACTGGCGGAACTGGTCGGGTTTCTTGATGAAATCCACCAGGAGACCCGTTGCCGAGTTAAAGGAATGCCAACCTTGCGGTTCCTCGTTCGTCCACACGCCCTCAAAACCGCCGTTCACCAAGGCATAGTTATTGCTGCGAACGGCAGCCCCCTGGAAGAGCACGTAGATCGGTTCCGGCAGCGAAGGAGCACCGATAGTTAGCAATACCATTGCCTCCGTCGGAGTCACGATTGAGTTGTAGACCACGCCCTCGTCCTCCAGACCGTTCACCACCGTGATCAGAGCACGCTCCTGAATGGTATCGATAAAGAGGGTCGCATCCTCCAACACGAGTTGACCGTTGTCACGCATCGGGATATTGGTCAGTACGATATCGCCCAGCTTGGCGTTATTAAACGAGAAATCGGGCAAAACGAACGTGAGGGTACTGTCCACCGTTCCGGGCAGAAGATAGATGGTCTTATCGGGATACATACTTCCGCCGATATTGAGGTCGCCACGAAACATGCCGGACACCTCGCGCGGCGTCAGAGCCGCTGCATGGGCCATGCCGATTAGGCAGGCCAGAGATACTATAATCAGCTTTTTCATTGTCATGACTTATTTAATTTTCTTTCCGAAGATATCGTACATCTCATCTTCGCGAATGATATACATTTGTCCGTTGATGATGACCTTGCGCGTCATGTTTGCTGCAGCCTCCGTCTGAGGAATCTCCGTCACGATCGGACGTGCCTCTACGGTGAGATAGAGCGTCATCGTGGAGTCGCAACCGTGAACAGTCTGATATTCAGCTGTCAGAGTCGTATCGCCTACAGGCAGGATGCTAAGATCATTATTCTCCCACACGATCTCATCGCCCTGCGTAATGGTCATTGTCGTATCCGTTGCATAGGTCGGATAAACCGTCAGCGTCAGCGTGATGATCGAATCGGAACCCCTTGCATTGAGGATCGTATCTACATATTCGCCAGCCTCCGTGAGGTTCGCGAACAACTCATCCGAATACGGTTCACCTTCGCAGATCGATGCCTCATAAGCATAGTACGTATCCGCCGGACGCGCTACGGTGAGATTTAGCGTCAGAATAGAGTCGCAGCCGTGGACGGTCTCGTACGCTGCCGTCAGAACGGTATCGCCTTCGGGCAGGATGCTGAGATCAATATTCTCCCAACTGAGTACATCGCCGCGGATGATTGTCATCGACTCATTGGCTGCATAGGTCGGATAAACCGTCAGCGTCAGCGTGATGATCGAGTCGGCGCCCTGCGTGTTGGGTATCGTATCCACGTATACGCCGGCCTCGGTGAGGTTCGAGAACAGCTCGTCCGAATACGGCTCATTATCGCAAGTCGATGCCTCATAAGCATAGTAGGTATCTACCGGCGGAGCTACCATCTGCAGGGTATAGAGCGAGTAGGCCTTAGCCTGCGAGTAGTTGTCACCCACCACATAGAGGTGCATGCTGTTGGTCAGCGCATCGTAGCCGATAAACGATTTGGCAGCACGGCCGTTGGTAGTAGCCACAAAATTGTAGGTGCTGTCGTTATAGATCTCCTGCGAGAATGCCTGACCGTTGCTGAACGCTACAGCCTGACCGTTCATCGTAAGGGAGGTGAGGTCGTGGTTGTAAATCATCTCGGCATCGTCAATATACAGATTGTCGTAGTAGTATTTCTTATTGAATATACTTCCTGTCGAATACGTTGAACCGCCGCCTGGCGTCGCGTTGGTCGTAAACGTTATCAGCATATAGGCTGCCTGGTCGGGATTAACGGCCGTATAGGTAAAGGGCACCGACAGACGCTGCCAACCCATCGAACTGTTCGCCGAATAGTTGATGGCCGCATCCGCGATCTTCACCGATGCATAACTCGTTGCCTCGGGATCCTGATAGCGGGCATTGGTCGTGATCACAGCGTGCGTGCGAGCGCGGTTGGCCGAATTAGAGGGATTCTGATCCGCAGGGATATACTTTGCCCAGAACACCAGCGAATCCGGATTGCCCACAAAAGAGGTGTTGTAGCCCGTATTGGAAGGATCGGAGAAGTTGTAATTGCCCGATGCATCAGCGGCCGACGTCGAACCGGCATTGATCTGTCCGTTGGTGCAGTTACCGTTAGCCTTGGCCGACAATACGATATTCGAACGTAATTTCGCGCTATACGTACCTGCCGAACCGGGACGCTTCTCGGTGGATTGCTCAAACTGCGCGGTATTGCCGCTTACCGTACTCGCCCAAGTACCGGTTGCTGTCTTGAACGAATGCCAACCGTTTACCTCGTTGTTCGACCAACTGCCCTCAAAACCGCCATTCGTGATGGCATAGTTCTCGTTGGTAATCCGCGCACCGCTGAAGAGCACAAAAATCGGCTCCGGCAGCGAGGGAGCGGCAATCGAGAGCAGCACCTGCGCCGAAGTGGTGTTGATATACGAGTTGTAGGTCACACCCTCGTCCTCCAGACCGTTCACCACCGTGATCCGGGCGCGCTCGGAGATGGCACGGATATAGAGACTCGCATTCTCGAGCGTCAACTGACCGCTGCTGCTCATCGGGATATTTACCAGCACGATATCGCCCAACGGAGCACCGTTGTAGGCAAAATCCGGCAGTACAAACGTTACCGTACCGCTCTGAACACCGGGGAGGATAAAGATCTCCTTATTCGGATACTGGTCTCCTCCTACATTGAGCAGACCCTTAAAAGCACCGGCTGCATCATTGACCGTGATCGCATAGGACGACACCGTCATGGCGATAGCCAGCAAAATAGTAGTAATAATTTTCTTCATCTTTAATGTATTGTTTAAAAGTTAATATTCATTCTGCAAACGAAGGTGCGGGGTTGACCCAGCGCCATCGGGCGATAACTGTATTCGGTATTGAGCAGGTTATTGACGATAAACTGCAGTTCTACCCTCTCTTTCAATCGTACGGCGCAACGCAGATCCATCAGGAACACGCCCTTATTATGACTCATCCAGTAGTCGTGAAGCGTCAGGCCGTCTTCATAGCCGAAGATGAACATCCGCGCATAGTCCATCAGGTCCTTCTGCTCCTTCTCGCGTTCGTCTACCATGATATAATCCACCGCCAGCACCTTGCTTCTGTACATCATATTCAGTCCCACGGAGAACCACTTGACCTGATAATCGATGGTCGTCTTAAAGGTATGTTTGTTTCTGTACTTGAGGTACTTGGTATCGTTGGATTTATTGCGCATCTGCAGGGGATCGGTGTAGTACTGCTCCTCTTCGAGACGTTTCTTGTAATCCAGGTCCTCGGGTTCGGTGAAGGTATATCCGATCATATACGTGAGGTTCATATCCTTCTTGATATCCACACGTCCCATCGTGCTCACCTCCGCACCGTAGATACGCGCATGGCCTACGTTGACGAACTGCGCACCTATGCCTATACCGGCTCCGCTCAGCGACTTGGTCGCCTTGATGCCGTCTATCATATTCTGCGCCTCGTCGATCACGTCGTAGATGGAATTGATCATCTTATAGTCGGAGTTGCGGAACAACCCGAACTGATACTCGATCATATCGCGGTACTCGGTATAGAATCCCGCCACATCCAGCGTACCCTGTACGGGACCGAACCGATAGAGCTGCTTATAGCCCAACTCGGCATTGAAGCCCGACTCGGGACGGATATCGTGATTCGGATACACACCTACGCCGCCTATGTCTTTGCGGGCGAACTTCTCCGTGATAGACGGATTGCGATAACCCTGACCGAAGCTGGCACGCAGGAAGCCGGCCTTGTAGATCTCCCAGTTCAGACCGGCGCGGAACACAGGCCGTACCGGGCAGAGCCATTTACCAATCTTGATATTCGCCTCCGCATAACTGCTGTCCATCCTATAGTACTCCAGTCGCATACCGGCACTCAGCGACAGACGATTGGCAATACGGTGGTCGTACTGGATATAGGCCGCCACATTATCCGTCTGGTGCGTACCGGTGATATTGGCCGTGTTGGTGATGTGATTCCAGTTCACACCCGTCGTCAATCGTACACCCGAGTTCCACTGCTTGGCAAACTGATAGTCCAGATAGCCGTTGTAGGTCAACTCCGGACGTGTCGGTTCGTTGTCCGCCAGCATATTCATCGCATATGCTACCGCGTCCTGCAACTCGGCCACCGTGCCCGTATATCCCAGTCCGTTCTTGACCAGGTCAATTCCGTTCTCCACGGCCGTCAACCAGTCTTCGTTCTTAATCGGCACCGCCACGTCGCTGAACGTCACCAGCAAGGCATCCTTCAGTGCCACGCCGCTGTCGGTATAGCCCTTGATCTTATCGTAATAGCCTTGCACTTTGTCCATATCAAAGCTCTTGACGCCCCATTTGAGCAACTCCTCGGTTGTCAGACCCGGCGAGGGCACGGTCAGGTTGTCGGCCGTCATATAGAATCGCGCACGCACCTTATGCGAGATGCCGCGCTCCGTATCGTCGTAATTGAAGAAGGGATCGATATTGAAGTTATGCTCCTTGCGTCCCATATTGGTCAGCGGTGAGGGATGAATCGGATCCTTCGGGCTGCGCCAGATGAAGAAATCGCCGTACTGATTGGCTACATAGTTGAGGTTAAATCCTGCCGACAGGTACTTGCCTTCCTCTACCGGCATATGATAGGTCATGTTACCGTTCAGGCGCACGCGGTCGTTGAAACTCTGCGTACGATAGCCCTCGTCCTTGAAACCGCTGATGGCTCCCGACAGGTCAAAATTGCCCACTCGACGCGTGTGCGATGCCTCTGCACCATAATATAAAGGAAGGCGCGCGCCCGTGTAATGGTAGTCCTTGTAGTTATCGTAGATACCTACGTAGCCCGACACTTTCGTCTCCGGTTTCAACCCCGGACGCTTGGTCAGCACGTTGATCACGCCGTTCAGCGCCGACGAACCGTAAAGCACCGACGAGGCACCCTTGATTACCTCCACCTGACCTACATTCTCCAGCGGGATATTGTTCCAGTTCACCTCACCCGTCTTGGGATTCAGCACGGTCATACCATCCATCAGTACCTGACAACGCGAACCCACACTGTAGGTCCATCCGCCGCCGCCACGTATACTGGGCTGCTTGTCTATGATCTCCACACCCGGCACGGTCTGCAGCGACGAGGTCAGATCCGTCGGTGCCTGATTGCGCAGCACCTGCGGTTTCAATACCTCCATCGACACCGTCACATCGGTCTGACGTTGCTCAAATCGGCCTACCGTCACCACGACCTCGTCCAACACCTCATTATGCGGCTGCAGCACCAGGTTCAACTCTTTCACACCGGCTTTCACGACCCTTTCCTCGCTCTCGTATCCTACGTACGAGAAACAGATCTTCACACCCGCGCCGCTCAAGGCCAGCACATACCGTCCGTCTATATCCGTCACCGTTCCCACCGAGGGGTTGTCGCATTCCACGATCGTCACACCCACCAGCGGCTCGTGCGTCCACGCATCCTGTACCAATCCGCTCACTACATGCTCTGCCCCCGACATCACGATGGATAGCAGCAACATCAGACTTATTACAATACCTTTTTTATGCATCAATATCTCGTATTTTTTAGTACTAATTTTACTATTTCGCAAAAAAACGCGGCAAAGGTACTGCTTTTTTTTCATTCCCGCAATACCTATTTTTATGAAAAAGCATACTTTTTCTCATATTTTACATTTTGTCTTAATAATAGTATATAATTTTAGAACTTTTGCACGCATATTTTATAGGGTATATTAAGAATATGCTATTTTTCATCTACCCGTCCTTTTTTCGGCATTTTTGGGTCTCTCAGCTGCTCAAAATCGAAGAAACTGAGCCCTTTGCACTTCATTTTTGTTTTTTCTATAAGAAAAATTTGTGTATATAAAAAAAAAGTACTACCTTTGCGCGATATTTTGTGCATATAATGGCTGAAGTCATCCGACATAGGGGAACCGTGGTCGCCATTGAGGGCGATAAGGTGCGTGTATTGATCGAGCAATCCTCGGCCTGTAGCGCCTGTCAGGCTAAGTCGATGTGCATGTCCTCCGACAAGAAGGAGAAGTTTATCGACTGCACCCTCGATTCGCTCTCCGGCGAGATGCCTGCGCTGCCCGAGGTGGGCGCTGAGGTCGAAGTGACCGTCGCTCAACGGATGGGATGGAAAGCTGTCGTGATAGCCTATATCCTGCCCCTCATCGTGCTCGTCGCTACGCTGGCCATTCTGGATATGCGCCTCGATAGCGAAGCCCTCGCAGGCGTTATTGCACTCTGCGTCACAGGTGTCTATTTTATCATCCTGCGACTCTTTAGAGGGAGACTACAAAAGCAGTTCTCCTTTACGGTACGGAAACTAGAGCACTAGTTCACTAGTCCACTAGTCCACTAGAAAACTAACAAACAACAATAAAAACAAAACAACATTTATGAAACTTATCCTTATTTCTTTGCTCGTTTTGGGCTTGACGGGATTGGCAGCGGCATTGTTGCTGTACCTGATTGCTCAGAAGTTCAGGGTGGAGGAAGACCCGCGCATCGATCAGGTGCAGGAAGTCCTTCCGGGGGCTAACTGCGGCGGTTGCGGTTTTGCGGGTTGTCGTGCGCTGGCGGAAGCCTGCGTCAAGGCCGACACATTAGACGGTCTGCTCTGCCCCGTGGGAGGTGCTCCCACCATGGAAAAAGTAGGAGCCATCCTGGGTCTGGCAGCGGTAGCAGCCGACCCCAAAGTGGCTGTAGTGCGCTGCAACGGCACGTGCGAAGCACGCCCGCGCACCAGCGAGTACAACGGCGTACGTTCGTGCCGTATCCAGCACAACCTCTACGTCGGCGAAACGGCTTGCCCGTTCGGTTGTCTCGGTTGCGGCGACTGCGTGGCAGCTTGCCAGTTCGGAGCCCTCTCGATGGATCCCCAAACGGGTCTGCCCGTAGTGGACGAAGAGAAATGTACCGCCTGCGGCAAGTGCGTCAAGGCTTGCCCGCGCAACATCATCGAGTTGCGTAAGAAGGGACCCAAGGGACGCCGAATGGTCGTTCTCTGTGTCAACAAGGACAAAGGTGCTATCGCCCGCAAGGCCTGCCTCAGCGCATGCATCGGTTGCGGTAAGTGCCAGAAGGAGTGTAACTTCGAGGCCATCACCGTCGACAGCAACCTCGCTTACATCGATCCCGAGAAGTGTCGTCTCTGCCGCAAGTGCGAAGCCGCTTGCCCCACCGGAGCCATTCACTCTGTTAACTTCCCTGCACGCAAGCCCGCTGAACCTGCCGCGGAAGCCAAACCCGCTCAAGAGGCTAAGCCCGCTCAAGATGTTAAACCCGCCGACACGGCTCAAACACAGGAGGCACAAGCATGAATACGTTCAAAATAGGCGGAGTGCACCCGCATGACAACAAACAGTACAGTGCACACCAACCTATCACCGAGTGCCCGCTGCCGAAGAAGGCCATCATACCCCTCGTGCAGCATATCGGTGCGCCCGCACAGGCTGTCGTTGAGAAGGGACAACAGGTCAAGGTCGGCGAACTGCTGGCCAAGGCCGGAGGATTCGTCAGTGCCAATATCCACTCGCCCTATAGCGGTACCATCACCAAGATAGACACCACCATCGATGCCTGGGGCATGAAGATGCCCGCCATCTTTATGGACGTAGAGGGCGACGAGTGGTTACCCGAGATCGATCGCACCCCCGATGTCATTCGCGAGTGTCGTCTCGAGCCCAAGGAGATTATCGACAAGGTCGCTGCAGCCGGTATCGTCGGTCTCGGCGGAGCCTGCTTCCCCACCCAGGTCAAACTCCTGCCCCCTCCGGGCAAGAAAGCCGAAGTGCTCATCGTCAACGGTGTAGAGTGCGAACCCTACCTCACCTGTGACCATCAGCTGATGCTCGAGCACGGCGAAGAACTGATGATCGGTATTCAGATCCTCATGCGCGCCCTCTCGATCGACCGCGCTATCATCGGTATTGAGAAGAACAAACCCGACGCCATCGCTCGCATGAGAGAGTTGGCCCTCAAGACCATCGGCGTAGAGGTCAAGCCCCTCAAACTCAAGTACCCACAAGGCGGTGAGAAACAGCTCATCGATGCCTGCATAGGTCGTCAGGTGCCCTCCGGCGCGCTGCCTATCGAGGTAGGTGCCGTAGTGGACAACGTGGCTACCATCTATGCCGTCTACGAGGCCGTGCAGAAGAATAAGCCCCTCATCTCGCGCGTCATGACCGTCACCGGCGCCTCCGTTGCCCGTCCGGGTAACTACAGCGTTCGCTTCGGTACGCCGCTCAGCGAGGTCATCGACCTGGCAGGAGGCATCCCCGAGGACACCGGTAAGATCATCGGCGGCGGACCTATGATGGGTCGCGCGATGAACAATATCGACATGCCTACCAATAAGCGCGTGTCGGGTCTGTTGTTCCTGCCCGAGAGCGAGAGTCGCCGCGTAGAGCCGGAGAACTGCATCCGCTGCGCCAAGTGCGTCACCGCCTGCCCGATGGGTCTCGAACCCTACCTGCTCTCCAAGCAAGCTCAACTGCAGATGTGGGACGAGATGGAGCAACACGACGTCATGGACTGCATCGACTGCGGTTGCTGCCTCTTCACCTGCCCCAGCCATCGTCCGCTGTTGGACTACATCCGAATGGGTAAAGCCCAAGTGGGCGGTATCATTCGCGCACGCCAAGCGGCCAAGAAATAGTTGATAATTGATAGTTGATAATTGATATTTCCTATGAAACAACTCATTGTATCTCCGGCCCCGCACGCGCATAGCGGTGATTCGGTTCGGAAAAATATGCTCCTGGTCATCTTGGCCCTGCTGCCCGCCTACGTGGTGTCGGTGGTTGAGTTCGGCTGGGGAGCCCTGATTACAGCGCTGATCAGCGTGGCAGCATGCATGCTGTTTGAGTGGTTGATCACGCGATTCATGCTCAAGGAGCCCTCTCATCTCGACGACCTCTCTGCCATCCTTACCGGTCTGCTCTTGGCATTCAACCTGCCCAGCAACCTCCCCTGGTGGATTGTCGTCATCGGCGCTCTGGCAGCTATGACACTGGGTAAGATGTCGTTTGGCGGACTGGGACAGAACCTGTTCAACCCCGCACTCGTCGGACGTGTCTTCCTGCTCATCTCCTTCCCCGTGCAGATGACTACCTGGCCGCGTCCCCTCGGCTTCGCTACCGGTTACATTGACGCGGAAACGGGCGCTACCCCGCTTTATTACCTCAAGCAGATGATTAAGGACGGCGACAGCAGCCTTATCTCCAATCTGCCTTCCCTCACGGATGCTTTCTTGGGTGCTATGGGAGGTTCGCTCGGTGAAGTCTGCGCGCTGGCCCTCATCATCGGCGGTATCTTCCTGATCTGCACCCGCGTGATCACCTGGCATATCCCCGTCAGCATCATCCTGACCGCAGCCCTCTTTGCCGTAGTTACCGGTCTCGTAGGCGCTCTGCCCGAAGGCATGAGCACGTGCCAATACGTGCTCTATACCCTGCTCACCGGTGGTATGATGCTCGGTGCCTTCTTTATGGCAACCGACTATGTCACCAGCCCGATGACCGGCTGGGGTAAGATCATCTTCGGTATCGGTATCGGTCTGATCGTAATGGTGATCCGTACCTGGGGCGCTTACCCCGAGGGTATGTCGTTCGCTATCCTGATCATGAATGCCTGCGTACCTTTGTTGAACCGTATTCGTCCCCGTCGTTTCGGAGAGAAGAAAAAATAAGGAGGACTAACTATGGCTAAATTAGAAAGTTCACTCAAGAACATGCTCCTCTCGCTCACGTGCATCACGCTGATCGCCGCAGGAGCTCTGGCAGGTATCTATACCCTCACCATCGACCGCATCAATGCCCAGAAGGCCGCTGCCGAACAGGAAGCACGCCTCTCTGTGCTCGCCGGTTGCGAGGAGGGTACGCCCGTCATGGTCGAGACCGACGGTTTCGGCGGTAAGATGAAAGTGATGTTCGGTTTCGCACCCGATGGCACCGTGCTCGGTTACAAAGTGTTGGAGCACAGCGAGACTCCGGGTCTGGGCGATAAGTCCGTCTGGTGGTTCCAGGACGAAGCCAAACCCGCGCAGAATATCGTAGGCCGCGTGGCCAACGGTACCTTCAGCGTATCCAAGGACGGCGGCGATGTAGATGCCATCACGGCAGCTACTATCTCGTCCCGCGCCTTCCTCAAGGCTGCCAACGAGGCGTACTTCACCTTCCGCGGTGAAGAGGATGCTCACACCGGCGCCAGCCAAATGGTGAAGGAAGAGGAGGAAATAGAAGAAACAATCATTATTGACGAAAAGGAGGCCCAAGATGAGTAATGCTAAACAAACCTTCCTCAACGGAATAATCAAGGAGAACCCCACCTTCGGTCTCGTTCTCGGAATGTGCCCTACGCTGGCTACTACTACCAGCGCCATCAACGGCATGTCGATGGGTCTGGCCACCATGTTTGTGCTCGTCTGCTCCAATGTGGTCATCTCCCTACTCAAGAACCTCATCCCCGACAAAGTGCGTATCCCCGCCTTTATCGTGGTGATTGCTACCTTCGTGACCCTCGTGCAACTCTTGATGCAGGCCTACGTGCCCGCTATCTACGCCACGCTCGGTCTGTTCATCCCGCTCATCGTGGTGAACTGTATCGTGCTCGGTCGTGCCGAGGCTTTTGCGGCTAAGAACAACGTCGGACTCAGTGCCATCGACGGCATCGGTATGGGACTCGGATTCACGCTCTCGCTCACCGTCATCGGTGCCGTGCGCGAACTGCTGGGTACAGGATGCATCTTCGGCGGACGTCTCTTCAGCGACGACTACGGTATGCTCATCTTCGTACTGGCTCCCGGTGCCTTCATCGCCCTCGCGTTTGTAATGGCCCTCGTGCAGAAACTGCAGAAGAAATAAAATGGTAAATGGTAAATGACTAAATTGTAAATTGAATTATGGTTTATTTCCTGATATTTATCTCGGCGATTTTTGTTAACAACATCGTCCTCAGCCAGTTCCTCGGTATCTGCCCCTTCCTGGGTGTCAGCAAGAAGATCGACACTGCCCTCGGTATGGGAGCTGCCGTTACCTTCGTACTCGTGCTGGCCACGATCATCACCTATCTGCTGCAGATGCTGCTCAATAACTTTGGCCTCGGATTCCTCCAGACCATCGTGTTCATCCTCGTCATTGCAGCGCTGGTACAGATGATTGAGATCATCCTCAAGAAAATCAGTCCCTCGCTCTATCAGGCTCTCGGTGTGTTCCTGCCCCTGATCACGACCAACTGCTGCATCCTCGGTGTGGCTATCCTCGTGGCCGATGGCACCAACAAACTGCCCGTAGGCGCCGACCATAACCTGCTCACCGGCACCATCTTTGCCTTCGCTACCGCCATCGGTTTTGCACTGGCACTGGTCATCTTCGCCGGTATGCGCGAGCAACTCGCTATGAACAAGGTCCCCAAAGCCATGCAGGGTACGCCTATCGCGCTGCTCACAGCCGGTCTGCTCGCCATGGCCTTCATGGGCTTCTCGGGAGTAGTGTAAAGTTAATTGACAATTGATAATTGACAATTGATAGTTAAAAGCGGGTCGCCATCAGGTGACCCGCTTTTATTACTTGCAGTATCGCTGATAGTTCTCGAGGAACAGCTTCACCGCCTCCGGCAGCGGTCCGTAGTACTCGCCGCCCGAGGCATTCTTATGCCCTCCGCCGCCGAACACCTCCTGGCAGAACGTATTCACCGGCCTGTCGCCCTGGCTGCGCATGCTGATCTTCACCTTGATCTTACTGCCGCCGGCTTTCTCCTCCTCAGAGGGATAGACCTTATCCTCGCGCATGAAACATGAGTAATGGATATCCCGTATCTGCAGCGGCAGGTTCACCAGCCCCTCGGCATCGCCCGATTGGAAATGGAACCGCGCCAACTCCCGTTTCGACAGGTAGATAAACGCCACATGCTCCTTGGGGAAGATACGCATCTTCTGATACAGGCAGAATCCCATCAGCCGCATCCTCGACTCGCTGTAGGCATTAAACACGCGGTTGTATATCGCATCCTTATCCACGCCCAAGCGCACCATCTCGCCTACGATCTCGTACATCTCGGGGTGATTCGAATTGAAAGCAAAATTGCCCGTATCGGTCATCATACCCGTGTAGAGACAGGTCGCTGCATTGAGCGATAGTTGACCCTTCATCTCATAAATCAGCCTGTACACGATCTCCGACGCACTTGGACTCTCGGGATACGACAGCACCACATCCGCCACATCCGACGGATTCGGATGATGATCAATCATCAGTATCGGCAAATCTCCTTCTTCCTTCTTCCTTTCACCGGGGCTTCCCCGAAAAATCTGCTGATTTTTGGGGTCCCTTTCATTTTTCACCTCGAGAAGCATCGTCCCCACTGCCCCGATTCGCTTCGGTTCGTTGAAGTCTGCACAGATGGCCAGATCCGCCGCCTCGATCGCTTCCCGTATCTGTCCGCACACGGCCGATTCGCCGCTGATGTCGTATACCAATATATCCTCTGCTCCGGGCATCCAGCCCAGGAAATCCGGAAACGCACTCGGCACCACAACCGTCACCGCTTTTCCCATCTCTTCCAACCACCATCTCAGTCCCAACGACGATCCCATCGCATCGCCGTCCGGTGCCATATGCGTCAGTATCACAATCTTCTTCGCGCCCTCAATCAGGCGCTGAGCATCTCCTACTAATTGCTCTCCTATCAGACTACTTATCATCTTTCTTCATCATTTTTCCCGACAAAAGTACTGCTTTTTTTTGAAATATGCAAAAAATTCGTCAAAAAACGCAAATTTTAAACTTGAAATTTGAAATTATCAATTTATTTTCGTATCTTTGCAGACTGATTACGAACAAATAGATAAATCCGATTATATGAAAAAACACATCCTTATCCTCTCAGCCGCACTTGCTTTGGCTGCTTGTACTAACCGTCCGGAGCCTCAATTGACGCCCGACATGGAATCATTCCCGTATATGGTAGAAGAATTTGCAGACCTCGGGTTACTGCGCTATCGCGTACCCGATTTTGAGCACCTCACCGTGCAACAGAAAGCCCTCGTCTATTACCTCAACGAAGCCGCCCTCTGGGGACGTGACATCCTCTTTGACCAGAACGGCCGTTACAACCTCCGTATCCGCCGCACCTGCGAGAAGCTCTATCTCAACTATGCCGGCGACCGCACCACCGACGAGTGGAAGAACTTTGAGATCTATCTCAAGCGCGTCTGGTTCTCCAACGGTATCCACCATCACTATGCCGAGGATAAGTTCCTCCCCGCCTGCTCGCGCGAGTGGTTCGCCGAGGCTTGCGCCGAGACGGGTATCGAACTCTCTGACGAACTCCTCTCCGTCATCTTCGACCCCGCTGTCATGGCCAAGAAGGTGAACAGTGCCGATGGCGAAGACCTGCTCCTCACCTCTGCCTGCAATTACTACGAGGGTCTCACTCAGGCCGAGGCCGAGCAATGGTATGCGGAGCACAAGGACACCTCCGACGAACCCAAATGGATCGGACTCAATAGCAAACTCGTCAAGGACGCCGACGGCAACATCATCGAGCGCGTCTACAAAGCCGAGGACGACGGCCTCTACCGCGAAGCCCTCATTCACGTGGTCGACAACCTCGAGAAAGCCCTCGCTTATGCCGAGAACGACCAGCAGCGGCTCGTGATTCAGAAGCTCATCGACTTCAACCGTACCGGCGACCTCCAAACCTTCAACGAATACGCCATCGCCTGGGTGCGCGACCTCGATAGCCGCGTGGACTTCGTCAATGGCTTCACCGAAGTCTATGGCGACCCGCTCGGCATCACCGGTGCCTGGGAAGCTATGACCAACTTCAAGGACCTGGAGGCGACCGAGCGTACCAAGAAGATGTCCGACAATGCACAGTGGTTTGAGGACAACTCCCCCATCGATCCGGCCTTCAAGAAGAAAGAGTGCAAAGGCGTCTCAGCCAAAGTCATCACCGCGGCTATCCTCGCCGGCGACTGCTATCCCTCCACGCCGATCGGTATCAACCTGCCGAACGCCAACTGGATCCGCAAGACCTATGGTTCCAAATCCGTTACCATCGCCAACCTCACCGAGGCTTACAACCAGGCCGCGCTCGGCAATGGCTTCAACGAGGAGTTCCTCCTCTCCGACACCGAACGCGAATACGCGCGTAAATACGGAGCCCATATGTCCGACGTACACGTAGACCTGCACGAGTGCCTCGGTCACGGCTCCGGACAATTGCTGCCGGGCGTGAGCAAGGATGCGCTCCGCGAACATGCCTCCACCATCGAGGAATGCCGCGCCGACCTCTTCTCGCTCTATTACATGGCTGATCCCAAACTCGTCGAACTCGGTATCGCACCCGACGCCGAAGCCTACAAGGCGCAGTACTACCAGCAGATGATGAACGGTGCCCTCACCCAACTCGTGCGTGTCGAACTCGGTAAGAACATCGAGGAGAGCCATATGCGCAACCGCCAACTCATTGCCAACTGGGTGCTCGATCATGCCGATAAGACCAATCCCGAGGTGGAGATTATCGAGCGCGACGGAAAGCACTATCTGCGCATCAACGACTACGAGGGCGTACGCCGACTCTACGGCGAACTGCTCGCTATCATCCAACGCATCACCTCCACCGGCAACTACGAGGAGGGCAAGGCACTCGTGGAGCAATACGCAGTGCGCGTCAATCCTGAACTCCACGCCGAGATGATCGCGCGTTACCAACCCCTCCATATCCCGCCCTACAAGGGATTCGTCAACCCCGTCTATACGCCGGTCTTTGACCGCGAGGGTAACATCACCGATGTCCTGCTCGACTACACCGAAGGCTACGCCGCACAGCATCTGCGCTACTCCCGCGACTACAGCCCCCTACCCGACATCAATCGCTAAGGCACGCTATTTTACGGGATAAGTATATGCGGCGCATATTTTTAGGCATCGCGATGTTGGTTTGGTCCACGTCTCTGTGGGCGGATGCGTTGTTGTCAGGCACGGAGATAGGATCCGGTGGGAAATGGAAAGGCCTGTCATTCATCCAACCGCAGATAGTCACTGCCGTAGGTTGGAATCCGACTAACTCCGAGGATGTATTGCTGGGCATCTTTGAAGGAGCTAACCGTGCGGATTTTATGGATGCCGTGCCGATAGCAATCATCAGCGAAAGCCGTACCAATCAGATGAACTACCTCTCCGTCAATTGTTCGCGTGGTTTCCGGTATGTGCGCTTGGTCGCTCCGAGCGGAAGGAGTCTAACTTCCGTGAGTCTCGAGTTCTATGGCGAGCAGGGGATAGGTGATGATTCACACTTGAGTCAGCTGACCAACCTGCCGGTTGTGAGTATTCACACCGTCAATGATGAGATCCCGTATGACAAAGAACACGAGATCGACTGTCGCATCTCGATCATCTCCAATGACGGGCAGACTATTCTGTCGGATGAAGCTACGATCCGCGAACGCGGCAACGCCTCACGCGATTTTCCGAAGAAACCCTACCGCATCCGGTTTGAGCACAAACACCAGGTGTTGGGTTCGCCGGCTAAAGCAAAGAAATGGACGCTCATCAATAACTACGGTGATAAGACACTGATGCGCAATCAGTTAGCATTTGAGTTGAGCCGGCGTCTCGGTATGCCTTATACGCCTTTCTGCGCGTACGTTGATGTGGTGCTCAACGGCGATTACAAGGGGTGTTACCAACTATGCGACCAGATTGAAGTGCGCAAGAACCGTGTGGATATTACTGAGATGAAGCCATCCGACAACAGCGGTGAAGCGCTCACCGGCGGATATCTCATCGAGGCGGATGCCTATGCCTACGCGGAGCAGTCTATGTTTTGGTCGGACAAAGGGACAGGAGTGACGATTAAGTCACCCAAAGAAGACAGTATCACCTGGGAGCAAAGCGAATACATCCGCTGTCACTACAACAAGATGGAGAAGGATTGGCAATCCTATCTCGATCTCAATACCTTCCTGCGCCATTTCATCGTCGGCGAGCTCTCCGGTAACACCGATACGTATTGGAGCATGTATCTGTACAAACACCGCGCCAATGATACGCTCTTTGTAGGGCCGGTGTGGGACTTTGATTTGGCGTTTGAAAACGACGACCGCACCTATCCGATACGCCATCTGAGAGATTATATATACCGCACTAATGGTAGTACTACCGGCTATCTGCGCACGTTGGTGGACCGGATCGTCATCGACGATGCCGCTGCCAAACAGCAGCTGCTTGCTATCTGGGAGCAGGCTCGCAAGGCAGGACTGACCGAGGAATCGTTGCTTCAGTATATCGATGAACAAGAGGCGATGCTCATGCAGTCACAACGGCTCAATTTTATGCGGTGGCCTATTATGAATCAGTACGTGCACCAGAATCCGCGTATCTGGGGTTCCTACGAGGCGGAAGTGGAGAACGTGCGCAACTATATCAAACAACGCATCCCTTGGATGGATCTCAAAATCGGATTCGATGCCTCCCAATTGAATACATACGACGAGCCATCTATGCCTGAGACAGAGGAGGTAAAAAAGGTTGTTCAGAACGGACAACTGTTTATCCTGCGCGATGGGAAACGCTATACATTGACCGGCATACAGGTCGATTAGCTCCCTATCCTTTTTCACCGACTTAGGGGAATCAAGCTACAATACAAGCACAATACAAGCTACTCGTGGAAGGTCTGGCGGAAGATGTCGTAGTTCTGCGGGGAGCGGGGGCGGCAGTAGACGGCGAACTCGATGGTACGGAAATACAACTGTTTCTGACATATGCAAAAAAAATCGCAGAATTTATTACAATCCTGCGATTTTTTGGTCGTTGGTCGTTAGTCGTTGGTCGTTGGACTATTTCAGCCAATGCCGGCCAATGACAGCCAATGCCAATGCCAACAGCCAATGTTAC